>NZ_VEJN01000020.1:0-102595 GCF_007678615.1 Pseudomonas sp. DE0157
CCTCCGCAAGACCTGCGTTCGGCCTTCTGAAGTCGCGAAGATCAAGATCAAGATCAAGATCAAGATCAAGATCAAGAGCAAGAGCAAGAGCAAGAGCAAGAGCAAGAGCAAGAGCAATTGGCGTTAATTGGAGCGGGGGTTTATTGGCGGGAGTGCCCTGGGTAGCGATTACTGATGATCAATTTATATATCAGCAATGGCAGCTGCATCACGATTCAACCCGCATACACGGTCATCGCAACCAGCCTTCCCACAATCGGTCTTACAATCAACACGCAAACAAAGGCTACCGGCATCGCCAATCGATAGGCTTTCAGCACGTTGCTTATATAATCCTGATCAATTCCGGCGTTGGCTGCCGTAATCACGAAACACATCAGCAACGCCATGATGGCCGACATGTAAAAGGCAAACACATACGGCGTGGCATTCACATGCAACCTGCGGCGACGGCTTTGAGTGGCATCAGTCATGCGACCTCCTGGAGTCCGATTGAGGCGTTACCCTATCAACCCACGGCGCTCCCCCAGTAGACCGCTGCGCCTTAGTCCTTTATAAAGCAAAACTTACGAATCCCAAGGGCATAGCATGGACCTGCTCAACGCCATCCGCAGCTTCATCAAGGTCGTCGAAGCGGGAAGTATTGCTGCGGGCGCCCGCAGCCTGGGCATCAGCCCAGCCGCCGTGAGCCAGAACCTGGCGCGTCTTGAAGGACACCTGCAGGTCCGCCTGCTGACCCGCACAACGCGGCGCATGACCCTGACTCCCGCCGGCACCCAGTACTACAAGCATGTCAGGCTGATAGAGCGTGACCTGGCGCGCGCTGAGCAAGCGGTGATGACGCCTGAAACCGAGCCCCAAGGTCGGCTGTGCATCGCTTCGACCTCCGCGTTCGGTCGTCACGTCCTGGCGCCACTGATACCTGCGTTCAGCGAGCTGTACCCGCGTATCTCGATCGAGCTGGTCATGAGCGACAGAAAGGTTGACCACGCACGTGAAGGTATCGATGTCAGCCTGCGCATCACGCCCCAGCTGGACGAGCACCTGGTCGCCAAGCACATCGCCCGCATTCCTTTCGTCTGCTGTGCAGCGCCAGGGTATCTGGCCAGTGCCGGTGTACCGCAAACGCCAGAGGCCCTGCGCAACCACCGTTGTCTGGTGTTTCGCTACCCGGTCGATGGCCGTCTGTTGCGTTGGGGGTTCATGCGTGATGGGCAGCGCCTGGAGCCCGAATTCGGCGACGTGCTCATCTGCGACGACATCGATGCGCTCACGCAGATGGCGGTGCATGACGGCGGCATCACTCGCCTGGCAGCGTTCATTGCACGTCCGCACCTGGCTTGCGGTGCCCTGGTGCCGCTGTTCGAATACAGCCCTGACGGACAGGCGTATGCGCAGACAGAACCCATGGACGTTTATCTCTGCGTGGCCGATCGCTTCGCACTCACGAGCAAGGTAAACGCCTTCATGCATTACCTGCGCGACCGTCTTGGCGAAGATTGGCAAGTGCCAACATGAAAAAACCGCCACGAGGGCGGTTTTCCAGTAGCGGGAATGATCAGAAGCGGTAAGTGAGGGACGCCCCTACACCGTGCGCGCTGTTCTCGTACTTGGCACGGTAGGCGCCCTTGGTGGCGCTGACCTGATTGACCTTGGTGTCTTCTTCCCACAGGTAGGAATACGCCACGTCGATGGTCATGTCCTCGCTCGGGCTCCAGCCGGCGCCCAGGCTGAAGATCTTGCGATCGCCTGTGGGGATGCGCGGCGAGCGATCCTGGTTGTTGGTCGGCGACTGGTCGACGGTGAAGCCGGTGCGCAGCACCCACTCCTTGTTGACCTTGTACGACGCACCCACGGCGTGGGCCCAGGTGTCATGCCAGTTCTGTTCTTCCGAAATGGTCTGGAAGGCTGAGCCGATCAATGGGCGCGGGACATCGTTCTGAACAGTGATGTCCTTCAGACGGCTCCAGCGCGTCCAAGTGCTGCCGGCGTACAGCGTCCACTGATCGTCGAGCTCATGAGTGACCGAAAGGTCCACCGACTCCGGCGTCTTGATCTTGAGCGAGGCATCGAACTTGCTGCCGCTGAAAGGTCCGATCAGCGGGGTGTTGACCTTGGTCTTGCCCTCGAGCTTGTAGTCGACCATGGAGTGATAGGTCAGGCCGATGCGCGTGCGGTCGGTGGCTTGCACCATCAGGCCGATGTTATAGCCGACCGCCGTGTCGTCGCCCTTGATCTTGACTTCACCGTCGTTGCGCCCGGGAGTGACCGGGTTGATCAGGTTGGAACCCAGTTCGCCCTTGATCCGGTTGAAGGTCGGGCCGAAGCCGATCGACACCTTGTCATTGAAGGCGTAGCTGACGGTAGGCTGGAATGTCACCACTTCCACGTGGCTTTTCTTGCCCCAATAACGCGCGGCGTCGTCACTGCCGTAGTCGGTGACCAGACCGAATGGCACGTAGACACCGAAGCCGACGGTCCAGTGGTCGTCGATGGGCTTGACGTAGTAACCCATGGGCACGCCGACGACCGGTACCATGTCACCGTCAGTTTCCCCCCCAAGGTTGCTGCCAGGCCCCGAGATATCGGTTTTGGCGATGACCGCTGCGCCACCGACGGTGACCTGCTGGCGCTTGAGGCGGGACATGCCGGCCGGGTTGCCGTATACGGTGCTGGCATCCTCGGCAGAAGAGGAACGTCCCGCGAAACCTGTCCCCATGCTGCTGACGCTTTGTTCGTTCAACGCGAAGCCGCTGGCGAACAGTTGGCTCGAAGCGAGCGCAACAGCAACGCCAAGGGAGGTTTTGAGCATTACTTTTTTCATTATTAGAACTCCTTGGGATCTCCGAGGCGAAAAGCTACCAACAAATCACGCGCCGCGCTATAGGCGCAATCGCAGGAGATAGAGCGGTTTTGTAGGACAATCCGACTAAAATTCCCTTTCTCAGTTGAGTCTGTAAGAACCGTCTCAAGAAGCCACTGGCAGTTTCTGATCCACGCAGGCTTGCCAGGCTTCTGTGAAGTCTCGCAAGCGACCCTGGGGGTTGAAAATCTGACGCCAGATGCGCGCCTGGCCTATCCGGTCGTCCACTGCAGGCAAGGTCACAGCCTGAGCTTCGACAAGTAGCCAGGCAATGGCGGTGGCGTAGCGCAGGTTCACGGTAAGTTCCAGGTCGGGTCCGCCCAGGAAGGCATGCTGGCTGGCCAGGCCGCGTACACGGCTGGCCAAGTCGGGATCGCGTGCCAGGTAATCGTCCCAAAGCGTCCGATGACGCTGGTCATCTATGCGAAACAGACCATGCCCACGTCGACCGTGCAGCGCCGATCCCAATGCCGACTGGCAGGCAGCAATGCCGAGCAACAACATTTCGGCGCTCACGCAGTGGCGGTCAAGGTAGATCAGTGTGGGCCTGATGACATGCTGACGTAATTCTTTGGCCGCAATACCCATGGTGCCCCCGAGCAGTAAGAGACCGACGGGCGCAGGCGCTTGGCAGCTGGATGAACGGTCAGGCCCGCCGGAAGCGGCGTGCACCGCTCGAGTTGAAGTGTAGTGTGATAAGGATGATGTAAAGGGCTGTTTTTAAATCGATTGCTGCCTGACAACCCGAGCGATATACCCGAAGGCAATTACGCTGGATTTGTACAGGCAAGCGGGGAGGGGGTGTATTTGACGGGTGAATGCCGCAGCATTCACCGCTCACGCGGTGAGTGACTGGCGGGTACGGGCGATAACGGCCTGCAGCGGTTCGCTGCGGCTGTACTGCTCGTGGTACAGACGTTCGGTGTGGCAGGCGATACCGTGTTCGTCCACCAGCGTGAAGCTGAAGCTGCCCTTGCGTGGTGCAACGAGCAAGCATTTCAGCGGCGAGAACGCTTGGGAAAGGGTACCGATTGCAGCCTGGATTTGATGTTGAGTTTGCATATTATTGGAGGTTCCTGCATTAAACACGGGGAGTAGATCCGTGCATCATAGAAACGTTCCAGTGACGTCTTTATTAAGGGACGAGAGAACCTGCTGGAACAAAGCAGCCAGAAGGAGCGCAATCAAAAGTGGGCGCTTGGGCTGACTGGTAGGTACTTCAGAGGACAGGCAGCACACGGGGCCAAGGTTCTGGGCCTTCGTGCGGGATCCTGATCAATTAGTCTCGTGATGGATGTCGCGGCAGCATATCGGCTGCGGGCGAGTCATCGAAAGGGCCGGTCCTGGTTTCAGCAGCGCGCTGTTGGGAAAGCGAATCTGCAAGGACATTGTTGGCCAGAATTGACTTTCAGCTTGGTACTAACGAGGCGCATCCTACCTGAACCTTTCAATGAAGGCAAGCCCTGGAGCGCTTGGGTAGCCGAGCAGTATGGCCCTTAATTTTGCCGGTGGGAAGGGGGTAGAGCACGCTTAGAGGATGCCTAGAACGCCTGCCTGACACACGAACGGATGCCCGGCTGGGGCTTGTTCACACCGAAAGGATGATTTGTATCAAACGCGTCCTACCTTCCGCTCCGGTCGCCAATGACTTGACTGGCCAGTTAAGTCAATGAAAAAAAACACTATTTTTTGTTGGTGAAAAAATCGTCAGTTTGACAGCAGCCCCCGTAATTCGGGGCTTGGCGGGGGGGAATAGGGTGTTGTCCACCGACTTATCCACAGGAACTGTGGATTGTCGTCGCCGCTTGCTCTAGTGCGGGGTTGGCGCCAAATTGTCTCGGGTCTTGCCAAAAATCAGACCAGCTCGCATGACCATCCATCGTCTTGCAAACGTCAAGAAACAATCACATGAAATTTTTATAAAAAAAGTCCTCGGCATTAGGCCGGCACGTCAAAAACCGGTAGAGTGGCGCGCTTTTCGATTTGCCTGACCTGCCGCTCATGAAGTCTCGCAGCAAACAACTCGCCAGCCCCATGCCCTCGTCTCCACAGCGCCCTGGACGGTTCGCGCTCAAAGTTGCCCTGTGGCTACTCGACAGTTCGCGTTTGGGCGACAAACCACAGGTCAAGCACCTGGCTGGGCGGTTACTCAAGCGCCCAGCGCGCGAGGGTGTGGTGGTGGCTCAAAGCCGCCTGGGACAGATGCTTTGCCGCGACTGCGGCAGCGCCCGTGATCGGCGTATCGGCCATGACCTGCTCCGTCAGGCCGCACGCGCAGGCGATTGTCGCGCCCAGGTGGAGTATGCCCGAGCGTGCCGG
This sequence comes from Pseudomonas sp. DE0157, assembly GCF_007678615.1. Classification (NCBI taxonomy): domain Bacteria; kingdom Pseudomonadati; phylum Pseudomonadota; class Gammaproteobacteria; order Pseudomonadales; family Pseudomonadaceae; genus Pseudomonas; species Pseudomonas sp. DE0157. Next base: position 5,183 of record NZ_VEJN01000020.1, read on the forward strand.
GCGTCTGCGCCCGAGCAGGCTCGCAGCTGGCTGGAGTTGGCGGCCGGGAAGGGATCCCAGGAGGCCCGCCGTTTGCTGCGTCAGTGGTTCGGGCACTGATTACCCCTGCATGTGACAGCGCCGCGGGCAACCTGCCGGTCAGGCTGTTAAGCTTCAGCGAATTTGCCAGACAGTGACCGGGGTAGGCATGACAGTGGATCTGGCCAGCATTCTGCTGGGCTTGGTGGCGGGCGCGGTGCCGTGCCTGGTGTGGGTCATGCAGCTGCAGCGTCGGCATGCGGCACGGCATGGCGAGCGTGCCTTGCTTGAAGAGCGTCTGAACGCAGCGCAGCTGGCCCAGGCCGGTTTGCAGGCGCAACTCGATGCCAGTCGTGATGAAGTCAGTGACCTCAGCGAAGCCAATACCCTCAAGCAGACGCAGCTTGCAGCCCAGGGCCGAGAGCTGGAGCTGCTGCAGATCGAGCGGGACAATGCCCGCGACGCCGCCCATGCCTGGAACCTGGAGCGCGCTACCCGCGAGGCAGAGCAGCGCCGCCTGGAGTCTCAGGCCGCACGCCTGGAAGCCGAGCTGCGAGAGCAGCAGGAAAGCCACCAGCAGCGTCTCGAGGACCTGCAGGAGGCCCGCGATACCCTGCGTGCCCAGTTTGCCGACATGGCCACCAAGATCTTCGATGAGCGCGAACAGCGCTTTGCCCAGACCAGCCAGCAGCACCTTGGCCAACTGCTCGACCCATTGAAGGAGCGCATCCAGGCGTTCGAAAAACGTGTCGAGGAAAGCTACCAGCAGGAAGCCCGCGAGCGCTTTTCGCTGGGCAAGGAGCTCGAGCGCCTGCAGCAACTGAACCTGCGCCTGTCCGATGAAGCGACCAACCTCACCCAGGCGCTCAAGGGGCAGAAAACCCAGGGTAACTGGGGCGAGCTGATCCTGGAGCGCGTGCTCGAACACGCAGGGCTCGAAAAGGGCAGGGAGTACCAGACGCAGGTCAGCCTCAAGAGCGCTGACGGTGAGCGCTTCCAGCCCGATGTGCTGATCATGTTGCCGGGCAACAAACAGGTGGTGGTCGATGCCAAGGTAAGCCTGACGGCCTACCAGCAGTTCGTGTCAGGCAACGACGAGGCGGCGCTCAAGCAGCACGTCCAGTCCCTGCGCAGTCACGTCAAGGGCCTGTCAAGCAAGGACTACAGCCGTCTCGAAGGCCTGCACAGCCTGGATTTCGTGCTGCTGTTCGTGCCCATCGAGGCCGCGTTCTCGGCGGCGTTGCAGGCCGAGCCCAACCTGTTCCAGGAAGCCTTCGACCGGCAAATCGTCATCGTCAGCCCCACCACCTTACTGGCCACGTTGCGGGTGATAGACAGTTTGTGGAAGCAGGAACGCCAAGGCCAGAACGCCCGGGAAATCGCCGAACGTGCCGGGTGGCTGTACGACAAGTTCGTGCTGTTTATCCAGGACCTGGATGAACTGGGCAGCCGCCTGCAACAGGTGGACAAGGCCTACGCGGCAGCCCGTAACAAACTGTGCGAAGGGCGCGGCAACCTGGTCAGTCGCAGCGAGCAGCTCAAGCTGCTCGGCGCCCGGGCCAGCAAAAGCCTGGCGCCCGACTTGCTCGAACGCGCCTTCGCCGATGAAGCGCCCGACCAGGCGCTTACTGCACCAGGCTCAGATGACGGTTGAGCAGGGCCCGCAAGGCAGCGGGCTTCACCGGCTTGGGCAGATAGTCCAGGCCTGCGGCATGCACCAGTGCGACGGTTTCCTTGCTGCCGTCGGCGCTGATGACCACCCCAGGCACCGGTTCGCCCAACCGAGTGCGTAGCCAGCCCATCAAGCGCGTGCCGGTGTCGCCTTCATCCAGGTGGTAGTCCACCAAGGCCAGGTGCGGACGCATGCCCTCGGCCAGCAGCGCCTCGCACTCGCTGCGGCTGCGTGCGGTCCACACCTGGCAGCCCCAGCGGCTGAGCAGGCTGTTCATGCCAATCAGGATGCTGTCTTCGTTGTCGACGCACAGCACCTGCAGCCCGGCCAGCGGCTCGCTGCGCTGCTCTACCGCCGAAGTGACGAGGGCTGGTTGTTGAGAGATCGGTACGCTTACGCGGAACACTGTCCCCTTGCCTGGCCAGGAACGTACCTCCAGTGTGTGGCCCAGGACCCGGCACAGTCCGTCAGCGATCGCCAGGCCCAGGCCCAGGCCTTTTTCGGCGCGGGTCTGATGGCTGTCCAGGCGTTTGAACTCCTGGAAGATCACGTGCAGCTTGTCGTCGGCGATGCCGGGCCCCCTGTCCCAGACTTCCAGCCACAGGCGCTCGCCCTGGCGGCGAGCCCCCAGCAGGATCGGGCTCTTGCCATAGCGCAGGGCGTTGGTGAGGAAGTTCTGCAGCACACGGCGCAGCAGTTTGATGTCACTGTTGACCCGCAGGCGGCTACCGCGCAGGCGAAACGCCAGGCCTTTCTCGGCAGCCAATACCTTGAATTCCGCCCCAAGGGTGTCGAACAGCTCGTTCAGGGCAAACGGCTTGGCGTCGGGGGTGATCTTGCCGTTTTCCAGGCGCGAGATGTCCAGCAGGTCGCTGATCAGCTCCTCGGCCGAGCGCAGTGAACTGTCCATGTGCTGGACCAGTTGCCGGGCTTCTTCGGTCATGCCTTCGGCTTGCTGCGACAAGGCCGCAGAAAACAGCCTGGCGGCGTTGAGCGGCTGCATCAGGTCGTGGCTGACCGCAGCCAGGAAGCGGGTCTTGGACTGGCTGACCGCTTCGGCATGGCTCTTGGCTTCGGTCAGCGCCTGGTTCAGTTGCGACAGCTCGTAGGTGCGCTCTGCCACGCGTTGCTCAAGGCTCTCGTTGGCGTGGCGCAGCGCTTGCTCGGCTTCGCGAAACGGCGTGATGTCGGTAAAGCTCATGACGAAACCGCCACCTGGCATCGGGTTGCCGATCAACTCGATCACGCGCCCATTGGGGAACAGCCGCTCGGACGAGTGAGCCCGGCCCTGGCGCATCCAGTGCAGACGCCGGGCCACGTGCACCTGGGCTTCCCCTGGGCCGCACAGGCCGCGCTCAGCGTTATAGCGAATGATGTCGGCAATGGGCCGTCCCACGCTGATCAGCCCGTCCGGGTAATTGAACAGCTCAAGGTAACGCCGGTTCCAGGCCACCAGGTGCAGGTTCTGGTCGACCACACTGATGCCCTGGTTGATGTTCTCGATGGCGCCCTGCAGCAACGCCCGGTTGAACTGCAGCACCTCGCTCGCTTCATCGGCAATGCGCACCACGTCTTCGAGCTGCATGTCGCGGCCCTCGATGGCTGCCTTGACTACTGCACGGGTAGAAGAACTGCCCAAGACACCGGCCAACAACCGCTCGGTGTGTTCGATCCAGTCACCGTCGGCGTTCTGGTTGGGGTTGAAGCCCTTGCCCTGGCGATAGGCGAACCGAATGAAGCTCTGCCGCGCGCGCTCCTCACCCACGAAACGCGATGCCAAGGTCAGCAGGTCGTCGATCTGCACCGCCAGCAGCGGCTTGCTGCTGGGGCGGGCGCTGGTCTGCTGGCCAATGAAGCGGCCCGCTTGCCAATGCTCGGACACGCGGGTACGCGACAGCAGCGAGACCCAGGCAAACAGGGTGAAGTTGCCGGCAAGCGACAGCACCACGCCTTGGGTCAGCGGGCTGATCGGCAGATTCAACGGGTTGCCATGCAACCACGCCAACCCTGGAAACACCTGCAGCGACCAGCCCAGGCTGTGGGCGGCGATGGGCAGCACCAGGGTGTAGAACCACAGGAAAATACCCGCCGCCAGGCCTGCAAAAACGCCCCGGCGGTTGGCCTGCTTCCAGTACAGCGCGCCGAGCATGGCGGGCGTCAATTGGGTCACGGCGGCGAACGCGATCTGGCCGATGGTCGCCAGGCTGGCCGTGGAGCCCAGCAGGCGGTAACTGACGTACGCCAGCAGCAGGATGACCACGATGGTGACCCGCCGAACCGAAAGCATCCAGTGCCGGAACACCTCGAATGGTCGCTCGGCGTTGTTGCGACGCAGCAACCAGGGCAGCAGCATGTCGTTGGACACCATGGTCGACAGCGCTACCGCTTCGACGATGACCATGCCGGTAGCAGCTGACGCGCCACCGATGAATGCCAGCAGCGCCAGGCTGGGGTGTGCCTCGGCCAGGGGCAGGCTGATCACGAATGAGTCCGATATCACCGTACCCGGCAGCAGCATCTGCCCCGCCAGGGCGATGGGCACCACGAACAGGGCGGCCAGGGCCAGGTAAATCGGGAACACCCAGCGTGCCAGGCGCATGTCCTGCGGCTCGATGTTTTCCACAACGGTCACATGAAACTGCCGTGGCAGGCAGATGATGGCCATCATGGCAACGGCCGTCTGGACCACCATCGACGGCCAGTTGATGGTCTCCGTCCAGTAATCGTGCAGTTCGATGGACTGGCGCGCCTGGGTGAACAGGTCATCGAACCCATCGTAGAGGTTAAAGACGACGAAGATCCCCACGGCCAGAAACGCCAGCAGCTTGATCAACGACTCGAACGCGATCGCCAGCACCATGCCCCGGTGGTGCTCGGTGACATCCAGGCTGCGCGTGCCGAATACGATGGCGAACAACGCCAGCACCAGCGACACCACTAGCGCTGTGTCCTGTACGCGTGTGCCGGTGGCGTCTGCACTGGCGCCGATCAACAGGTTGACGCCCAGTACGATGCCCTTGAGCTGCAAGGCGATGTAGGGCAGCACCCCCACCAGGCAGATCAGGGCCACCACCACGGCCAGCGTCTGGGACTTGCCGTAGCGGGCGGCGATGAAGTCGGCGATGGAAGTGATGTTCTGCTGTTTGCTGATCAGCACCATCTTCTGCACCACCCAGGGTGCGAAGACCAGGAGCAATACCGGCCCCAGGTAGATCGGCAGGAATGCCCACAGCTGCTCGGCCGCTTGTCCGACCGCGCCGAAGAACGTCCAGCTGGTGCAATACACCGCCAGCGACAGGCTGTACACCCAGGCACGCAATTTGGGCGGCAATGGGGTGCTGCGCCGGTCGCCATAGAAGGCGATGGCGAACATGACGGCCATATAGGCCAGGGCGACCGCGGCGATCAGCCCGCTGGACAACGACATGGTGACTCCGACGCTTAATGGATAACGAGGCCCGGTCAACCAGTCTGGCACGACAGGTGGCGCGCCGTCAGCGCAGACGATGGTCGCAGTGGCAGGTGGTCGCAGCATGACGCCCCCAATTGCAGGCTCGGGCGAAGCCAGTTGACCGATGGAGGATTGACAGATGATGCCGCGAAGCAAATACTCCCGAAAAATTCATATAGATGTATATATAACAAGACGAGAACACGCCCATGCTTCCACTCGCCAGCGACACACGACTGCCACGCTACCAACAGCTACGCGACCATCTGTTAGCCCAGATTGCCAACAATCGCTGGCACCCCGGTGAAGCGATTCCCACCGAGGCTGCGCTGGCGACCGAATTCGACCTGTCGGTAGGCACCGTGCGCAAGGCCATCGATGCGCTGGTGGCCGAAGGCGTGCTTGAGCGTCAGCAGGGGCGAGGCACCTTCATCCGCCGTCCACAGTTCCAATCCTCGCTGTTTCGCTTCTTCCGCTTTGAGGCGGTCAACGGCGAGCGTGTCGTGCCGATGAGTCGCATCCTGGGAATGAACGTCGTGGCGGCCCCGTCTGCCGTGGCCCAGGCCTTGGGGCTGGCCCCCGCAGCCGATGTGATCCACTTGCAGCGCCTTCGTCTGCTCGACGCCCAGCCCGTGCTGGCCGAGGACATCTGGCTGCCCCGCCAGCCGTTTAAGTTGCTGCTGGAGACCGATCTGGATAGCAAGGGCCCGTTGCTTTACCCGATCTACGAACAGGTGTGTGGGCAAGTGGTCGCTGCTGCCGAAGAGACCCTGACTGCCGAGGCCGTGGATCAAGTACACGGGCGCCTTCTGCAGGTACCGGCTGGCAGCCCGATCGTGGTGATCGAGCGGCTGGCCCGTGACTACGCCGGTAAGCCCCTGGAGTGGCGCCGGTCGCGAGGGCACGCGCAGCACTTCCGTTACCGCATCGATATTCGCTGACCGCGCCGTTTCAACCTTTTTTTACCTGCCTGCGCCCCGTCACCCGGGCGCAGTGGCTTCGCCTGCTCGGTTGCCTGCGCTGCATGCAACCCAGCGTACCCCTCACCATTAAAAGGATAAAAATCATGTTCAGCTGGTACCGCCAAATAACATCGCGCGAACGCAAGACCTTCTGGGCCTGTTTTGGGGGCTGGTCGCTCGATGCGCTGGAAGTGCAGATGTTCGGCCTGGCCATTCCCGCGCTGATCGCGGCTTTCTCGCTGTCCAAAGGCGATGCGGGCCTGATCAGCGGCCTGACCCTGGTGACCTCCGCGATCGGCGGTTGGCTTGGCGGAACCCTGTCGGATCGGTACGGCCGTGTGCGCACGTTGCAATGGATGATCCTGTGGTTCTCCTGCTTCACGTTCCTCTCGGCTTTCGTGACAGGGTTCTATCCACTGCTGTTCGTCAAGGCCATGCAAGGCTTTGGCATTGGTGGGGAGTGGGCGGCCGGGGCCGTGCTGATGGCCGAGACCATCAACCCCAAGTACCGCGGCAAGGTCATGGGCACGGTGCAAAGCGCCTGGGCGGTAGGCTGGGGCCTGGCGGTGGCGTTGTTCACCTTGATCTATTCGCTGGTGCCGCAGGAATTCGCCTGGCGTGTGATGTTCTTCGTTGGCCTGTTGCCGTCGTTGCTGATCATCTGGGTGCGTCGCAACGTGCCAGAACCGGACAGCTTTCAACGCCTGCAGAAACAGAACGCCATTCCCCAGGGCTTCTTCGCCTCGATGGCCGGGATCTTTCGCCCTGAACTGCTGCGTGTCACGCTGCTGGGCGGCTTGCTGGGCCTCGGGGCGCATGGTGGCTACCATGCGGTGATGACCTGGCTGCCGACCTTCCTCAAGACCGAACGCAACCTGTCGGTGCTCAATTCCGGTGGCTACCTGGCGGTGATCATCTTCGCGTTCTGGTGTGGCTGTGTCGTCAGCGGGCTGCTGATCGATCGCATCGGCAGGCGTCGCAACATCCTGCTGTTTGCGCTGTGCTGCGTGCTGACGGTTCAGGCCTATGTCTTCTTCCCGTTGAGCAACACCCAGATGCTGTTCCTGGGTTTCCCGTTGGGCTTCTTCGCAGCCGGTATTCCGGCAAGCCTCGGCGCCTTCTTCAACGAGCTGTACCCTGCCGACGTGCGCGGAGCAGGGGTGGGCTTCTGCTACAACTTCGGCCGTGTGCTCTCGGCTGTCTTCCCATTCCTGGTCGGACACATGAGCGAATCCATGTCGCTGGGTACCGCCATCGGCATCGATGCCGGCATCGCCTACGGCGTGGCGGTGATCGCCGCGCTGTGCCTGCCAGAAACACGCGGCCGCAACCTCGAACCTGCCCCGCAAGCACCCGGTGTGGCCGCCCAGTAACCTGACCTATAGATCAAAGACATGCCTCACGACCCTACTTGCTCCGTTATTGCCATCGACAGCCATGCCCACGTGTTCAGCCAAGGGCTGACACTGGCGCGCGAGCGCCGTTATGCCCCCGCGTACGATGCGCCGTTGGCTGACTATCTCAGCCAGTTGCAGGCGCACGGTTTCAGTCATGGCGTTCTGGTACAGCCCAGTTTCCTGGGTGCCGACAATGGCTATCTGCTGGGCGCTCTGCAGGCCGCTCAGGGGCGCCTGCGGGGGGTGGTGATGCTTGAGCCGGACGCTGCCCGCCAAACCCTCATCCGGATGGACCAGCTAGGGGTCAGAGGCGTGCGCCTGAACCTCATGGGGCAACCGCTACCCGACCTTGCGGCCCCGCAGTGGCGCCATCGCTTCGAATGCATGGCCGAGCTGGGCTGGCACGTCGAGCTGCATCGACACCTGGCGGACATTCCCACCCTGGTGCGGGCGCTGCAACCGTATGGGCTGGATATCGTCATCGACCACCTGGGAAGGCCCGATGCGCGCAACGGGCTGGGGCAAGCGGGTTTCGCCGAGCTGCTGACCCTGGGCGGGCAGGGTAATGTCTGGGTGAAGGTTTCCGGTATCTACCGTCTGGAAGGCTCGCCCGAGCAGAACGTGCTGTTCGCCCGCCAGGCGCTGGGCGCGCTGGAAGCGCATTATGGGGCCGAGCGCCTGATGTGGGGCAGCGACTGGCCGCATACGCAGCATGAAAGAGCGATGAGTTTTGGCCAGGCCCTTGAGCAATTCGAGGCACTGGGGTGCTCGGCTCAGTTGCGTCAGGCACTGCTTGTCGATACGGCCAGAACGCTGTTTGGCTTCGCTTGAGCCAAGCAAGGCATCATCGACCAGCGCCCTTGGCAAACAGCCCGGCGACGGGGTGTTGAGGCGCTGAGGCTCCAAGGGCGCCTTGCCTGCTCGTCACAGTCCTTGCTTGCCTGCGTGTACCGAGGCAGGCTACCGCTGTCGGCGCGGGCCTAACCCTGGTCATCCGCTGACTGCCATCACGGCTGAACCTCAATCCAGGACCAAGGACGATGAGTCATTCCTCGCAATTCACCTTGCTCGGCAAACGGCGCTTCCTGCCTTTTTTCATTACCCAGTCGCTCGGTGCGTTCAACGACAACCTGTTCAAGCAGTCGCTGATCCTGGCCATCCTGTTCAAGCTGAGCCTTGGGGACGGTGACCGGTCCATCTGGGTCAATCTGTGTGCCTTGCTGTTCATCCTGCCGTTCTTTCTTTTCTCGGCGCTGGGTGGGCAGTTCGGGGAGAAGTTTCCCAAGGACGCGCTCATTCGGGTGATCAAGCTGGCGGAGATCGGCATCATGTCGGTCGGCGCGCTGGGGTTTGCGACCAATCACCTGGCCCTCATGCTGGTGGCCTTGTTCGGCATGGGTACCCATTCGGCGCTGTTCGGGCCGGTGAAGTACTCGATCCTGCCCCAGGCGCTGCGCGAGCAAGAGCTGGTCGGCGGCAATGGGCTGGTAGAGACGGGCACCTTCCTGGCCATCCTCGCCGGCACCATCGGCGCCGGGGTAATGATGTCAGCCGAAAACTACGCCACGGTGGTAGCCGGGGGCGTAGTGGGCACTGCTGTACTGGGCTACCTGGCCAGCCGCTGGATTCCCCGCGCCGCTGCTGCCTCACCGCACATGAAGCTGGACTGGAACATCCTCAGGCAGTCGTGGACCATCCTGCGCATGGGCCTTGCCCAGCCGCCTGCGGTATCGCGCTCGATCGTCGGCAACTCCTGGTTCTGGTTCGTCGGTGCTATTTACCTGACCCAGATCCCGGCCTACGCCAAAGACTGGCTGCACGGCGATGGCACCGTGGTCACCTTGGTGCTGACGCTGTTCTCGGTGGGCATCGCCCTGGGTTCCTTGTTGTGTGAGCGCCTGAGCGGGCGCAAGGTGGAAATCGGCTTGGTGCCGTTCGGCTCCTTCGGCCTGACCGTGTTCGGCCTGCTGTGGTGGTGGCATTCCGGGGATGTGCCGAGCGCCGCCAGCGCCCATGACTGGCTCGACCTGCTGGGCCTGCACCAAGCGTGGTGGATTCTGCTGTCCATCGTCGGGCTCGGGGTGTTCGGCGGGTTCTATATCGTGCCGCTGTACGCGTTGATTCAGTCACGCACGGCCGTGGACGAGCGCGCGCGGGTGATCGCTGCCAACAACATCCTCAATGCATTGTTCATGGTGGTGTCGGCCCTGTTGACCATGGTTTTGCTGGGCGTGGCTGGGCTGGACATTCCCCAGCTGTTTTTGGTCGTCTCGCTGCTGAACATCGCCGTCAACGCCTACATATTCAGCATCGTGCCCGAATTCACCATGCGGTTTCTCATCTGGCTGCTCAGTCACTCGATGTACCGCGTCAAGCACCAGGGGTTGCAGCACATTCCCGATGAAGGCGCGGCATTGCTGGTGTGCAACCACGTGTCGTTCGTCGATGCCCTGTTGCTCGCTGGCGCCATACGCCGTCCCATTCGTTTCGTCATGTACTACAAGATCTACAACCTGCCCGTGTTGAACTTCGTGTTTCGCACCGCGGGCGCCATACCCATTGCCGGGCGTAGCGAGGACCTGGCGACATACGAGCGCGCCTTCACCCGCATTGCCCGTTACCTGGCTGACGGCGAGCTTGTGTGCATCTTTCCCGAGGGCAAATTGACAGGGGACGGTGAGATCGACGTGTTCAAGGGCGGCCTGAGCCATATTCTTGAACAGACGCCCGTGCCAGTGATTCCCCTGGCACTGCAAGGGCTATGGGGCAGTTTCTTCAGTCGCGACCCGGCCAAAGGGTTTTTCAGAAGAATGTGGTCCCGGGTGACTGTCGTGGCAGGCAGCGCCATCCCTGCACAGGAGGCGCTACCGGAGCGGCTGCGCGAGCAGGTCATTGGCCTGCGCGCAGGCAACCGCTGAGCGCGCCTGGCCAGCTGACCGGTATCAGCTGGCGCTGACCTTGAGACCAACCAGGCCGCACACGATCAGCGCCACGCTGACCAGTCGAACCAGCGCCATGGACTCACCGAACAGGATGATGCCGGCGATCACGGTGCCCACGGCGCCGACGCCGGTCCAGATGGCATAGGCCGTGCCCAGCGGCAGCTCTTTCATCGCCAGGCCCAACAGACCGAGGCTGACGGCCATGGCGGCAACCGTGAGCGCGGTGGGCAGTGGCTTGCTGAAGCCGTCAGTATATTTGAGGCCAACGGCCCAGCCGACCTCGAACAGGCCGGCGAAGAACAGGATGATCCAGGACATGATGCGTCTCCATCGTTGCAAGTGATGGGGCCGTCCCCTGGGTGATCACGCTGGGCGTCGTGAGGTCGTCCTCACCGTAGGCCCATGGTGCACATCTAGGGTCTTGCGGGCAAGCCTGCTAGCCAATCGCCTGTCAGTGTCTGACGCGTTTTGCGTCCTCGCCGTCGGAAGGGGTGTCCTCCAGACGTCGGAACCAGGTGGAAAGCAGCGCCCCGGAAATATTGTGCCAAACGCTGAACAATGCGCTGGGCACGGCGGCCAGGGGCGAAAAATGCGCAGCGGCAAGGGCTGCCCCCAACCCGGAGTTTTGCATGCCCACCTCCAGCGCCAGCGACTTGCGCTGGGCCAAGGGCAGTTTGCACAGCTTGCCGGTGATGTACCCCAGCAAATAACCGAAGCTGTTGTGCAAGATGACAACCGCCATGATCAGGAGCCCCGACTCGGCGATCTTCGCCTGGCTGGCGGCCACCACGGCGCACACGATCAGCACGATGCTCACCACCGACACCAGTGGCAGGATCTGAACCGCAGCCTGCACACGCTCACCCAGCAGGCGCTGGGCCAGCACGCCGAGCACGATCGGGAGCATGACCAGTTGCAGGATCGACCAGAACATGTCCATGAAGGACACCGGAAGCCAGGCCGAGGCCAGGAACCAGATCAGCGCAGGCGTCAGCAGTGGCGCCAGCAGCGTGGTGACGCCAGCGATGGCCACGGCCAGCGCCAGGTCGCCGCGCGACAGCCACACCATCACGTTCGAAGCCGTGCCGCTCGGGCAGCAACCGACCAGGATCACGCCCACGGCAATTTGCGGTGGTAGCTGGAACAACTGGCACAGCAGCCAGGCCATGCCCGGCATGATCACGAAATGCGCGACCACCCCCAGCATGACCCGCCAGGGTTGGCGGGCGAGGGCGGCGAAGTCGTCGAGCTTGAGCGTAAGGCCCATCCCGAACATCACCAGCCCCAGCAAGGGCACGATGGCCACCTTCAACCCAATGAACCATTGCGGTTGCAGGAAGGCCAGCACGGCGAACACCAATACCCACAATGCAAAGGTGTTGCCGACGAATCGACTCAAGGTGGCGAGGGCGCGCATGGGGTGATCTCCAGTTCGACTGCATGCCCGGGCATTTGCGCTGCAGGCAGGGGATGAGGTGCGGCAACGGTGCCGCCCTCACGCATCATGGGTACTGCCAATCCTCAGCGGGCTCACACCCCTTGCGGGATATCTTCGCCGCCCAGGGCTTCGAAGAGCACGGGCAAGAACTCTGCAAATGTCATCATCATCAGCTGGAAGCTGGCGTCGAACTGCTGCGCGGCCTCGTCACCGCCATCCTGCTCGGCCTGCTCCTGCAGCAGTTCCTCGAATTTCAGGCGCTTGATGACCATCTTGTCGTCCAGTACGAACGACAGCTTGTCCTGCCAGGCCAGGGCGAGCTGGGTCACCACCTTGCCGGTGCTCAGGTGCAGCTGGATTTCCTCGCCGGTCAGGTCCTGGCGCTTGCAGCGCACGATGCCGCCATCTTCGGCCGTGTCGCGCAGCTCGCATTCGTCCAGCACGTAGAAGCCTTCGGCGGCCTTCTGGGACTTGACCCAGTCGGTCATGGTGGCCACCGGGGCGATCTTGACGGTGGCCGGCCGCACGGGCAGCGAGCCCATCACTTCACGCAGGGTGGACAGCAGGTCTTCGGCGCGCTTGGCGCTGGCCGAGTTGACCAGAATCACCCCAAGGCGCGGGGCAATGGCAGCAAAGATCATGGAGCGGCGAATGAAGGCGCGGGGCAGGAAGGCCTGAATGATCTCGTCCTTGATCTGGTCACGCTCCTTCTTGTAGACCTTGCGCATCTGTTCGGTCTCGATCTCCTCGACCTTTTCCTTGACCGCGTCATTGACCACGCTGCTGGGCAGAATACGTTCTTCCTTGCGGGCGGCGATCAGCAGGTAATCACCGCTGACATGGACCAGCGGCGCATCTTCGCCCTTGCCGAACGGGGCGACGAAACCGTAGGTGGTCAGCTCCTGGCTGGCGCACGGACGGGCTGGCTTGCTGGCCAGGGCAGCCTCCAGGGCTTCAGGCTCGAAGGGGACGTCCTGGGTCAGGCGGTAGGTCAGCAGGTTCTTGAACCACATCGGGGGAGTCTCTCATTAATGCATAAGGCGGGCATTATTCTCCTACCAGCCCCGGAAGGCCAACCCTGTCAGAGGGCCAGCAGTGCACAAACCGAACGAAATCGGGCCGCTGCGCTAGGTTGTTGAAAGATCTGTACTTTTTTCGAAATAAAGTGAAAGAAAGTGCTTGCCAGGGGGCAGGACCGTCCGTAGAATGCGCCCCACACCGAGACGAAGGGTGATTAGCTCAGCCGGGAGAGCATCTGCCTTACAAGCAGAGGGTCGGCGGTTCGATCCCGTCATCACCCACCACTCGATGTATAGCGCAGCGGTAGTTCAGTCGGTTAGAATACCGGCCTGTCACGCCGGGGGTCGCGGGTTCGAGTCCCGTCCGCTGCGCCATATTCAGCTTCAAGGGCCTACTGAACACCCTGAAGCAACGAGAAAGCGACCTTAGGGTCGCTTTTTTTATGCCTTGAATTCGGCGCGAACTGCAGGGCATAAAAAAAGCGATAAGTGCTTGCCAGCATTGAAAGTTGTCCGTAGAATGCGCGCCAAACCGAGAGACATGGGTGATTAGCTCAGCCGGGAGAGCATCTGCCTTACAAGCAGAGGGTCGGCGGTTCGATCCCGTCATCACCCACCACTCGATGTATAGCGCAGCGGTAGTTCAGTCGGTTAGAATACCGGCCTGTCACGCCGGGGGTCGCGGGTTCGAGTCCCGTCCGCTGCGCCATATTCAGCTTCAAGGGCCCACTGAACACCCTGAAGCAACAAAAAAAGCGACCTTAGGGTCGCTTTTTTTATGCCTGCAGTTCAGTCTCTGTAGACGCTGTTCAGGCTCGCGCAGCCTGGCCATTCAAGCCTTGGCGCTCTTCGGCCCGCAGGGTCAGTACCTCGAAACCTTCGTCCGTCACGGCCACCGTGTGCTCCCATTGTGCTGACAGGCTGCCGTCACGGGTCACCACGCTCCAGCCATCCTTGAGCGTGCGGGTGCCACGCCCGCCCTGGTTGATCATGGGCTCGATGGTGAACACCATGCCTGGCTTGAGCCTCATGCCCATGCCGCGCTGACCCACATGCAGCACCTCCGGCGCTTCATGCATCTGCTGGCCAATCCCATGGCCACAATACTCACGGACCACGCTGTAACCTGCGGCCTCGGCATGAGCCTGTACGGCGTGGCCAATGTCACCAAGGGTCGCGCCGGGTCGCACTTGCTCGATGCCTTTCCACAGCGCCGCGTAGGTGGTGTCGACCAGGCGCCGGACTTCATCATCGATCTGCCCAATGGCATACATCTTCGAAGAGTCAGCGATGTAACCGCCTTGCTCCAGCGTGATGTCGACGTTGACGATCGAACCTTCTTCAAGGACTTCATGGGCGTCAGGCATGCCATGGCACACGACATGATCGACCGAGGTGTTGAGCGCAAAGGGGAAGCCGTACTGGCCTTTGCTTGCCGGCCTGGCCCTCAAGGTCTGGACGATGAAGTCTTCGGCGTGGTCATTGATCTGCAGGGTGGTGACGCCTGGACGTATGAACCTGTCGAGTTCGGCGAACACCTGTGCAAGCAGTTGGCCTGCGCGGCGCATCAGGTCGAGCTCGGCGGGGGATTTGATGATGACCTTGGACATAAACGCGAACAATCACTCCAGCTAGAATGCCTCAGAGCATAGACCCACGGCATATCCACATGCCACCTTCGAGCACGGGTGCGACACTTGATCGTGGATGATTTCCCTGTCGCTGCCTGCTGTTTTCGACACGACACGAGGCGCACGAAAGGGAAATCTTCCAGGTCATGGAACATGGCCGTTACCTGGTTGATGAATAACGATTCACTTGCTGAACTTACTTACTCAAACCCGCTCCTATGCCGGTAGCCATTGGTGAGGGCCGCCTGCTAAGCTCGCGGCCTCTACCCTGATTGCCCTTATGGCGCATGAACAAGGAATTAGCATGAAACAGCATCGTTTGGCGGCTGCGGTTGCCCTGGTAGGCCTGGTACTGGCTGGTTGTGATCAGCAGGCCAGCAGCCCCGAACTGAAAACGCCTGCGCAGAAAGCTTCCTACGGCATTGGCCTGAACATGGGCAAGAGCCTGGCACAAGAAGGCATGGATGACCTTGATTCCAAGGCGGTAGCGCTGGGTATCGAGGATGCCGTTGGCAAGAAAGAGCAGCGCCTGAAGGACGAAGAGCTGGTAGAAGCCTTCACTGCCTTGCAAAAGCGTGCCGAAGAGCGCCTGGCCAAGGCCAGCGAAGAGGCGGCCACTGCGGGCAAGAAATTCCTTGAGGAAAATGGCAAGAAGCAAGGCGTAGTGACCACCGCCTCGGGCCTGCAATACGAGGTGATCAAGAAGGCCGATGGCCCGCAGCCCAAGCCAACCGACGTAGTGACCGTTCACTATGAAGGCAAGTTGATCGACGGCAAGGTCTTCGACAGCTCCGTCGAGCGTGGCAGCCCGATCGACCTGCCGGTCAGTGGCGTGATCCCAGGTTGGGTCGAAGCCTTGCAATTGATGCACGTTGGCGAGAAGTACAAGTTGTTCATCCCTGCTGACCTGGCGTACGGCGCCCAGAGCCCGAGCCCATTGATTCCGGCCAATTCGGTTCTGGTGTTCGACCTGGAACTGATTGCGATCAAGGACCCCGCGCAGCTGCAAGGCGGTGAGCCTGAGGCCGAGGCACCTGCTGAAGCACCGGCTGAAGCACCGGCTGAAGCACCGGCTGAAGCACCTGCTAAGTAAGCGGTATTTCGGTTGAAACGAGCGCGCCGTCCTCACGGAGAGTTCGGCTCACTCAATCCCATTGGGGCCGCTTTGCGGCCCCAATGGTTTGTGTGGCGAAGCCAGATCCTAGAGATCCTACGCCACCGATTCGGCGTCCCGGCAGGGCCGTTCCTACACGGGTACAGCGTAATCCTCCTGCACGGGTACCTGATGACACTCAGAGCCGTACTGAGCCGGTGGCGAGGCTGCCTTGCAGTACCTACGTGTTCAGGCATACCCCATTCGAACCTGCCCCGGCACACACTGTCCGAACAAGGACAGGCACCCATTGTAAGCTGCGTCTGAAATTACGGTCCTGGGGCGGACCTGCGCAGTGAGCTGTAACCGCTGTGTAAAAAATGCCCGATCTTGTCCGGCGCCTTGTTTATGGGCCAACGGGCTCAAAAACGTCCCCCTGTTCACAAGGTTATCCACAATAAATGTGGATAACCTTTTCCGTCTGGAGGCACCATGAATGCACCTTGGAATTTCGCGCGCTTCCTGCCCCTGGCCGAGCGCCTGCTCAGTCGTGGGCGCTTGCCAGCGCTGCTGTTTGCCGTGGCCCGCAAAGGGCCACGCTTGGGCAAGCTGCGCGAAGACGTGAAGTTGATGCAGGCCCTGTGTCTGGCCTGGTGGCGTGGCGAATACCGGGCGATCAACCGCAAGGCATTGATTACGATCGTTGCCGGCCTGCTGTATTTCGTAAGCCCCATCGATGCCATCCCTGACTGGTTGCTGGGCGTAGGCTTTCTGGATGACATCGCCGTGCTGGGGTGGGTGCTCAAGACCGTTTCCGATGAACTGGAGCGCTTCAAGGCCTGGCGAGACAGCCAGTCCCCAGAGCGGCTGCAGGTGGTAGAGCGTCTTCCAGCTACCCCCGAAGACCTGCGTCTGGAGCGTGAAATCCCTTGAGGCGTGAGTGACACAGGGGTCCCCTGGAAGGGCTCGACTGCAAAGATCCTGAACTTGGTCATATAATTGGCACATGAAACACGCCAATGGATTACCTCCAGTAATCCTCTCGAAGGGGTTTTGCAATGGATATTCAGGTCATCAGCCGGGACGGTCAACCCGAGTATGCCGTCGTAGCGTGGGAAGACTACCAAGCGCTGCTCAAAGCGGCAGGGCAGGCCCCAGCGAATACTCCGGCATCTGCACCTGTGCAAGAAAACGACTCGCACGCCGCCCTGCCTGCCTTTGCCGACGTTGGGGCCATACGCCGGGACAAGGGTATCGCCGCCGAGCACCTGGCCCGCAATGTGGGCGTCAGCCCGGCCTACCTGGCGATGATCGAATCGGGTGAGCGGCAGCCCGACGCCGCCATTCGCCGTGCGCTGGCCTGGCACCTGGGTGTGCCTGGCTGGAGCGAGGCTTCATGAGTCAGGTCAGGATCAGCCGCCAGCATTGGGACAACCTGCTGGGCGAGCTGGATCTGGCCCGACGCCAACGTCATTTGCTGACCTACCGAGCGCTCATCGAACGCCTGCAACTGCCAAGCCCTGCCATGCAGACCCTGACCGCGGCGCTTGAGTACCTGGCGGTGCTGGATGCGCGTGCCGAACAACCCCTGCGCAGTTCACTGGTGATCAGCCAGGGTGCCAGCCGTTTGCCGCGCACCGGCTTCTTTGAGTGTGTGGAGCGGCTGGGGCGCTTCACAGGGCCTGTCGATGGCATGGAGGCCGCGTCCTGGCATGCCTCTGAGGTCGCGCGCGTATTCGAATACACGTACCCCGACCCCGCCTGACCAGGCACAGCGCGCGTTCATCGGCGCTGTGCCATCCAGTCATTGGCCAGTCGCACCTATCAATGACCCAAAAGAAAAGCCGGGCATCAATGAGCCCGGCTTTTGATTACACATCAGGGAGGGTGGCGAATGATTCGTCCCTCCCCAGGGTCTGGCGCTACTTTTTAGCCACCTTGGTACTGGCGCTGAGGTAATCGATCAGGATGCGCCCGGTTTCCGACAGGTAGGCGTCGTCTTCCGGCTTGGTGTTTTCATCCTCGGCCGGCAGTGCATCCTCGTCTTCTTTTTTCAGCTCCTTGAGCGGTTCTTCACCCTTGGCCTTGCGGCGGATGTTTTCCAGTGCCAGCTGCTTGGCCTCGACTTCATCGTGGCGCGCCCGGCGTGCCTGCTCGTTGAGGCTGACAGTCTTCTCGGTCATCAGTTTCTGGGTCAATGCCAGACGGTCGCGGATGTAGATGAACTCGGCATCCTTGTCGCTGCGCGCCTGGTGTTGAGCCTTGAGCTGGGCCAGGTAAGGCTTGAAGGGGTCTACCGCAGGCTTGACGACCGGGCGGATGGTGTCCCACGGCATCGCTTCGGGCAGGGCGCTTTCGCCGATTTCCTTGGTGTCGATGATCGACGGGTAGTCGATGTCCGGCAATACACCCTGGTGCTGGGTGCTCTGCCCGGAAACGCGGTAGAACTTGGCCAGGGTCAGCTTGAGCTCGCCATGGTTGAGTGGCTGGATGGTCTGCACGGTCCCCTTGCCGAAGGTCTGGCCGCCAATGATCAACGCGCGGTGATAATCCTGCATGGCGCCGGCGAAAATCTCCGATGCCGAGGCGGACAAGCGGTTGACCAGCAATGCCAGCGGCCCCTTGTAGAAGGCACCTGGGTTTTCATCTTCAAGCACATCGACACGGCCATCGCTGTTGCGTACCAGTACAGTGGGGCCTTTTTCGATGAACAGGCTAGTGAGCTCGGTCGCTTCCTGCAGCGAGCCACCGCCGTTGTTGCGCAAATCGATGACCACGCCGTCGACTTTCTCTTTTTGCAGCTCGGTCAGCAGCTTCTTCACGTCACGCGTGGTGCTCTTGTACTCCGGGTCACCTGCGCGGTAGGCCTTGAAGTCCAGGTAGAACGCCGGGATCTCGATGATGCCGAGTTTGTAGTCACGCCCGTCCTGCTTGAGCTTGAGCACGGACTTCTTGGCCGCCTGCTCTTCAAGCTTGACCGCTTCACGCGTGATCGACACGATCTTGCTGGTCTGGTCGCTGGGGGCGTTGCTCGCCGGGATGATTTCCAGGCGTACCACCGAGCCCTTGGGGCCACGAATCAGCTTGACCACTTCGTCCAGGCGCCAGCCAACGACGTCGACCATTTCCTTGTTGCCTTGGGCTACGCCGATGATCTTGTCAGCCGGCGCGACCTGCTTGGTCTTGTCCGCAGGACCGGCGGGCACCAGGCGCACGATTTTGACCTGATCGTTGTCGCTTTGCAGTACCGCGCCGATCCCTTCAAGCGACAGGCTCATGTTGATGTCGAAGTTTTCGGCGTTGTCAGGCGACAGGTAGTTGGTGTGCGGATCGTACGACTGGGCAAAGGTATTGATGTACGCCTGGAAGATGTCTTCAGCCCGGGTCTGATCCAGACGTGCCAGCTGATTCTTGTAGCGCTTGATCAGGGTTTCCTGAATCTGCTTGGGCTCTTTGCCAGCGATCTTCTGGCGCAGCACCTCGTCCTTGACGCGTTTACGCCACAACTCGTCCAGGGCAGCCTGGTCCTTGAGCCAAGGCGCGTCCTTGCGGTCGATCAGCAAGGTCTCATTGACCGTGAAGTCGATCTTGTCCACGCCCTTGTTGAGCTCGGCCAAGGCGAAGTCCAGGCGCTGCTTGACCCGGTCCAGGTAGCGCTTGTAGATGGTGAAGCCAGGGTCGAGGTTGCCGCTTTTGAGGAAGTCGTCGAATTGCGTCTTCCACTTGTCGAACTCGGCGATGTCGGCGGCGGTGAAATAGCTGCGTGCCGGGTCCAACAGCTTGATGTAGCTGTCGTAGATGATGACCGAACGGGCGTCATCCAACGGCGGCTTGCTGTAGTGATGGCGCTTGAGCAGCTCCACCACGTTGAGGCTGGCGACGATTTCGTCGCGGTCCGGTTGCAGGCTATCCCATTTGTTGGCGGCCGCCGCATTGCCGCCGAGCGTAAGGCTGCCAAGGCCGATCATCAGTGCCAGGGCGGTGCTAGGTAGGAAATGCTTCATGCTGATTCGACGTGGGGGCAATTGATCACGCATAGTAGGCCGTCTTTTCCGTTCGCCGGTTCCATAAAACCGGGCGCATACTGCAAAAAGCCTGGGCACGGGTGCCCAGGCTCGGTCATATGATTCAACTATGGAGGCACTGTGAAGGCATTGCAAGGCGTTGACGGACATGTCACCTGGGTCGAAGCCGAACGTCCTGCGTGTGATGCAGGACAAGTACGCATCCGGGTCGCGGCTGCGGGGTTGAACCGTGCCGATTTGCTGCAGATGAAAGGGCTCTATCCGCCGCCGCCCGGCGCCAGCCCCTACATGGGCCTGGAATGTGCCGGCGTGATCGCAGAAGTGGGGGCCGGGACAGCCTGGCAGGTGGGCGACAGGGTGTGCGCACTGCTGGCCAGCGGTGCCATGGCCGAGGAAGTGATCGTTGATGCGCAGCACGTGCTGCCCGTGCCCGAAGGGCTCAGCCTGCATGAAGCGGCGGCCCTGCCGGAAGTCTACGCCACGGCGTGGCTGAACATCTTCCAGCTGGGCGGCGTCAAGGCCGGCGAGAAGGTGCTGGTGCACGCCGGTGCCAGCGGCGTGGGGTCGGCTGCCATTCAGCTGTGCAAAGCGTTCGGCAACAGCGTGTGGGTCAGCGTCGGTTCAGCCGAGCGACTGGCGTATTGCCAGGCCTTGGGCGCGGCAGGGGGCGTTGTGCGCAACCAGAACCTCGATGACCTGGAAGCCATCGGCCCATTCAATGTGATTCTCGACCCGGTCGGCGCCAGCTATGGCGAGCTCAACCTCAAGCTGCTGGCCCGCGACGGGCGCTGGGTGATCATTGGCGTGATGGGTGGACGCAAGTTCGAACTGGATCTTGCCCAGGTCATGGCCAAGCGGGCGCAGATTACAGGTTCGACCTTGCGCAACCGTGACGATGCGTTCAAGGCCGAACTGTTGAGTGACTTGCGCCAGCAAGTCTGGCCGCTGTTCGCCGAAGGCCGGTTGTCACCGCAGCTGGTTGATACCTATCCGGTGGAGTTCGCCCAGGCAGCCTACGCCGAACTCGAGACCAACCAGGTGTCCGGCAAGCTGGTCATGATCATCGACCCAAGCCTGGCCTAGTGCCGGACCCGTTTGACTGCTCGCTCACTGGCGTCATGGCGCCCTGATGGGCCCTTAAGCCTGCCCGAGCGCAGGCTTGAGGGGAGGCAGGGCAAGTGTTTGGCACTGAACAGCGAGCGCGGGTTCAGTGCCAGCTCAAGATAGGCCAACCGTGAGCTTGCGCATGCTCGCGCAACACCGGGTCCGGGTTCACGGCACAAGGGTGATCCACCTTCAGCAACAGGGGCAGGTCATTGCGCGAGTCCGAATAGAAGCTCGCGCCCTCCAGGTTTTCCTGCTCCTGGTCCAGCCAGGCCAGCAAGCGGGTGATCTTGCCTTCCCGGTAAGTGAGTACGCCGTGGGTCCGGCCGGTATAGACGCCGTTGTGGGCGTCCAGATCGATGGCCAGGTATTCGTCCACGCCCAGGCGCGCAGCAATCGGCCCAACCAGGTGTACGCCTGACGCCGAGATGATCAGCACCCGGTCCCCGCGCTTGCGATGCTCGGCAATGCAGCGGCAGGCATCGCCGAAAATGATCGGTTCGATAACCTCTTCCACCCACGGCTCGACCAGGTGTGCGACTTCTTCCAGGGTCCGCCCGGCAATCGGCTCCAGGCTGAATGCCATGTAGTCTTCCATCGCCAGTTCGCCTTTGCCGTAGGCCTCCATCAGCGCGTGGTCACGGCGCAAGAACGTCTCGCCATCCACCCATCCCAGCCGTGCCATGTGTTCGCTCCACAGTGACGCGCAGTCGCCGTGGATCAGGGTTTCGTCCAGATCGAAAATGGCTAGCGCCATACATGCATCTCCTTAAGCCACTTCCCGTAGCGCACTGGGGTCTATCGATACGCTGACCCGCTGCCCATCGGCATGCAGGTCGGCCGGCGAGCGGTTGAGCACATCCACCACCAGCTCTACCTCACGCACCTGCACCCGATAACGTATCACGTTGCCCAGCAGGCTGTGACTGCGCACCTGGGCGTCGAGTTCGCCGTGCAGGCCCAGCGTGATGGATTCGGGGCGTATGGCCAGGCGCCCGGAGACAGGGCGCTGCAACAGGCGGCTGGCACTGTCGGCATCGAGCAGGTTGTAATTTCCGATGAAGCCGGCGGCAAACAGGTCCACCGGGGCCGTGTAGAGGGTCTCAGCATCGCCGCTTTGCACGATACGGCCCTGATTCATCAGGAAGATGCGGTCCGACAGCGTCAAGGCTTCTTCCTGGTCATGGGTAACGAAGATCGTGGTCAAGCCCAGTTCCCTCTGGATGGCGCGAATCTGCTCACGCAGGTGTTTGCGAATGCGCGCATCGAGTGCCGAAAGCGGCTCATCGAGCAACAGCAGTCGGGGCCGGGTGACCAGGGAGCGGGCCAGGGCGACGCGCTGGCATTGCCCGCCAGACAACTGATGAGGGTAACGTGCGGCGAAGTCATTCAATTCCACCAGCTGCAATGCCTCTCGCACCCTTGTCTGGCTCTCATCACCCCTGACCTTCTGCATGCGCAGCCCGAAGGCAACGTTCTGCTCCACCGTCATGTTGGGAAACAGCGCATAACTCTGGAACACCATACCGATGCCGCGCTTTTGCGGGCTCTGCGGCACGATGTCAATGCCGTCGAGCAGGATCTGCCCGCTGTCGACCGGCGTGAGCCCGGCGATGCAGCGCAGCAGCGTGGACTTGCCGCACCCTGAAGGGCCGAGCAGGGTGATGAACTCGCCCCGTTCGATCTGGCAATCGATCTGGCTGAATACCGGGCTACCGGCGTAGCTTTTCTGCAGGTTGCGTACGCTGACGTAGCTCATCTCAGGTCTTGTCCTTGTTCAGGCGGTTGGCGACCCACGTCAAAATCAGCACGAAGGCGAAATAGGAAATCACCAGCGCACTGTTGAAGTGGCCGCTGCTGTTGCGCATGTTGTTGAGGTAGACCTGCAGGGTTTCGTAGCGCGTGCCCACCAGCAGGTTGGCGAACACGAACTCCCCGAACAGGAACGAGAACGACAGCAACAGGGCCACCATCAGGCCTTTGCGCAGGTTGGGAAGTACCACCAGCAAAGCCGCCTGCCAGGTGCTGGCGCCCAGCAATTGCGCCGCGTCCATCAGGTCGCGCAGGTTGATGGCCTGCAGGTTGTTGGTGATGGCCCGGTACATGAAGGGCAGGGCAATGGTGAAGTAGCAGCCGATCAGGATCCACGGTGTCCCCACCATGGCCATCGGCCCACTGCCATACAGTTGCAGCAACCCCACCGACGACACCACAGGTGGCACGGCAAACGGCAGCAGGATCAGGACATTCATCAACGCGTCGAGCCGGGGGAAGTGATAATGCACCACGAACAGCAGCGGCAGGATCAGCACCACCGATAGCAGCAATGCCCCAACGCACACCAGCAACGACTGGCCGAACGCTGCCAGAAAGCGCGGCTCGCTCCACAACGCCACGTACCACTTCAGGGTCAGGCCGCTGGGTAGTAGAGTGGCCGACCAACTGGTGGCCAGGGAGTAGAGCAGGGTGCCGGCCAGTGGCATCAGCAGAATGAGAAACAGCAGGTAGACCACGGCGCGGTGGTACCAGCCGCCGCTACGGGAATCAGCGCGCATGGTAGCTCCTTTTCAACAACCATTGATGCACCACGGTGACCACTGTCATCAGCCCGACCAGCACCATTGCCAGGGCACTGGCAAGGTTCGGATCAAGGCTGATGTCGCCGGCCACCAGGCCCGCGATGCGAATGGGCAGTACGTTGAAGTTGCCGGTGGTCAGGGCATAGACCGTGGCATAGGCGCCCAGGGCGTTGGCCAGCAGGATGACGAAGGTGCCCAGCAGCGCCGGGGCTAGCACCGGCAGCCCGATGTGCCGCCAGAACTGCCAGTGGTTAGCACCCAGCAGCGCAGCCGACTCGCGCCAGTCTTCGCGCAGCGCGTCGAAGGCCGGGTACAGCAGCAGGACACCCAGTGGGATCTGGAAATAGGTGTAAACCAAGATCAGCCCGCTCTTGGAGTAGATGCTGAAGTCTTCCAGCAGGCCCATCTGCTTGAGCAACAGGGTCAATGCGCCGTTGAAACCGAGCAGGATGATGAACGCGAACGCCAGCGGCACGCCGGCAAAATTGCTGGTCATGTTGGCAAAGGCGCTGACGAAGTCGCGCAGCCGTGAGTCCACCTGACGTAGCGAATAGGCGCCCAGGGTCGCGATGATGATGCCGAACAGGCTGGACCAGAAGCTGATCTCCAGGCTGCGTTGCAGGGCTTGCAGGTAGAACTTGGAGGCGAACACCTTGCTGAAATTGTCCATGCCCCAACCTGCCTCCGACTGCAGGCTGCTCAGCGCCACCCAGGCCAGCGGGGCAATCTGGAAGACCACGAAAACGACAGCGAAGGGCACCAGGCACAACAATGCCAGGTACCGACCACGGGGCGACTGGCTCATTTGAGCAACTCCCGGCAGACCGATTTGTCGTGAGCGGCGCCGAGCAACTCGCAGATGGTCCCGCACAGGTCGGTCTGCAGCGGCTTGGCCGAAGGGTCGAGGCTAAAGGCTGCGCCGAACACGAACAAGGGCACTTCGCGCTCTTCGGCCAGCAGGCCGTTGTGCGAGCGGTCGTTGTTCATGCCATGGTCGGCGGTCACCAGCACCTGGTAGCCCTCGTCGAGCCACTTGGGCAGATAGTCGGCCAGCAGGATGTCTGCGCTGCGGGCAGCGTTGCGGTATTGGCTGCTGTCCAGCCCATGGTGGTGGCCCACATCGTCGATGCTCATCGGGTGCACCAGCAGAAAATTGGGCGCATGACGCCGGCGCAGGTATTCGCCGTCGGCCAGCAGGTGTGAATCGGGGTAGCGATCGTCCCAGTAGAACAGCCCATGCTGGATGGGCAACTTGGGGGCGTGGGTGTGCCGGTCACGCTGGGGGTCGAAAGGCGAGCGGTTGTACAGCTCGCTCATCCAGTGATAGGCCGCGGCTGCCGTGCCCAGGTTGGCCTCGCGGGCGTAGTGGAACACGCTGCGCTGGTTGGAAAGCCGGTTGACGTTGTTATGCACGATGCCGCTGTCGATAGGGGGAACACCTGTGAGAATGCACTCGTACAGCGGGCGGGACAGCGATGGCAGTTCGCACTCCATGCGGTAAAGCGCGGCGCGGTCAGCCTCGACATAGGCGTGCAAATGGCCCATGGCGTGGTGGGCAACCTGATAGTTCAGCCCGTCCAACAGCACCAGGATGACGTTGTGGCTCATTGATGACTCCGCAAAAACATCGGGGAGAGGGCGCCTGCAGTGCGCGGCGCCGCGCCAGGGGGTTACTGCTGGCGCGACGCCGGCTCGCTAGGGCTGCCACGCAGGCAGGACGACCCGCATGGCAGTTGGCAGGCCAGTTTGCCTGCTTCATTCCATTTCGATGATTACCTGTTCTTGCCACAACTGCGGCAGCTTCTTGGAGGTCGCTTCCCACACTTCGGCATTCTTGATCGGTTGCGCAGGCGCGTATTGCTCGTTGGGCAGCAATTTGGCCTGCACATCCTCCGGCAGCTTCAGGTGCTCGGCGCGAATCGGGCGTGCGTGCCCCTTGGCCAGGTTGATCTGCCCGGCATCGCTGAAGATGTATTCACGCGTCAGTTTCGCTGCATTGGGGTGCTTGGCGTACTTGTTGATGATGGTGGTGTAGCCCGAGGTGATTGAGCCGTCCGATGGGATCAGCACTTCAAAGCGCTTGGGGTCGATCTGATCGCGGTAGCTCAAGCCATTGAAGTCCCAGACCACGCCCACTTCCACCTCGCCCTTTTCCAGGGTCTGGATGGTCGGGTTGGCCAGGGACAGGCGTTTTTGCTGGGCCAGTTTGGTGAACAGTTGCAGGCCTGGGGCCACGTTACTCTCATCGCCCTTGTAGGCGATGGCGGCGGCCAGCACGCCGTTGGCGGCCTGGGCGGCGGTGCCGACATCACCGATGGCCACCTTGTACTTGCCGCGTTCCAGGTCGTGCCAGGTCTTGGGCCGCTCTGATTCTTTGACCAGGTCCTTGTTGATGATGAACGCGATGGTGCCGGTGTAGGCCAGCGCCCAATGGCCATCCTTGTCCTTGGCCCACGCTGGCACCTGGTCCCAGGTGCTTGGCTTGTACGGCTGGCTTACGCCCTTGGCAATGGCAATGGGCCCAAACGCTGCGCCCACGTCGCCGATGTCGGCACTGGCATTGTCTTTTTCCGCCTCGAACTTGGCGATTTCCTGGGCCGAACTCATGTCGGTGTCGCTGTGCTTGAGCCCGTATTTGCTGGCCAGGTCCTGCCAGGTGTCCTTCCAGTTGGCCCAGGCATCGGGCATGCCCACGCTATTGACCGTGCCTTCCTTGCGGGCGGCATCCTCCAGTGCCTTGAGGTCATCGGCGGCCATGGCCGACGTGCAGAACGCGATTGCCGAACCGAGCAGTGACGCCATGAACAACTTTTTCATCCGTAGCTCCTTGGGTGGGTGCATCGACCGAACGCTGTTATGTATGAAGCCGTTGTCTGCAGCCTTGGTCTAGGTCAGCAAACCTTGAGCCAAGGTAGGCCGGTAGCGTGACAATTTGATGTAGCCCCAGGTCCTGCTGCCTGATCGCGGCTTCTGGCAGTACAGCGTAGACCACCTGGGAGCCGGGCCTCACAAGGCCTGGCCCGTTTCTGGCAGCGCTAGCCGGGCAGGCTTGTCACGGGATGTTCATCAGCCCTGCCTAGGCTTGCACCCAGTGCCCGGTGCCCTGTCGTGGGGCTGGCCTAGTCCAGATAGGTAACCTTTGATGCAGCCAATGCCACCGCGCGCGGTAACAGCCATTTGTAACGCCCTTGAGGAGCAGATCGAGCACGGCCTGTTGGCGCCGGGCGGCAAGCTGCCCGCCGAGCGCCGGCTCAGCGAACTCTTCGCAACCACGCGTATCACCCTGCGCGAGGCGTTGGTGCAGTTGGAGGCAAGGGGCTTGATCTATCGCGAAGAGCGGCGGGGCTGGTTCGTCGCCCCCGAGCGCTTGAGCTATGACCTCATCGCGCGCAGCCACTTCCATGCAATGGTGCGTGAGCAGGGGCGAGCCGCCAGTACCGAGCTGCTGTCGGCTCGGCTGCAGCCGGCTTCGGCGGCCATCTGCGCGCGGCTGCAGCTGCCGGCGTTGTCCAGTGTGGTGTGCATCTGTAGGCTCAGGCGTATCGACGGCAGGGCGGTGCTGTACGCCGAGCACTACCTCAATCCGCGTTACTTCCCGGCCATCCTCGAACACGACCTGGCGCAGTCATTGACTGAAATCTATGAGCGCCAATACGGTCTGCACTACGGGCAGGTGTGCTTCGAGATCTTGCCCACCGCATTGCCCGTGCAGGCGGCCGGAGCGTTAAGGGTGTCAGCGGGCAGCCCGGGGCTGCAGATCACCCGGGTCAACAGCGACCAGCATGGGCAGCTGATCGACTGCGACCTGGAATACTGGCGCCATGACGCCATCTGTATCAGGGCACAGGCAGGCTAGCCGGGCGGCCTCCCGGGGGGCGCCGGCGTGGCCACGATCCGTGGCCAATCGACTTCAACTGGACGCCTCGGCTTGTGTCAGGGCGCCTGCGCCGGCCGTTACCACTTGCACCGACAGCCTGGGCGTTGCCAGGTCCAGGCCGGCTTCGTCGAGCTGGCGCTTGAGTGCCAGGTTGAAAGCCCGCGACACTTCCCACTGCTTGATCGGCGCCGTCTTGAAGCGGGCGCGCAACACTGCTGACCCCGACTCGAAGCTCTCCACACCTTGCAGCTCCAGTGGCGACCAGATGTTGCGCCGCATCAGCGGATCGCTGCGCAGCTTCTGACCGACCTCGCGCACCAGCGTGATCGCCTGGTCGATGTTCATGTTGTAGGGGATCGCCACGCGGAAGATCGCGTAGCCGAATTCGCGGGAGTAGTTCTTGATGCTCTTGATTTCGCTGAATGGAATGGTGTGCACGATGCCATCAATGTCCCGCAGGCGCACGGTGCGGATGGTCAGGCCTTCTACAGTGCCCAGGTGGCCGCCGACATCCACGTAGTCGTCGATGGCCAGGGAGTCCTCGATGATGATGAACAGCCCGGTGATCAGGTCGGCCACCAGTGACTGGGCACCAAAGCCGATCGCCAGGCCGATGACACCGGCACCGGCCAGCAGCGGCGTCACGTTCATGCCCATGTTGGCCAGGGCCACGATCACCGCGATGATGAAGATGAACACGAACATCACGTTACGGATCAACGGCATCATGGTCTGCGCCCGGGCGTTGGCCATGCCGCGGCGCGAGCGGACCAGCGCATGGTGTACCGCCGTGTCGGCCAGGATCCACACCAGCCAGGCGACGATCAGCGTGCCTGCCAGGCCCATCAGGCGCAGGCTGATGTCATGCCCGTCGCCTTCGGCGAAGCTGATCATCGACAGCCCCCATACCCGAAGACCCAGTTCGATGAACACCAGCCAGATGAACAGGTGCACCAGCAAGTAGCCAAAGTTGCGCAGCCGCTCGGCATACACCGCATGGCGTTTGCCGGCGCGCTTGGGGTTGGCGGCGTGGCGGCGCACCAGGCCATTGAGCACCATGCACACCACGACCAGCACCGTGCACATCAGTGACTGGCGAAGCGCCGTGCTGGTGTCACCGGCCGAGACGAAAGTGGCGAACAGGGAGATGGCTACCAGAATCAGCGCCGGCATGAACCAGAAACTGCCCAGGATCTCGATGGTGTCGCTCAGGGTTCGTCGCGTCAGGCGGCGCGACAAGGGTTGGTTGCGGATCAGGTGGGCGATGGGCCGGCGAAAACGCAGGATGAACAGGCCAGTGCACACCGCGGCGACGACGTTGGCCAAGGTGGCCACCCCATGGGCCAGGTGTATGCCCAGCGCAGCGGTGAGGCGCGGGTCGCTCATGGCCTCGCCGAAGGCGGCAAAGCTGCCGATCAGCCACAAGGGCCGGAATGCCCGGTGGCGCAGGATGTGCAATGCCCGGTGGCGGTGTGGGCCGTCCAGCAGGGAAAACGCGATCACGCAGATGGCCGAGAAGCAGGTGCCCACCACCAGGGCATACGCCAGCACCATGGCCAGCGATTTACCCAGCGACGGGGGCAGTACGAAGCTCAGGTACACCGTGAACACCAGCGCAACCAACCACGGGCCCAGCTTGCGCAGGGCGAAGCGGACCAGGTCCCAGGTGCGGGGATGTTGGGGCAGTTCTTCGCTCAGGCCGAACCGCAGGCGAACCCGATGGCCCACCCAGTTGAAGGCGAATGCCAGCACGCTCCACACCGCAATCACTGCTGCAAAGCCGAACAGGATCGCGGGCCATTGGTGAACCGGCACCATCAAGGCCGCCAGTTCCTCCTGGGCCTGGTCGATTTCCATGCCCCAGCGCTGGAACGGGTTGGCCTCGCCGGTGAACTGCTTTTCGAAATCGTGCAGGGCGCCACCGATCAAGCCGAGCACGCCTTGCTCAACGCTCGGTTGTGACTTCTGCGTGGCGTCGCGCAGCTTTTTCAAGTCGGCCAGGAGCTTGGCACGCTGCTGGTCGTTCTCAAGGCTCTTGATCACCTCGTCCAGGGATTTGCCCAGCGGCTCGGAAGCCTCGGGCTGGGCGGGGGCACTGGAACCGAGAAGGCCGGGCAGGCCTGCTGCGTGTACAGGGCCGGTGGACAGCAACAGCAGGACAAGCAGGTAACGCAGAAGGGCAGGCACGGGCAGATCTACCTCAGGTCAAACGATTGCCCGAGTGTAGAGGTTTATGACGGCAGTTTCTCCAGGATCTTCCAGCAGGTCAGGCCGAAGATGCCCAGGGTGCCTGCCCACATCATCAGCACGCCAACATCGCGCTCGCGCAGGCCGAACCCGAGGGTGAGCAGCAGCAGGGATGCGCAGACGGGGATCAGCAGGGCCAGGAAGGGTGACATGGCGACAGTCCTTTGCAGTGAGACATGCCATTAGCATAGTCGCTAACCCCCGGCCCGGCCTGCCTGAGGCGAACGTGTAGGCCATGTGCAGCAGTGCGGTCTGTTGGCGCCGGGTGTGTAGCACCGCGGCGCTCTGCGTGGCTCACGGCAGGTCGTGACTGCGGTAGAACGCTGTCAGGACCTTCACCAGGTGCGCCAGGTCATGGCTGCCGCACAGCTCGCGAATGGAGTGCATGGCAAAGGTCGGCAGCCCGATGTCGACCGTCCGCACGCCAAGGTGGCTGGCCGCAATGGGCCCGATGGTCGAGCCGCAACCCATGTCGCTGCGTACCACGAAGCTCTGCACCGGTACTTCCTCGGCCATGCACAAGTGGCGGAAGAAGCCGGCGGTTTCGCTGTTGGTGGCGTAGCGCTGGTTGTTGTTCACCTTGATCACCGGCCCTGCGTTGAGTTTCGGGCCATGGTTGCCGTCGTGCTTGTCGGCATAGTTCGGGTGCACGCCATGGGCATTGTCGGCCGAAACCATCAACGAGCGCTGGATGGTGCGCACGTAGGCATCGCCGTCGGGCAACAGGCGCTGCAAGGTCTGCTCGAGCATCGGCCCGTCTGCGCCGCAGGCCGAGCTGCTGCCGACTTCCTCGTGGTCGTTGCACACCAGGATGCAGGTTTCATCGCTGTCGGCGGCCAGCAGGGCTTGCAGCCCGGCGTAGCACGACAGCAGGTTGTCCAGGCGGGCACCGGCAATGAAGTCGCCATTGAGCCCGATCTGCGCGGCGTCCTGGGTATCGTAGAAGCTCAGCTCGTAGTCCAGCACGACGTCGGCGTTGAGTTGGTGCTCGCGCGCCAGTTGTTCGGTCAGCAGGGCGCGAAAGTCGATGCGCTCGTCACCGGCCACTTGCGCCAGGATCGGTGGCAGTTCGGTCTGCGGGTTGATATGCCAGCCATCGTTGGCGGTACGGTTGAGGTGGATGGCCAGGTTGGGGATGACCGCGATCGGCAGCTTGAAGTCGACAAGCTGGCTTTCCACCTTGCCGTCACGGCGGTAGGTGACCCGGCCCGCCAGCGACAGGTCGCGGTCGAACCACGGCGCCAGCAGCGCCCCGCCATACACCTCCACGCCCAGCTGCAAGAAGCCCTGGCGCTGCAGTTCCGGTTGCGGCTTGACCCGCAGGCAGGGGCTGTCGGTGTGGGCGCCGACCATGCGGATGCCGTTGAGCAGCGGTGCCTGCCTGCCCATCTTGATCGCGATGATCGATGAATCGTTACGGGTGACGTAATAGCGCCCGCCTGACAGGACGGACCAGCTCTCGCGCTCGTCCAGGCGCTGGTAGCCAGCGGCCTCCAGGCGCAGGGCCAGGCTGGCGGTGGCGTGGAAGGGAGTAGGGGAGGCCTTGAGAAAATCGATCAGGCCTGCATTGAGTACATCGCGCATAGTTCACTCCAGACAGCAGTGGCGCGAGTTTAGCGTATTGAGTCGCCGAGCGGTGTCGGGCTGTGGGTTGCGCACTTGGCTGGATGGCTACAGGCCGCACACCGGCCACAGCGCCTCAGCCCGTATCACAGTTGGTCAGGGCAGCGCCGGCAGCTCTGATGGACTGCAAAGACACAGCCATGCCCGATCAAAACGGCGCCGGGCACTCGAATTTGAGGCGTTCACCGGACAACGGGTGGGTAAAGCTGAGCATCGATGCATGCAGGCACAGCCGCTCGTGGGCGGCCAAGGCCTGAGGGTTGGCATACAGCCGATCACCCAGCAGTGGGTGGCCGATCGATAACATGTGCACACGCAGTTGATGCGAGCGCCCTGTGATCGGTGTCAGCTCCACACGGCAGTACTCGCCGCAACGTTCCACCACCCGCCAGAACGTCAGCGCATGCTTGCCTTGTTCATGGTCCACGACGTGGCGTGGCTTGGTGGGTGGGTCATACCGCAGTGGCAGGTCGATGCTGCCGCTGTCCAGTGCCGGCTGCCCCCAACACAGGGCGGTGTAGGCCTTCTCGGTTTCCCGGTCATGGAACTGGCGCGACAGCTCGCGGTGGCTGTCGGCATCACGGGCCAGCAGGATGATGCCCGACGTCTCCCAGTCCAGACGATGCACGATCAGCGCGTCGGGATAGCCGTTTTCCTGGAGACGGGTGATCAGGCAATCCTTGTTGTCTTCAGCCCGGCCAGGGACCGACAGCAGCAGCGTCGGCTTGTTGATCACCAGGATGGCGGCGTCTTCGTGAAGGATCTGAATGGTCGACAGCGGCATTGCGTGGTCTCTGTTGAATCAGGAGAAAAAGCGGGGCGGTGCTGCACCCCATATGCGGCAAGGCCGCTCCGACAGGGGAGTGCGATCCCTTGTCGGAGCGGCCTCGTGCCGCGAATGGCTGCAGCGCAGCCCCGGCTCCCTGCCGGATCAGCGATCCGGCAGGGTGATGTTCAGCTCAAGAATGGAGCAGCTGCCCTGGTTTTCCAGCTCGATGTGCACATCGTCATTGCCGATGTTCACATACTTGCGAATCACTTCCAGCAGTTCCTTCTGCAACTCGGGCAGATAGTCCGGTTCGCTGCGTTGTCCGCGCTCGTGCGCCACGATGATCTGTAGACGCTCTTTCGCCACCGACGCGCTGGTCTGTTTCTGTCTGCCACGAAAGAAGTCAAAAAGGTTCATGGTTTATTTGCTCCCGAAAATGCGCTCGAAGAATCCCTTCTTCTGTACATCGATGAAGCGCATCGGCTTCTCTTTGCCCAGCAGGCGGTCGACTGCGTCACTGTACGCCTGGCCGGCATCACTCTGGTCATCGAGAATGACCGGGATACCCTGGTTGGATGCCTTGAGCACCGCCTGCGATTCGGGAATCACGCCCTTGAGCTTGATCGAGAGAATCTCTTCCACGTCGGCCACGCTCAGCATTTCGCCCTTGACGACGCGCTCGGGATGGTAACGGGTGATCAGCAGGTGTTCCTTGATCGGCTCTTCGCCGTTTTCCGAGCGGCGCGACTTGCTCGACAGAATGCCGAGCATGCGGTCGGAGTCACGAACCGAAGACACTTCGGGGTTGGTGACCACGATGGCCTCGTCGGCGAAGTACATGGCCAGGTGGGCACCTTTCTCGATACCGGCCGGCGAGTCGCAGATCACGTATTCGAACTGCTCCTTCAGGTCCATCAGGACCTTCTCGACGCCTTCCTGGGTAAGGGCGTCCTTGTCACGGGTCTGGCTGGCCGCCAGCACGTACAGGTTTTCCAGGCGCTTGTCCTTGATCAGGGCTTGTTGCAGGTTGGCTTCGCCATTGACCACGTTGACGAAGTCATAAACCACACGGCGTTCGCAGCCCATGATCAGGTCGAGGTTACGCAGGCCCACGTCGAAGTCGACGATGACCGTCTTGTGGCCACGCAGTGCGAGGCCGGTACCGATGGCGGCGCTGGTGGTGGTCTTGCCCACACCCCCTTTGCCGGAAGTAACCACGAGAATCTTGGCCAAGGTGTTTCACCCCTAAAATGATCGGGACGCAAGTCCCTGCAAATAACTGAAATAACGGCAACGATAAAAAAGTTGCTCTAAAAATGCTGGCAAGTATCCGTTAAAGACGGGTGATGTTCAACACGTCGCCAGACAGGCTGACTTGTACGCCAGCGCCCCATAACGGATCGCGGCGCAAGTCTTCGCACACTTTGTACTGGCCGGCAATGGAGACCATTTCAGCGGTCATCTGCTGGCAGAAGATACGCGCCTTGGTATTGCCCTTGATACCTGCCAGGGCACGGCCGCGCATGGCGCCGTACACATGGATGTTGCCATCGGCAAGAAGTTCCGCACCCGGGCTGACCGAAGCGGTGACCACCAGGTCCCCCCCTTGGGCGTAGATCTGCTGGCCGCCACGTACCGGAGCGGTGATGATGCGCGTGGCGCGTACCTCGGGTTCGAGCACCGGTGGCGGGGCAGGGGCCGGCTCGGGCTTCTTGGCCTCGGGCTCGGGTTCCAGTGGCCGCTCGCGGGCGCCGGACGGGGGCAGCACCGGCAGATCGATGGCGATGGCCGCGGCTATGTCTTCGATGCGGTTGGCGCGAATGGCCAGGGTCCGCAGGCCATGGTGGCGGCAAATGCGCATCAAGCCAGGCAGGTCGATCGCACCTTCGCCGGCCGGCAGCTTGTCCAGCGCCAGCACCAACGGCGTATTGCTGAAGAAGTTCGGCGCCTGGGCCACTTTGGCCGCCAACTGGCGATCAAGGGCTTCAAGGTCATTGCGCGCCAGTTCCAGAACGGTAATGGCAAGCATGCTGCCCTTGAGCTGGAACACGGAGGGAGTGTCGGAGGTGTGGTTTGGGCTCATGGTCTGCATAGACGGCTTGTTGCGGAAAAAGTGCCCTGACTTATAACGATAAGACCGGTTGCCCGCAACATGAGCCGATCCGTTGTAGAATGCGCGGCCCATGTCTTGCTGGAAGCTTCAATGGATCGCCCGCGTTTTCGTCCCTATTTCCTTCATCCCAAGTTCTGGGGCCTGTGGCTGGGTCTGGGGCTGCTGTGGCTGGTGGTGCAGTTGCCCTACCGTGTACTGCTCAAACTGGGTGCGGCGTTAGGCGCGATCATGTACCGCTTTGCCGGTGAGCGCAGGCGTATCGCCGCGCGCAACCTGGAACTGTGCTTCCCCGAGCTGTCGGCGGACGAACGGCAGCGCCTGCTCAAGGCCAACTTCGCCTCGACTGGCATCGCCTTCTTCGAAATGGCCATGAGCTGGTGGTGGCCCAAGGCGCGGTTGGCGCGCCTGGCGCATGTCGAGGGGCTCGAGCACTTGCAGGCCGCCCAGCAGGCGGGGCAGGGGGCGATCCTGATGGCGGTGCACTTCACTACCCTGGAAATCGGCGCGGCCTTGCTCGGCCAGCGTCACACCATCGACGGCATGTACCGCGAGCATGGTAATGCCCTGTTCGATTTCATCCAGCGCAGCGGACGCGAACGGCACAACCTGGACTCACTGGCCGTCGAGCGCGAGGATGTCAGGGGCATGCTCAAGCTGCTGCGCGCCGGCCGCGCGATCTGGTACGCGCCCGACCAGGACTACGGCGCCAAGCAAAGCCTGTTCGTGCCCTTGTTCGGGATCCCGGCAGCCACGGTCACGGCCACCACCAAGTTTGCGCGCTTGGGCCGCGCCCAGGTCATTCCGTTCACGCAGAAGCGACTCGAAGACGGCAGCGGCTATCGGTTGGTGATTCATCCCCCGTTGAGCGATTTCCCCGGTGAAAGCGAAGAGGCTGACTGCCTGCGGATCAACCAGTGGGTAGAGCAGGTGCTGCGCGAATGCCCCGAGCAGTACCTGTGGGCCCACCGCCGGTTCAAGTCCCGACCGGACGGGGCCCCAAGGCTGTACGAAAAGAAAAGGCGTTGAAAGCGACCGCGCCGCTGCCGTGACGGCAGTGGCGCTGCCAGATTACTCGGCGATCTGCAGCTTGCGCGACTGGGTATAGACGTAGCGCACCTTTTCATACTCGAACGGTGAGTTCATCTGCCCGTAGCGGAAGTTGGTGGTGTAGCGCTTGTCGATGACCCGCAGGCCGAAGAATTCCGGATTTTCGCGGCTGACCTTGGCCATGTCCAGGTAGTTGATCGCCTGCTCGCCGGAATAATCCACCACCAGCCCAGCGGTGTCGCGCAGGTTCGAAGGGCCCAACAGCGGCAGCATCAGGTAAGGGCCTGCCGGCACGCCATAGAAGCCCAGGGTCTGGCCGAAATCCTCGCTCTGGCGCGGCAGGCCCATCTTGGTCGCCGGGTCCCACAAACCGCCTACCCCGATGATTGTGTTGAACATCAGCCGTGCCGTGATCTCGGCCGAGCGTTTGGCCTTGAGCTGCAGCACGCTGTTGAACAGATTGGGCACGTCCCCCAGGTTGTTGAAGAAGTTGGTCACCCCACTGCGCAGAAAACGCGGGGTGACGTACTGGTAGCCATTGACCAGCGGCAGCAGCACCCATTGGTCCAGGCGGTAGTTGAAATGATAGATGCGGCGATTCATCGACTCGAGCGGGTCGTAGACGTTCAGCGCTTCGAGGGTAGAGCGCTCGAATTCACGTTGGTCCAGGCCCGGGTTGAATTTCAACTCGCGCAACGGATCCAGGAAGCCGTCGGCTTCCGGGGCCAGTGGGGCGGTGCCGATCACCTGCGGATCAGCCTCGACGACGCTGGCTCTGGGTGCGGTCTCGGCGGCCAGGGTATGGCCTGCGGCAAGCAGGGCCGTGGCAAAGAGCAGTTTGTTAACCACGGAAGAACTCCAGCATGGCGTCACTGTTGACGCGGTAGTTGATGTTGCCGCAATGGCCACCATGGGGATAAAGGGTCAGGCGATCACCGAACACCTTGCGCAGGAACCCGATATCGCCTGGGCCGAGAATAACGTCGTCGGCATTGTGCATCACGGCGATCTTGGGGCTGTTTTGCAAGTAGTCGGCCAGCGCGTACAGGCTCACCTGATTGGTCAGCTCCAGGATGGTGCCCCCACCGGTGCGGGCACGCCACATCGGGATGACCTGTTCGGTCATGTAGCAATCGAAATCGCACTGCAAGGCACGCTTGAAGTAGGGCGTCAGGCTCGTGCCTTCGGTGATCTTCACCTTCGGTGGGATGATCAGGCCGCGACGGTTGATCAGGTCGGAAGTGAAGGCGATATCGGCGGCCGAGAAACGGAACGAGGTGCCGATGAGCATGGCCATCTGTTCGTTGGACAAGTGCTGGCGCGACTGCTGGAAATCGTACAAGAGCGCTTCGTTGAGGTCGATGAAGCCCTTTTCCTGGAAGTAGCGCGTGAGTTTTTCCAGCATCAGCTCATAGAACGTGGTGCTCCGGTCGATCCCCTTGACCTGGGTCTGCACCAGCTTGTCCAGGTTGTTGATCGAGGTGTAGAGGTTCACGGGTGGGTTGAGCAGCAGCACACGCTTGAAGTTGAAGCTGCGCCGGGTTTCATCCAGGTGGCTGACGAAGGCCGCATCGAGGGCGCCCAGGCTATAGCCGGTCAGGTAGAACTCGGTCACGGGCAGGCGAGGGTGCTGGGCGCGGACCGATTGCATCACCCGGTACATGTCTTCGGCGTCATCCTGGCTGATGCCGGGTGTGGCGAAGCGCGACGCTGCGCTGATGAAATCGTAGCTGGTGGGCGAGGACAACTGCACCACGTGGAAGCCGGCTTTGTAGTACAGCTTTTTAAGGTATTCGTTGATGCTGCTGCTGTAGGACGCACCGGTGCCGGCAATGATGAAGATCAACGGGGCGGCGTGGTCCTGCTGGGCCATGCGGTACTTGAGTTTCTTGACCGCCCAGAAGTTGTCCGGCAGCGTGAATTCACGCTCGGGGCGCAAGGTGAGGCTGTAGTCGGACTGGTCGATCTCGTCATCGCTGGGCAGCATCGGGCGCTGGTCCGGCGGCGTCGTGGCGATGGTCGCCTCGAACGGGTTGGTCAGGGGGTAGCCATAGCTCGCGGCGTCGATATCCCGCGCAGAAGCGGCCACAGCCATGAGCAGGCTGCCAAGAACGGCAGCGAGGCGCAAAGAACGAAGCATGTAATCCCCCAAAAGAACGCAAGGTGGCGCGTGTGCAAGCTAAGACCACGATGGCCGTGGCAAAGTTGCCGGGCGTGATGGCCTTTGGTGTGCCTGTTATCTGAACGTCGAGGTAGGCGAGGTATTTTGCCTTAGACCGTGGCGTAGGCGATCATGGATTTTTTCGATCAATCACCGTGGAGAAATGAATGGGTCGCACGTTACCTGGCGCATTACTGCTGATGTTCGTCGGGCTCTGGCTCGCTGCCAGCTATGGCGTGCGCTACGGGCTGATGGAGGACGGGCAGTGGGTAGGGTTGTGCACTCAGCCAGCAGCCTATTGGCAGTGCGAGGTTCGGGCATTGCTGGGGTTGGGTATTCACCACCAGGTCCTGGCCTGGGTCGGGCTAGCCCTGACAGCGCTTGGCTGGCTGCTTAAGGGGCGGACTGGTAAATGGCTGGCCGGCATTGCCCTGTTATTCGCAGTGCCAGCATTGGTGCTGTACACCGCGAGCATCGCCGTATTTGCATTGGTGCTGGCGGGGCTGCGTCTGGTCAGGTAAATGAGCGCCCGCCAGGGGGCGCTTCGTGACGCTGACGGAAAGAGGTATCAGGCGCGGCCGAGCCTCAAGCTGCGCCACAGGGCAGCCGTCATCAGCACGCTCACGGCTGCCCAGCGCCAGGCCTGTCCGCTGTTCAGCCCTTCGATGAATAGCTGCGGCAGTATGCCAAGGCCGATGATACCTGCCAGCAAGGTAGCCTCCCGTCGCCGTGTCAGCACGGGCCACAGCACGAACACCAGGGCTGGCAAGGCCAACGCTGCGCTGGGAAAACTGCGGTAGCGGGGGTCGAACACCATTGCCAATGTGCTCACGGCGCCTGCAAAGCCGGCCAGCAGCAGCAACCCGCCGGCCCGCTTTTGCAGCCAGTCAGACCAGCGCCCGCGCACGCCTGGCGACTGGGCCAGATGCAGCAGTGCCCGGGCCAGTACCAGCACGTTCAACCCCGCCAACAGCCCTGCCCACACCCACTCCGGGGCGAAACGGGCGTGGCTGCGCATCAACTCGCCCCACAGGCCCAGACACGCCGCACCGAACATGGCCAGCAGCGGCATGGCCCACGCGCCTGTGCGTGTGCGGGGTCGCCCGGCCATGCACAGCATCAGCGCTGCCAGCGCCGCGCACCCCAGCCACCAAGTGGGCCAGTCGGGCAAGTTGCTGACGGGCCCTTCGAGGATGCCCTTGTCCTGCCGATCGGCATCGTATAGGCCCCAATACCCACCCACGGCACCTTCGTTGGCGCGTTTCCAGGGCTGGTCGAAAGCTTCGATCAGGTTATAGCGCCAGCCATTGTGCTCGGCCATGGCGACGAAGCCGCGAATGAAGCGCGCCTCGTTGACCCGGCTGGGCAGGGCGGTTTCACGCTGCCGGCCTTCGCTGGGCCAGCCGGTTTCACCGATCAGGATGTCCTTGGGCGCGAAGCGCTCGCCGAACTGCCGGCGTATGTCGGCGACATGGGCCAGCGCATCGTCGATGCCCCGTGGCTCGTCTTCCCAATACGGCAGCAAGTGAATGGTGAGAAAGTCCACTTCAGGCGCGATCTCAGGGTGCTGCTGCCAGAACTCCCACACATCGGCATAGGTAACCGGCACGCTTACCTGACGCTTGACCCGCGCAATCAACTCGGCCAGTCGTTTGCCGGTGACTTCCTTGCGCAGCAAGGTCTCGTTACCCACGATGACGGCGCTGACCACATCGGGGTTGGCGTTGGCGGCGGCGATCAGCAGCGCGACTTCCCGGTCAGTATCGGCCGGGTGGGCATTGACCCAGGCCCCGAGCATCACCTTCAGGCCATGCTTGCGCGCCAGCGCCGGGATAGCCTCAAGACCGCTCATGGAATAGGTGCGGATGCACTGGAATCGCTCAGCGAGCAGGGCCAGGTCGGCGTCCATGCGCGCCGGGCGCAGTTGCATGGGTTGGTCGTAGGGCGACTGGTCTCTGTCGAACGGGGTATAGGATGCGCACTGCAGCTTGTGCGTGGCATTGGCGGCGTCGGGCAGGTTCACCGGTCTGCCCAGCCCGTACCAGAGCCCACCGAGCCCGAGCAGACCGATCAGGCAGGCAAGGGTATATAGACATGTCAGCAGGCGGGGAGAACTGGGCATCGGGCGGTCCATCGTCGGGGGCAAAAGGGCCAATAGTAGCCCGGCGCCAAACCTTTGGCATGCAAGGATCGCGCAGGCAGGTCCATGCCGCTGCCGCTAATGGCACAGTGCTGTCGCGTATGAGCGCCTGGGCGTCGTACTTGGATCAGGTCTGGCTTGGTTGCAGGCAGATGATGGAATCTCCGAGACCTGACGAGGGAATGCTTTGATGGCTACTTCAACAAAAATGCGTCGTTTCCTGGGCGTGGGTACCGCCCTGGCACTGGCCTTGAGCGGCGTACAGGCCATGGCCAAAGAAGTCAGCATTGGTTACGTGGATGGGTGGGCAGACAGTGTGGCTACCACCAACGTGGCCGCCGAGGTGATCAAGCAGAAGCTTGGCTACGATGTGAAGCTGCAAGCCGTGGCCACGGGCATCATGTGGCAGGGCGTGGCCACCGGTAAGCTCGATGCCATGCTGTCGGCATGGCTGCCGGTGACCCATGGTGAGTACTGGGCCAAGAACAAGGACAACGTGGTCGACTACGGCGCTAACTTCAAGGATGCCAAGATTGGCCTGATCGTGCCTGAGTACGTCAAGGCGGTGAGCATCGCTGACCTGAAGACCGATTCCTCGTTCAAGCAGAAAATCGTCGGCATCGATGCGGGTTCCGGTGTCATGATCAAGACCGATCAGGCGATCAAGGACTACGACCTGACCGGCTACAAGCTGCAGGCAAGTTCCGGTGCTGCGATGACCGCCGAGCTGGGCCGTGCCTACGCCAAGCAGCAGTCCATCGCCGTGACTGGCTGGGTCCCGCACTGGATGTTCGCCAAATGGAAACTCAAGTTCCTTGAAGACCCCAAAGGCGTGTATGGCGCTGCTGAGACCGTCAACAGCATCGGTAGCAAGGAGCTGGCCACCAAGGCCCCGGAAGTGGCCGAGTTCCTGAAGAAGTTCAGCTGGCAGTCCAAGGATGAGATCGGCGAGGTGATGCTGGCTATCCAGGAAGGCGCCAAGCCCGAGGCGGCCGCCAAGGACTGGGTGGCCAAGCACCCAGAGCGAGTGAAGGAGTGGACGGGCAAGTAAATTGCCTGTGCGGTGATCCCTGCAATGAAGCCGTTCGAGCCTTAAGCGTTCGAGCGGTTTTGTTCGGGGGTCGGCTCACCCGGCCAACGTGGTGAAAATGAGGGCCTGCCTGACGACAGGCCGCTACCGGCCCGCACACGACGACACTGAAACGCTCGCCGCGACGGGCGCAAAGCGGTTCAGGCGACCTCAGCCAGTTCGCAAATCCCTGCCCCCACCCAAGTCGCCGCCCATCACCTGCGCACCCGCCAGCTCCAGCCCCGCCGAGAGAAACTGAACCCTCAAACCGACCCGCCAGCCCAACCTTTCAAGCACCCCCAGCAAGCAATAACCAAATCTGCGACAATCACACCTCTTTCGAATGCCGATTACACCGCAGGCCCACCTGCATCACCGAAAAGCCCAATGACTGACCACGCCATCGACAAACTGCTGCAAAACCTCGACCACGCCATGATCGCCGACCGCCACCGTCTGCGGCGCCAGTTGCATGAACTGCGCAAGCGCCCCGACGAGGCAAAGCTGGCGCAGTGGGCAGAGCGGGTGCAGGCGTCCTGCGCCCAGGTCACCGCCCGCCAGCAGAGCGTGCCATTGGTGCGCTACGACGACAGCCTGCCCATCGCCGCCAAGCGCGACGAGATCAAAAAAGCCCTGGCCGAACACCAGGTGCTAGTCATCGCTGGCGAAACCGGCTCGGGCAAGACCACCCAGTTACCCAAGATCTGCCTGGAACTGGGCCGCGGCAGCCATGGCCTGATCGCCCACACCCAGCCACGCCGGATCGCCGCGCGCAGTGTCGCCGCCCGCGTGGCTGAGGAACTGGGCACTCCGCTGGGCGGCCTGGTGGGTTATCAAGTGCGCTTCGAAGACCAGAGCGATGCCAACACACTGGTCAAACTCATGACCGACGGCATCCTGCTGGCCGAAACCCAGCACGACCGCTTCCTGGAACGCTACGACACCATCATCGTCGACGAAGCCCACGAACGCAGCCTGAACATCGACTTCCTGCTCGGCTACCTCAAGACCCTGTTGCACCGGCGGCCCGACCTCAAGCTCATCATCACCTCGGCCACCATCGACCTGGAGCGGTTTTCCAAGCATTTCGACGATGCGCCCATCATCGAGGTGTCCGGCCGTACCTTCCCCGTGGAAACCTGGTATCGCCCGCTGACCAGCGAACAGGACGAGGAAGGCAACCCGATCGAGGACGACCTCACCGTCGATCAGGCTATCCTTGCCACCCTCGACGAATTGGCCCAGCACGAGCGCGGCCAGGGCAAGGGCCCCGGCGATGTGCTGATCTTCCTGCCCGGTGAGCGCGAAATTCGCGACGCCGCCGAGATTCTGCGCAAGGCGCAGTTGCGCCATACCGAAATCTTGCCCTTGTACGCGCGCCTGTCGCCGGCCGAGCAGCAGCGGATCTTCCAGCCCCATGCCGGGCGGCGCGTGGTGCTGGCCACCAACGTGGCCGAAACATCGCTGACGGTCCCCGGCATCCGCTATGTGATCGATACCGGCACGGCGCGCATCAGCCGCTACAGCTACCGCGCCAAGGTGCAGCGCCTGCCCATCGAAGCCGTGTCCCAGGCCAGCGCCAACCAGCGCAAGGGCCGCTGTGGACGGGTGGAGCCGGGCATCTGCGTGCGTCTGTACAGCGAAGAAGACTTCAACAGCCGACCGGCTTTCACCGACCCCGAGATCCTGCGCACAAACCTGGCGGCCGTCATCCTGCAAATGCTGCACCTGCGCCTGGGCGCCATCGACGCGTTCCCCTTCATCGAACCGCCAGACGGCAAGGCGATCAGCGACGGCTTCAACCTGCTGCAAGAGCTCTCGGCGGTCAACCGTGAAAATCAGCTGACCCCGGTCGGGCGTCAGCTGGCTCGGCTGCCCATCGACCCGCGCCTGGGCCGCATGCTGCTCGAAGGCGCGCGACTGGGCAGCCTGCAGGAAGTGCTGATCGTCACCAGCGCCTTATCGGTGCAGGACCCACGCGAACGCCCCCCTGAGCGCCAGCAGGCCGCCGACCAGGCCCACGCGCAGTGGAAGGACGTGGATTCGGACTTCGCCGCACTGGTCAACCTGTGGCGAGGTTTCGAGGAACAGCGCCAGGCGTTGACGGCCAACCCCTTGCGCAACTGGTGCCGCAAGCAGTTCCTCAATTACCTGCGCCTGCGTGAGTGGCGCGACGCCCATCGCCAGTTGGCGCTGATCTGCCGCGAGCTGCAACTGACGGTCAACAAGGAACCGTGCGACTACCCCAAGTTGCACAAAGCCGTGCTCAGCGGCCTGCTCAGCCAGATCGGCCACAAGACCGAAGACGGCGATTACCAGGGCGCACGGCAGCGCAGGTTCTGGGTGCACCCGTCATCGGGTATCGGGCGCAAGCGCCCGCAGTGGGTCATGGCAGCCGAGCTGGTGGAAACCACCAAGCTCTATGCCCGCGTGGTCGCGCGTATCGAGCCGGACTGGATCGAGCCACTGGCCGGCCACCTCATCAAGAAGAACAACTTCGAGCCCCATTGGGAGAAGAAGCGCGGGCAGGTCGTGGCCTATGAGCAGATCACCCTGTATGGGTTGATCCTGGTCGGCCGCAGGCCGGTGCATTTTGGCC
The DNA here is from genome assembly GCF_007678615.1 of Pseudomonas sp. DE0157. NCBI lineage: Bacteria > Pseudomonadati > Pseudomonadota > Gammaproteobacteria > Pseudomonadales > Pseudomonadaceae > Pseudomonas > Pseudomonas sp. DE0157. The sequence continues at coordinate 48,159 of NZ_VEJN01000020.1, forward strand.
CCATCGACCCGGCCACCTCCCGCGAGCTGTTTATTCGTGAGGCCCTGGTGGGTGGTGAGATCCAGTCGCGGGCCAAGTGCCTGACGGCCAACAAGCGCCTGCTCGAAGCGCTCGACGCCCTCGAGGCCAAAGCCCGCCGTCGCGACATCCTGGCCGACGAAGAAACGCTCTATGCGTTCTACGAAGCGCGCCTGCCGGCCGAGATCCACCAGACGGCCACTTTCGACAGCTGGTACCGCATGGGCAGCCAGAAAGACCCCAACCTGCTGATCATGCGTGAGGAAGACGTGCTGGCACGCGAGGCCAGCGAGGTGACTGCCGCGCAGTACCCCGACAGCTTGCAGGTGGGCGAACTGCGCCTGCCCTTGACCTACCACTTCGAGCCCAATCACCCCCGTGACGGTGTGACCGTTCGGGTGCCGGCACCCCTGTTGCCGAGCCTGCCAGGCGAGCGCCTGGAGTGGCTGGTGCCCGGCCTGCTCGAAGCCAAGTGCGTGGCGCTGGTTCGCAACTTGCCCAAGGCCCTGCGCAAGAACTTCGTGCCGGTGCCGGACTTCGTCAAGGCTGCCTTGGCCCGCATGACCTTCGGCCAAGGCGCGTTGCCCCAGGCCCTGGGCCATGAACTGCTGCGCATGACCGGTGCGCGGGTGCCCGACGAGGCCTGGGACGAATCGGTCAGCCTGGTCGAAGGCCACCTGCGCATGAACATCGAAGTGGTCGACGGGCAGGGCAAATTCCTGGGCGAAGGGCGTGACCTGGCTGAACTGACCGCGCGGTTCGCCGCCGCCAGCCAGGCAGCGCTGGCAGTGCCACGCGATGCCAAAAGCGAGCAGCCGGTGCAGGCCAAGGCCTTCAGCGAAGTGAAACCCACGGCACAGCAAAAGATCGCGGGGCTGTCGATGACGGTTTACCCGGCCTTGGTCGAGGACAATGGCACGGTGCGTGAAGGCCGCTTCTCGACCCAGGCCGAAGCCGACTTCCAGCACCGCCGCGCCTTGCAGCGCCTGCTGCTGCAACAGCTGGCCGAGCCGGCCAAGTTCCTGCGTGGCAAGCTGCCTGGACTGACCGAACTGGGGCTGCTGTACCGCGACATGGGCCGGGTCGACGCGCTGGTCGAAGACATTCTGCTGGCCAGCCTGGACAGTTGCATTCTCGACGGTGAGCCGGTGCTGCCCCGTGAAGGCGCGGCCCTGGCGGCGCTGGCCGAACGCAAGCGGGGCAGCTGGGCCGAGCATGCCGAGCGCCTGGCGCGGCAGACCCTCGAGGTGCTGAAGCTGTGGCACGGGTTGCAGAAACGCTTCAAGGGCAAGATCGACCTGAGCCAGGCCGTGGCCCTGAACGATATCAAGCAGCAGTTGGGCAACCTGGTGTACCCGGGCTTTGTGCGTGAAACGCCGGCGCTGTGGTTCAAGGAGCTGCCACGCTACCTCAAGGCCATCGAGCTGCGCCTGGAGAAGCTGGGTTCGCAGGTGCAGAAGGACCGGGTATGGAGTGGCGAACTGGCCAACTTGTGGGCGCAGTACAAGGCCCGTGCCGACAAGCATGCCCAGGAAGGCAAGCGCGACGAGCAGCTGGCCCTGTACCGCTGGTGGCTGGAGGAATACCGCGTGTCGCTGTTCGCCCAGCAGCTGGGCACCAAGGTGCCGATTTCCGATAAGCGATTGAGCAAGCAGTGGAGCCAGGTGGAAGGCTAAACTCACACAGTTGTGGCACTATTGAGACAATTTCGGGCCGCTTGGCGGCCCACTGCGCACAGCCCTGCTTCGCCTGCATGCTCACCGCCTACAGGGTGATGGCATCCATGAGGTGGGCTACCGTCAAGCGTGGGCTCTGCCCTCGTCGCAAAGTTAGTACTAAAGTGCCACTAAATCAGTGTATTTCCAGCCAGCGCCGGGTGGCGATGGCCCAAGAACAGAGGAACGACCGTGCATAATGTCGTGATCAGCGGCACCGGCCTGTACACCCCGGCCCAGAGCATCTCCAACGAAGAACTCGTAGCCTCCTTCAACACCTGGTCGCAGCAGTTCAACCAGGACAACGCCCAGGCCATCGAGCGTGGCGAGGTCGAAGCCGCACCGCTGTCCGATGCGGCGTTCATCGAAAAGGCCTCGGGTATCAAGAGCCGCTTCGTCATGGACAAGGCCGGCATCCTCGACCCGCAGCGCATGAAACCGCGCCTGCCAGAGCGCTCCAACGACGAGCCGTCGGTGCTGTGCGAAATGGCCGTGGCGGCGGCGCGCCAGGCGCTGGAGCGCGCTGGCCGCAGCGCTGCCGACGTGGACGGGGTCATCGTCGCCTGTTCCAACTTGCAGCGCCCTTACCCGGCCATTGCCATCGAAGTGCAGCAGGCGCTGGGCATCCAGGGGTTTGCCTTCGACATGAACGTGGCGTGTTCGTCCGCCACCTTCGGCATCCAGACCGCCGCCAACAGCGTGGCGCTGGGGCAGGCGCGGGCCGTGCTCATGGTCAACCCTGAAGTGTGCACCGGCCACCTGAACTTCCGCGACCGTGACAGCCACTTCATCTTTGGCGATGCGGCGACCGCGGTACTGCTCGAACGCGCCGATCACGCCACATCGGCGCACCAGTTCGACGTGGTCAGCAGCAAGCTGTGGACCGAGTTCTCCAATAACATCCGCAACAACTTCGGCTTCCTCAACCGCGCGGCGGAGGAGGGCGAAGGCGCCGCAGACAAGCTGTTCATCCAGGAAGGCCGCAAGGTGTTCCGCGAGGTGTGCCCGAAAGTGGCGGAGCTGGTGGGCGAGCATTTGCAGGAAAACGGCCTTCAGCCCAGCGATGTGGCGCGCTTCTGGCTGCACCAGGCCAACCTCAGCATGAACCACCTGATCGTCAAGAAGCTGCTGGGGCGTGAAGTGAGTGAACAGGAAGCGCCGGTGATCCTGGACCGCTACGCCAACACCAGCTCGGCAGGCTCGATCATTGCCTTGCACCTGTATCAGGATGACCTGCCACAAGGGGCGCTGGGTGTGCTCAGCTCGTTTGGCGCGGGGTATTCGATCGGCAGCGTGATTTTGCGCAAACGCTAAGCCGGCAAGGCTGGCGATGGCCGCCTAAAAGCGCAAACGGCCGGATGGGGACGGCCGTTTGCGCGGTGGCGGTGCTTAGAACTTGGCTTCCAGGTCTACCTGCAGCGTATCCACATCGGCGTTGCTGTTGGGCAGGTTGGAGTAGTCGGTCTTGGCCATCATATAGGCCGCACCGAGTGCGAAGTTCTTGTCGATCTCGTAGCCAACCTTGAACTTGTGACCGCGCGAGCCGGTGAAACCGTTGCCAAAGTCCGAGTCGGTAAACAGGCTCACGACGCCATTGCGCTGCACGTCGCGGTAGTTGTAGTCCAGGCTCCAGGCCCCGATCTTACTCTTCAGACCCGCCAGCCAGGCCTTGTCCTGCCCATCGGTGCTCTCGGTGTTCTTCACGAATTGGCCATAGGCCGACAGCGGGATGGCAAAGCCGGTGAAGTCCACCTGGCCAAAGCCTTCCACCAGGTTGAATTCGTCGGTGGTGTTGCCCAGCGAGCGCAGCGCGGCCGACGACTTGTCGTTGTCGTAGCCGTACACGCTGCCGCCCACCGTGACCTTGACGGTGTCGGCTGCGTTGAACTTGGTCCCCAACTGCGCAGCGTAGAGCTGTGCATCGTGCTTGAACTGCACGCCGTCGCCGTCGACGTTGTCCTTGAGGTTGTAGTGGCCGATGCTGCCGAACACCTCGGCAGGGCCCAGGTTGATCTTGTAGGTGGCGGCTACGCCTTCGGGGTTGATGTCGCTGTCCCAGATGATGTCGCCCATGCTCACCCAGGGCTGCATCATCTTGCCGCCGATCAGGTGCAGGTTCGGCACGGCGGTGGGGTGCCAGTCCAGGTAGGCCAGGTCCACCCACAACGATTTCTTCTCGAAGTAGTTATCCAGGCTCTGGTTGGTCGAGCGCGCATCGGCGCTGCTGCCGGTGGCGACCCGCACCCCGGCGTCCACTTGCGGGTTGATCTCGCTGTAGAAACCGACACGGGCACGCACACGCTCCCGGTCCTGGTTGCCGCTGCGGGAAATCGGGTTGTCCACGTTGACGTCTTCATAACGCAGGCGCACGTCGCCTTTGATCTGAGTCTTGGCCGCCCAGGCCACTTTTTGCTCGAACGAACTCATGCGCTCGGACTGGGCTTTCTGAGCGGCCTTTTCCTTGTTTTCCTGGGCCAGGTCAGCCTGCAGCTCGCTGTATTGCGCCTGGTTGATCGAGCCATTGGCGCGGAGCATTTCGAGCAGCTTGGCGTCAACGGCCGCACTGGCCGGAGTGGTGCTCATGGCCAGCACCATGCCGGTCAGGCTTGCTCCGGTAAGTGTAGAAACAAGACGCATACGGTTCTCCCTACTGAGTAAGATGGGGGACGCCGAGCGCCCGCCCCTGTGTTGGCACGTCTCCGGAAGGGCCTGGATAGACAGGTTCTGTGGTTCCGGAAAACAGGCGCAAGTATTGCGGGGGCGAGTGACAGATTAATGTCGGAATAGTGGCACTGTTGTGAAGTGAAGCCCGTCAGGCGATCGTCATTTGAGTCCGGCGCCCGGCTTGGTGATACTGAGGGCCTTGATGCCGCGAGCCGACCCTGTGACCAGTCTGTATAGCCTTGCTCATTTGCGTGATATGCCAACCGCCACCTGGGACGCCCTGGTGCCCGAAGGCCAGCCGTTTCTCAGCCATGCCTTTCTCAGTGCGATGGAAGACAGCGGCAGTGTCGCGCGCAACAACGGGTGGGCGGCCGAACATCTGGTGCTCGAGCACGAGGGAAAGGTGCAAGCGCTGCTGCCGGGTTACCGCAAGTGGCATTCGTACGGTGAGTACGTCTTCGACCATGGTTGGGCGCACGCCTGTGAACGGGCTGGCATCGCCTACTATCCCAAGCTGCTGGGGGCCGTGCCGTTCAGCCCGGTCAGTGGTCCACGTTTGCTGACGGCCGATGCGGTAGCCGGGCACTTGTTACTGCAGGCCTTGCCCGAGTACCTGAGCAAAGCCGGCCTGTCCGGCGCCCACATCAACTTCACCGACCCTGCGCTGGACGAGCAGTTGGCGCGCCTGCCGGGCTGGATGGAGCGCCTGGGTTGCCAGTTTCACTGGCAGAACCGCGGCTACCGCGATTTCCAGGATTTTCTCGACACCCTCAGCTCCCGCAAGCGCAAGCAGATGCGCAAGGAGCGTGAGCAGGTAGCGGGGCAGGGGATTGATTTTCGCTGGTACCGGGGTGACGAACTGGACCAAGCCCAGTGGGATTTCGTCTACCTGTGTTACGCCAACACCTACGCCGTGCGCGGCCGGGCGCCTTACCTGACGCGGGAGTTCTTCAGCTTGCTGGCCGAGCGCATGCCCCACGCCCTGCGCGTGGTAATGGCGCGCCAGGCCGGGCGGGACGTGGCAATGGCGCTGAGCCTGGTAGGTGGGGACAGTCTGTTTGGCCGTTACTGGGGCTGCCTGGCCGAGTTCGATCGCCTGCATTTCGAGACGTGTTTCTATCAAGGCATGGACTTCGCCATAGCCCAAGGGCTGCAACGTTTCGATGCTGGCGCCCAGGGTGAGCACAAGTTGATTCGCGGGTTCGAGCCGGTAATCACGCGCTCGTGGCATTACCTGCTGCATCCCGGGTTACGCACGGCGGTGGCCGATTTTCTGCTTCAGGAGCGTGAAGGGGTAATGGCGTATGCCGCCCAGGCACGGGAGATGTTGCCTTATCGCCGGGAAGAGGGCCATTGAGCCAGACACAGTCCCAATACGGGTAATCGCTCGCTCGCGTTACCAGGCCGGCGCGGATTGGATTGGCGATGATGTAGCGAGCGACGCTGCGCACCTGTTCGTCACGGCGAAGGGCGCGGTCATGGAAGCCAGGTTGCCAGATTCGCTGGTGCTCGGCGCCTCGTGTGTAAAGCGCGCAACTGCTGCGTGATTTGAATTCACGCATCAGCTCGTCGAGGCTGCAGGGGCCTAGCGTGATAAGCCAGTGCAAGTGATCGGGCATCAGTACCCAGGCGAGGCTCTGGCACTGTCGTTGCGCAGCAGTGAGTTGCAGCTGCTGGATCACGGCCCTGGCGTAGTGCAGGTGTGTGAAAAGTGGGGTACGGTTTCGGGTGGCGGTGGTCAGTAGGTATAACCGCCCGGGCTCGGAGAACCTGCCTAGACGTAAACGGTGAGTGCCGCGGCCTTCCATGGGTAGCTCCTTGGTGGATGAAGACTGCAAGGGTAGCTGGGCGAGGTGCGGGGAGTGGCGGGACAGTTTTACGGGGTGTGACGCAGAGTCATTCCAGAGAGGCTGGCTTTCGGAATTGCCTTGGTATCGTTGGGGCCGCTTTGCGGCCCATCGCGGCACAAGGCCGCTCCTACCCGGGACCTGCTGGCTAATGCAGGCGCCGCAGGCTACCCGGGACCTGCTGGCTAATGCAGGCGCCGCAATCCCCCTGTAGGAGCGGCCTCGTGCCGCGATGGGCCGCGCAGCGGCCCCGGCTTTTGACCAGACGCCTGGATTTGATCCCCTTCATAAAGCCTGAACCCTCAAAGCCTGGACCTCACCTAATCAACCCCCACAAACCCACCTGTCTGATGCTGCCAAAGCCGCGCATACAGCCCCCGCTGCTCCAGCAACTCAGTATGGCTACCCACCTCCACGACCCGGCCCTTGTCCAGCACCACCAGCCGGTCCATGCGGGCAATGGTGGACAGCCGGTGGGCGATGGCGATCACGGTCTTGCCCTGCATCAGCGTTTCCAGGCTCTCCTGGATCGCCGCCTCCACCTCCGAATCCAGCGCGGACGTGGCCTCGTCCATGATCAGAATCGGCGCATTCTTCAGCAGCACCCGGGCAATCGCGATGCGCTGGCGCTGGCCGCCGGACAGCTTCACTCCACGCTCACCTACATGCGCATCCAGACCGGTACGGCCCTGGGCGTCCGACAGGTGCGGGATGAACTCATCAGCCCGGGCGCGGCGCACTGCTTCCTGCAACTGGGCGTCAGTCGCATCCGGGCGGCCGTACAGCAGGTTCTCGCGGATCGAGCGGTGCAGCAACGAGGTGTCCTGGGTGATCATGCCGATCTGCGCACGCAGGCTTGCCTGGCTCACCTGCGCAATGTCCTGGTCATCGATCAGAATCTGCCCACCTTGCACGTCGTACAGACGCAACAGCAAATTCACCAAGGTCGACTTCCCGGCACCAGACGGTCCGATCAGGCCGATCTTTTCCCCGGGCCGAATCGCCAGGTTCAGCCCCTCGATCACATTCCTCGCTTCACCATAGTGAAAGCGCACGTTCTCGAACCGCACGGCGCCCTGGGTAACCTTCAAGGCCGGGGCAGCAGGGCGGTCGGTGACGGTGACGGGCTGGGCTATGGTCTGCAGCCCATCCTGCACCATACCAATGTTCTCGAAAATGCCGTTGACCACCCACATGATCCACCCCGACATGTTCACGATGCGGATGACCAAACCAGTCGCCAAGGCAATGGCCCCCACCGTGATCAGCGACTGGCTCCACAGCCACAGGGCAAGCCCGGTGGTGCCGACCACCAGCAAGCCGTTCAACGTGGTGATGACCACGTCCATGCTGGTGATCACCCGCGAAGCCAGCTGGGTTTTCTCGGTCTGCTCGCTGATAGCTTCGCGGGCATACTGCTGTTCGTGATCGGTGTGGGCAAACAGCTTGAGCGTGGCAATGTTGGTATAGCCATCGACGATGCGGCCCATCAGCTTGGAGCGGGCATCGGACGACACCACCGAGCGCGCTTTGACCCGTGGCACGAAATACGCCAAGGCGGCAATGAAACACACGATCCAGACCACCAGGGGCAACATCAACCGCCAATCAGCCTCGGCAAACAACACCAGCGACGTGATGGCGTAGATCAGCACATGCCATAACGCATCCACCGCCTGCACCGCCGAGTCGCGCAGCGAGTTGCCGGTCTGCATGATGCGCTGGGCGATGCGCCCGGCGAAGTCGCTTTGGAAGAAGTTCAGGCTTTGCTTGAGCACATAGCTGTGGTTCTGCCAGCGGATCATGCTGGTCATGCCTGGGTTGATGGCCTGATGCACCAGCAGGTCATGCAGCCCGAAGAACAACGGACGCAGCAACAGCACCACCACCAGCATCCAGATCAACTCGTCGCTGTGCTCGCTGAAAACACTGGCGCTGGGCGTGCCCTGGGCCAGGTCGATGATGCGGCTCAGGAAGCTGAACATGGCCACTTCGATCAACGAAGCGATCAGGCCAACCACCAGCAAAGCCAGAAAGCTTGGCCAGACCTGGCGCAGATAATGGAAATAGAACGCCCACACGCCGCTGGGCGGCGCTTCGCTGGGGGCGTCACGGAAGATGTCGATCAGTTGCTCGAAACGACGGTACAGCATCAGCGTTGAAACTCCTGTTCAACCGACCGGTAATCGGGTCACGTCCCTGTGAGACCCGCGATCAATCGATGCGTTTAGCCGACTTGATGAACACAGGGTCGGCGGGCACGTCCCGCATGCCTTTCTTGACAGTGGTGGGCGAATTGACGATCTGGTCGACCACTTCCATGCCTTTGGTCACCTTGCCGAATGCGGCATAACCCGCGTCACGGCCTGGGTTGAGGAAATCGTTGTCGGCCACGTTGATGAAGAACTGGCTGGTGGCCGAGTTCGGGTTCGAGGTGCGGGCCATGGCCAGGGTGCCGCGGGTGTTTTGCAGGCCATTGCTGGCTTCGTTGCGGATCGGATCCTTGGTCTCCTTCTGTACCATCTGCTCGGTGAAGCCGCCGCCTTGCACCATGAAGCCCGGGATTACTCGATGAAAGATGGTGTTGTTGTAGAAGCCGCTGTCCACGTACTGCAGGAAGTTCTGGGTGCTGACGGGTGCCTTCTCGGCATTGAGCTCGATTTCCACCTGGCCGAAGCTGGTGTCCAGCACAACGTGCGGCGTCTTGTCGGATGCCATGACGCTGGTGGCGAACGCGACGGAACAGGCGGTAAGCAGCAATTTTTTCAGCATGGGCGCAAAGGTCCTTCAAAGTGGAGGCGGCTGCTTTCGAGGGCCGCCGGTACGGTGGATATATCGCAATGTACAAAGAGTAATAGCGTGCCGTGAATTTTCGACGGCTGCCAGTACAGGTGGTAGGCCAGGCACAGGCGCAGCGTTTGAAATTGTGTCAGGGCCTGATCGCGAGTTTGACACCCAGCTCGGACAGCCAGCCGGGGCCCGCGTTCGCAGCCGGCCCTGGCCATCACACTTACACCTGGGCCGGGGCTGCGAAGGGCACATCCAACGGTGCCGTGTCGAAGTTGCGCAGCAGGTCGATGAGGATCTGCGTGGCCGGGCCCAGGGTCTTTTCCTTGCTCGCGTAAAGATAGAACAGGGGATGGCGGCTACCGCCCTGGTCCAGCGGCAGGGGTTTGAGCACCCCGTCACGCAGCTCGCGCTCGATCATGTGCCGCGGCAACCACGCAAAGCCCAGCCCGCTGCTGACGAAGGTGGCAGCCGTGCCCAGGCTGCCGACCGTCCAACGCTGTTCGGCGCCAAGCCAGCCCACATCGCGTGGCTGTGAGCGGCCCGAATCTCGAATCACCACCTGCAACTGGCTTTCAAGGTCCTGGAAAGTCAGTTCGCGTCCCAGCCGGTGCAGGCTGTGGTCAGGGTGGGCCACGGCCACGAATTCCACGGCGCTCAACTCCGCGCCCAGGTAGCCGCCAATGTTGTAGCTGCTGATGGCAAGGTCGGCGATGCCGTCGAGCATCACTTCCTCGACCCCGGACAGCACTTCCTCGCGCAGGCGCACGCGGCAGCCGCGGCTTTGCGGCATGAAGGCGGCCAGGGCACGCACCAGGCGCGCGCTGGGGTAGGCGGCATCGACCACAAGGCGCACCTCGGCTTCCCAACCCTGTTCCATGTGGTGCGCCAGGTCCTCGAGTTGGCTGGCCTGCTTGACCAGGTGCCGCGAGCGGCGCAGCAGCACACTGCCTGCCTCGGTCAGCACCGCCTTGCGGCCGTCGATGCGTAGCAACGGGACACCCAGCTGTTCCTGCATGCGCGCCACCGTGTAACTGACCGACGATTGCGAGCGGTGCAGCACCTCGGCAGCTTGGGCAAACCCGCCATGATCGACTACAGCTTGCAAGGTCCGCCATTGATCCAGCGTCACGCGTGGCGCTTTCATGTCCTGCTCCTGTTGGCCTAAGCTGCGTTCCACACAAGGAGAACGCCCCATGAAGAAATATTGTGCGGCATTGCTGCTATGCCTGCCGGTGACCGCTTTTGCCTATCCCATCGACATGGAGAAACACATGGACGGGGTGAAGGTGGACGCCACGGCCTATGACACGGCCTATGACCTGGGGGCGATTACCCTTGAGAACTACGGCCAGGTGCCCGCCGCCTGCAAGGTGACCTTTCGCAACGGCCCTGAAGCCCCGCGGGTGCGCCGGGTAAATGTACCGGCCGGCAAGCGCGCCGATGTTACCGCCAAGTTCAACCGGCAGATCATCAAGTTGCGCATCAGCGTAAAATGCGCAGTTGAATAAACTAATTAATCGATAAATCGTACCGACTATTTACGCTTTTTCATCGATAGGTCAAGCGTTAACCTTCCTCCATCGCATCTACCCCAGCCCGATGGAGGCCGTCATGTCCCATGTTCTGATCGTCGAAAGCAGTGCACGCCAGCAGGATTCGATTTCCCGCCAACTGACCCAGGACTTCACTGCGCAGTGGCGCGCCGCCCACCCGGCCGACCAGATTACGGTGCGTGACGTGGCGGCCAACCCGGTGCCGCACCTGGACGCCGACCTGCTCGGCGGCTGGATGAACCCTGAAGACCAGCGCAGTGCTGCCCAGCACCAAGCCCTGGCCCGCTCCAACGTGCTGACCGACGAGTTGCTGGCAGCCGATGTGCTGGTGTTGGCAGCGCCCATGTACAACTTCACCATCCCAAGTACCCTCAAGGCCTGGCTGGACCATGTACTGCGCGCCGGCATCACCTTCAAATACACGCCCACCGGCCCCCAGGGCCTGTTGAACGGCAAGCGTGCCATTGTACTGACCGCACGCGGCGGCATCCATGCAGGGGCTGGCAGCGACCATCAGGAACCCTACCTGCGGCAGGTGCTGGGCTTCATTGGCATTCACGACGTGACGTTCATTCATGCCGAAGGCCTGAACATGAGCGGAGATTTCCATGAAAAGGGCCTGAACCAGGCCAAGGCAAGCCTGGCGTCGGTAGCCTAACTGCAGCGAAGCTCAACACGTGCACCTGTCTCAGCGATTGTGGGTGACCGCTTCCTTTGAGCTTCGCAGCGCCTTCAACTCAACACATACCCCACCGGCAACAGCGCTGGCGGTAGCGGCGTCTGCCCCAAGGCGGCCAACACATCACGCTCTACCGTTCGCACCATGGCATCGGTAGGCAGGTCGTTCTCGTCGCGGCCGAACGGGTCTTCCAACTCATTGCCAATGGCGTCGAGCCCAAAGAAGGTATACCCAACGATGGTCGTGAACAGCGGCGCCAGCCAGCCTAGCGGTTCGGCCAGGGCGAAAGGCAGCAACAGGCAGAAGATGTAGATGGTGCGATGCAGCAGCAAGGTATAGGGGAAGGGCAACGGTGTCCCCTTGATCCGCTCGCAGGTGGCCTGAACCTCCCCAAGCCCCGCCAACCGCTGCGCCAAGAGGTTGTAGCGCCACTCGGACAGGCCCTGCTGCTCGGTCAACCGCGAACACTGCTCGCCCAGGTGCAGGAGGATGCCGTTACACACGTTGTGGGGGCTGATCGCCTCGGCATTGCCAAGCCAGGGCCGCGCGGCGGCCAGGTCGTCCTCGTCTCGCAGCCTGGCATTGAGCCCATGGGCGAACCCGCACAGGCTGCGCAGCATGTCGGCGCGCAGCGTGGCATCGGCGATCACCACGCTTTCGCGCGTGAACGACCGAATCTCGACGATCAACCTGCCCCAGGCCTTGCGCCCCTCCCACCAACGGTCATAACACGCGTTGTTGCGAAAGCTCATGAAGATCGACAGCGACAAGCCGAGCAGTGTGAACGGTGTAGCGCTGACCGGATAGAAGAATGCCGGGTAATGCCGTTCCACCAGGACGATGACTGCCGCGAGCAAGGTGACCATCAGGCAGCGCAGGGCGATCTGCTTGATGATCGACCCTTTGAGGGTGAACAGCATTCGCAGCACACCCTGGGTGGGATGAACGATCATGGCAATCCAGAGACGGCTGATCAGCCGCCGGTCATGTTCATGAAGCGCAGGATTTGAACGTCGCCGCCCACCTCGAAGTGATGGCGGTACGGCTTGAGGTGCAACGAGTCGCGAATGGCTTTTTCCAGCCGTTCAGCGTTGCCGGGATGGGCCCGCAGCACATGCTTGAGGTCGACCGAGTGCTCATTGCCCAGGCACAGCAACAAGCGACCCTCTACGGTGAGGCGTACGCGGTTGCAGGTGGCGCAGAAATTGTGGCTGTGGGGCGAAATGAACCCCACCCGGGTGTGCGGGGCATCGGCCAGGCGCCAGTACCGCGCAGGGCCCTGGGAAGACTCGGTCGACTCGATCAGGCTGAACTGCTCGGCCAGCCTTGCGAGTACCTCGTCGCTGGAGAAAAACGACTCTCCACGGGCGTGCTCGCTGATCTCCCCCAGCGGCATTTCCTCGATGAAGGTGATGTCCAGTTCGCGATCGATCGCAAAGCGCACCAGGTCGACCAGCTCATCGTCATTGCGGCCCTTCAGTACCACGCAGTTGAGCTTGGTGCGGCGAAAACCGGCTTCACGTGCCGCGTCGATGCCGGCGATTACCTGGTGCAGGTCGCCGGTACGGGTCAGTTGCTTGAAACGGTCGGCATCCAGGCTGTCGAGGCTGATGTTCAGCCGCGTCACCCCCGCATCGAAGAGCGGTTGTGCCAGGCGCCCCAACTGCGAGCCGTTGCTGGTCAGGCACAACTCGCGCAGCCCTGGCAGGGCAGCGATGCGCCCGCACAGGTCGACGATGCCCTGGCGTACCAGCGGCTCGCCCCCGGTCAGGCGAATCTTGCGGGTGCCCAGCGCCACGAAACGCTCGGCCACCTGGAACAGCTCTTCAAGGCTCAGGATCTGCTGGCGGGGCAGAAACTGCATGTCCTCGGCCATGCAGTACACGCAACGGAAGTCGCAGCGGTCTGTGACCGACATCCGTAGGTAGTCGATTTTCCGGTTGAAGCCGTCGATCAGTGCCCGGCTGCTCTGTTCCACGTATGCGCTCGAATCAGGGGGAATGGCCTCCAAGCTAGCGCCTGGCGGGCCGAGCCGTCAAATGGCTTTGGCCGACTGACCGATAAACGCTCTCTATCACTGCTCAGCTCCCGCGTTTACGGGGGTCATCGAAGGCGCTTATCACCTCGTAGGATCTTTCGATTGGACGGCTCTACACAAGGCTTCATAGGCTGGACAAAAGCCATAGCAGGGCGAGGATTTCACCCATGAGCCAGGACCCACATATCCGCGACTACAAAGGCGCCGCTGCCGGCTGGGGCGCGCTCAAGAGCGTGACCAAGAGCTGGCTGGGCAGTGACAACGCCTTCAAGAATTTGCGCGCCATGCTCAAGACCAACCAGAATGGCGGCTTCGACTGCCCCGGTTGCGCCTGGGGCGAGTCGCCGGAAAACGACACGGTCAAGTTTTGCGAGAACGGCGCCAAGGCCGTCAATTGGGAGGCCACCGGGCGCTCGGTCGATCCGGCCTTCTTTGCCCGCTACAGCGTCAGTGCCCTGGCCGATCAGACCGATTACTGGCTCGAGTTCCAGGGCCGCCTGACTCATCCCATGCGCTATGACGCGGCCACCGACCACTATGTCGAGACGAGCTGGGCAGAGGCCTTCGCGCTGATCGCCAAGCACCTGCACGCCCTGGAATCTCCCGATCAGGCCGAGTTCTATACCTCGGGCCGGGCCAGCAACGAAGCGGCCTTCCTTTATCAGTTGTTCGTGCGCGCCTACGGCACCAACAACTTCCCGGACTGCTCGAACATGTGCCACGAGGCCAGCGGCGTCGGGATGGCGCAGACCCTGGGCGTAGGCAAAGGCACCGTGGTCTTTCACGACCTGGAGCTGGCCGACGCCATCTTCGTCATTGGCCAGAACCCTGGCACCAACCACCCGCGCATGCTCGAACCGCTGCGCGAAGCCGTGAAGCGCGGTGCCCAGGTGGTATGTTTCAACCCCCTCAAGGAGCGGGGCCTTGAGCGCTTCCAGCACCCGCAGCACCCCCTGGAGATGCTCAGCAACGGCTCCGAGCCCACCAATACCGCCTACTTCCGCCCGGCACTGGGCGGGGACATGGCGGTCATGCGCGGCATCGCCAAGTACCTGCTGCAGTGGGAACGCGAAGCCAAGGCCAAGGGCGAACCTGCGGTGTTCGATCATGCGTTCATTGCCGAGCACACCAGCGGCATCGAGGCCTACCTGCAGACCTTGGATGCCACACCCTGGCCGGCCCTCGTGGCGCAGTCCGGGCTGACCCAGGCCGAGATCGAACAGGCCGCGCGCATGTACCGCAAGGCCGAGCGCGTGATCATGTGCTGGGCCATGGGCGTTACCCAGCATCGCCATTCGGTGGCCATCGTCCAGGAAATCGTCAACCTGCAATTGCTGCGTGGCAATGTCGGCAAACCCGGCGCGGGGCTCTCGCCGGTGCGCGGGCACAGCAACGTGCAGGGTGACCGGACCATGGGCATCGACGAGAAGCCCAAGACCGCCTTGCTCGATGCCTTGCAAGCTCGCTTCGAGTTCCAGGTGCCGCGCACCCACGGGCACAACGCCGTACTGGCGATCAAGGCCATGGAAGAAGGTCGGGCGAAGGTGTTCATCGGCCTTGGGGGCAATTTTGCCCAGGCCACCCCAGACACCGCACGCACCCATGCCGCCCTGCGCAATTGCGCACTGACCGTGCAGATTTCCACCAAACTCAACCGCTCGCACCTGGTGACCGGTGGCGATGCCTTGATCCTGCCCTGCCTGGGCCGCACCGAAATCGACCTGCAGGCCAGCGGGCCGCAAGGTGTAACAGTCGAAGACACCTTCAGCATGGTGCACATCTCCCACGGCCAGCTACGGCCACGTTCGCCCCACATGCGCTCCGAACCCTGGATCATTGCCGGCATGGCCCAGGCCACCCTGGGCAAGCACCCCATCGATTGGGAGCACGCCGTGGCCGATTATGCCCATATCCGCAGCCTGATTGCCGACGTGATTCCAGGCTTCGAACATTTCAACGAACGCCTGCAGCAACCCGGGGGCTTCCACCTGGGTAACCACGCTGCCGACCGCACCTGGCGCACGGCCACCGGCAAGGCGCAATTCAGCCCCAATGCGCTACCCGCTGAACTGGTCAACGCCCAGGTGCTGGCCCGTGGCGACAAACCGGACCTTATCCTGCAAACCCTGCGCTCCCATGACCAGTACAACACCACCCTCTATGGCCTGGATGACCGTTACCGCGGTGTGTTCGGGCTACGCGAAGTGGTGTTCGTCAACGAGGCCGACATTCGGCGCATGGGCTTCGAGCCCGGTGAACACGTCGACCTGGTGTCGCTCTGGGACGACGGCGTCGAGCGACGGGTGTCGGGTTTTCGTCTGGTGGCCTATGACGTGCCGCAGGGGCAGGCTGCCGCCTATTACCCGGAAACCAACCCCCTGGTGCCGCTGGAAAGTTATGGTGAAGGGACCTACACCCCGACCTCCAAGTTCGTGGCGATCAAGGTCGAGAAGGCCAAGGCGGATAATCGCATTGCAGCGGCCCTGGCGACCGACTGAGCCTCAGTGTGCAACAGGGCCGCCCGTGCAAACCCGCGTCAACCGCGGTTCACTGGAAAGGCCGTGGTGTACTTCATCTGCTCCATGGCAAAGCTCGAGGTAATGTTGGACAACCCATCGGTGCTGGTAATCAGCTTCTTGTAGAACCGGTCATACGCCGCGATATCGCCTACCACCACCCGCAGCATGTAGTCCCAGTCGCCGGACATGCGGTAGCACTCCATCACCTCCTCGAACGCCGTGACCGTGGCGGCGAACTGCTCCAGCCATGCACTGTCATGGCGCTGGGTCTTGACCTGCACGAACACGGTCAGGCCCAGCCCTAGCAGGCCAGGATCCAGCAGGGCCACACGACCGACGATATAGCCTTCGTCTTCCAGGCGCTTGACTCGCTTCCAGCAAGGGGTGGTGGACAGGTTGACGGCCTCGGCCAAGGCCTTGAGCGAGAGCGCGGCATCGCGCTGCAAGAGGGTCAGAATGTGTCGGTCGAAGCTGTCCATAGAGTGCATGGGCCGTGGCGAAGAAGTTTTCACAGGGTACCCCAAGGTCAGGGCTTTTGCGTTGTGCGATAGTGGCAACCTTACCTCTGCCAACGAGCCCGACCATGTCCGACAAGCCGCGCCATTTCGCCACCCGAACCATTCATGCCGGCGAGCAGTTCGAAGTCGCCGACAATGCCATTTTTCCAGCCATCGTCACGGCCAGTTCGTTCATCAAGCGCGGCCTGGACGACACGCCGGACTACTCCTACAGCCGCGTAGGCAACCCCACCCGCCACGCCTACGAGACCTGTGTTGCAGCCCTGGAGGAAGGCGTAGGGGCGGTGGCCTGTGCGTCAGGGGTGAATGCCACGGCCACCGTGCTCGAACTGCTGCCCAAGGACGCCCATGTGGTGGTGATGAACGGTGTATACGGCGGCACCTTCCGAATTCTGGAGGACTACCGCAGCCGCACGTCCGGCCTGACCACCACGTACGTCGACCTCAACGACCTCGATGCCGTGGCTGCTGCCATCAAGCCCGAAACCCGGCTGATCTGGATCGAATCACCGACCAACCCGTTGCTGCACCTGGTCGACATCAAGGCCGTATGCGACTTTGCCCGCACCCGGGGCATCCTGACCTGCATCGACAATACCTTCTGCTCACCGTGGAACCAGCGCCCGATCACCCTGGGCGTGGACCTGGTCATGCACTCGGCCAGCAAGTACATCGGTGGCCATTCCGATCTCACCGGTGGGGTGGTGGTGGCGGCCAGCGAAGACCTGCACCGACAGCTGCGCCGCATCAGCATGGCCATCGGCGCGGTGCAAGGGCCGTTCGATTGCTACCTGGCGTTGCGCGGCCTCAAGACCCTGGACGTGCGCATGGAGCGCCAGTGTGCCAACGCGCTGGAAGTGGCCCGCAGGCTCGAGGGCCACCCGCAGGTCGAGCAGGTGTACTACCCAGGGCTGCCAAGCCATCCGCAGCATGAACTGTGCAAGCGTCAGATGCGCAGCGGCGGGGCGGTGGTTGCCATGAAGGTCAAGGGTGATCGGGCGGCGCTCAATCGGCTGGTCGAAGCGCTGCAGATTTTCGTGCTGGCCGATTCGCTGGGTGGGGTCGAAAGCATGATCAACCATTCCTGGACCATGTCCCACTGCTCCATGAGCCCCGAGCAGAAAGGGGCAATGGGCATCAGTGAGAACCTGTTGCGCCTGTCGGTGGGTATCGAGGCGGTCGCCGATCTGATCGATGACCTGGAAACGGCGCTGGGCGCTTTGGCCGGGTAATGATGGCAGGGCTGTAGCGGCGAGCGGTTCAGCGCCTGCCTGTCATGCGAAGCGATGACGGGCTGGCGCTTGCAAAGAGGCCGGTGATTATTTGGGCGGGTGGATGATGCGCTCGATCTTGTCCTTAATCAGCAGCCGCTCGCGGCGCAAGCGCGTAACGGCCTCGTCGTTGGTGCCGTTCTTCTCGGCGGCGACCACTTCCTTGTCCTTGGCGTTGTACTCCTTGTGCAAGCCATGCAGCGTCTGGTCCTTGTCAATGAGTGCCTGGAATGCGTCAGCGGTAACGTGCAAGTCAGCGAGCAGATCGTGCGGAACAGGCATTTCTTCACCTCTGTCAGGGGATTGGTTAAGGTCCTGACCTCTGAGGATAGCCGCGTTTGTCCCGGGGAGGGAGGCTGCGAAACCTGAACCCCTGCTGAACGACTGACGGGTACGCGTCGAAATCAGCGCTTTCACTAAATTGTTACGTTATTTTTCACAGAAAATTGATGGCTCGGTTTCTAGAGTTCGCCCAGCTTGCTCCCAGTGCCATCCGGCACTGGTGGTCACTTCTCTTGGTTGCGAACCTGAATGCTCAACATCAAACCCCTGCGCACCGAATGGGTCACGCTGCTGGCCAGCCTGTACCTGTTGATCGGCTTGAATGTCTTTCTTTGGGAGCACCTGGAACAGGTAGTGCCCCCCGGCTTGCCCGGCCTGTGGTTGACCCTGGCATTTGCGGTGCTGATGTTGTTCGCCTTCAACCTCATCCTTACCCTCATTGCCTTCCGCTATGTGCTCAAGCCCTTGCTGGTGCTGCTGTTCGTCAGTGGTGCGGCGGTGGCGTATTTCATGAACCGCTATGGCGTGCTGATCGATGCAGGCATGTTCGCCAACATCGCCGAAACCAACGTGGCAGAAGTGCGCGACCTGCTGTCGCTGAAGTTCGGCTTGTACATGCTTGGCCTTGGAGTATTGCCCTCGGTACTGCTGTGGCGAGCGCCGGTGGTGTATCGGCCGTGGCAGCGCGAGCTGTTCGGCAAGCTGGTGGTCACGGCGGCCTGCGTGGTAGGCCTGGGCTCGGTAGGGTTGGCCAATTACCAGGGTCTGTCGTCGCTGTTTCGCAATCACCACGAACTGCGCCTGATGCTGACCCCCAGCAATATCGTCGGTGCCTCCATGGCCTACGTGAGCGAGCGCGTGGTCACCAGTGCACGCCCCTTTGCCCACTATGGCGAAGATGCCGCCCGCACCCCGGACTGGCAGCACCATCAGCGCAAGTCCCTGACGGTGCTGGTGGTGGGTGAAAGCGCGCGCGCTGATCATTTCGGCGTGCTGGGCTACAACCGCGATACCACCCCCAGGCTTGCCGCCGAGCAAGGGTTGCTGGCGTTCTCGGACGTTCATTCCTGCGGCACTGAAACGGCTGTGTCGGTACCCTGCATGTTTTCCGGCATGCCCCGCAAGGCCTACGATGCGCGCATCGCCAAGAACCGCGAAGGGCTGCTCGATATTCTCAAGCGGGCGGGCCTGGATGTGCAGTGGCGCGACAATCAGTCCGGGTGCAAGGGCACCTGCGACCGCGTGCAGTTCATCAATATGAGCAAGCTCAAGGACCCGCAATTCTGCGGCGAAGGCGAGTGCCACGACGAAATCCTGCTGCAGGGGTTGGGCGAGCTGATCGACCACTTGGACAAGGACACCGTGCTGGTGTTGCACCAGATGGGCAGCCACGGCCCCGACTACTTCAAACGCTACCCCAAGGCCGACCAGCGCTTTGCCCCGGTGTGCCAGAGCAATGCCCTGGACCAGTGCAGCCAGGCGCAGATCATCAATGGCTACGACAATACCCTGGCCTACACCGACCGGGTCCTGGCCAGCCTGATCGACACCCTGCGCAGCCGGCAGGACAAGGTCGATACGGCCATGATCTACCTGTCCGACCATGGCGAATCGCTGGGCGAGTACAACCTGTTCCTGCACGGGACGCCGTACGCCATCGCCCCGGAACAGCAAAAGCATGTACCGCTGCTGGCCTGGTTTTCCGACAGCTATCAGCAGGACTTCGGTGTCGATACTGGTTGCCTGGCCAAGTTGAACGATGCGCCTTTGTCCCAGGACAACCTGTTCCACTCGATGCTGGGGTTGTTGCAGGTTCACACCCAGGTGTACGAGCGGTCCCTGGACCTGTTTGCCAGCTGCCGGCCCTGGCTCACCGCCAGGCGCTGAGCCGGCGATGGTGGGCTTGCCTGGCGAACGCCGTCAACGCGCAGTGGGGGGGATATTGCCTGGAGCTTGGCGCCGGCCTGGTTGCACAGTCCGTGAAATTGCACCATTGATCGACATCAAGGATGGCCCGGGTTTCACCAGCAGTGCCCGCGCCGTATATACTGCGCGCCAATGTTAGTGGGAGAGCCTTGTGGCCATCGAAATTCACTGGATCCGTGACGACCTGAGCCTGGCCGAACACTGCCGCGACTGGCGCCAATTGCCGTTTGTCGCGGTCGATACCGAATTCATGCGCGTCGATACCTTCTACCCCAAGGCAGGGCTGATCCAGATTGGCGATGGCAAGTGCGCGTTCCTGATCGACCCGCTGTTGATCGCCAACTGGCAGCCGCTGGCCGAGCTGATCGAAGACCGTAACGTGGTCAAGGTGCTGCATGCCTGCAGCGAGGACCTGGAGGTGCTGCTGCGCCTGACCGGCAAGCTGCCCCAGCCGCTGTTCGACACCCAGTTGGCCGCCGGCTACCTCAACCTGGGCTTCTCCATGGGCTATTCGCGGCTGGTGCAGGAGGTGCTGGGCATCGACCTGCCCAAAGGCGAGACCCGCTCCGACTGGTTGCAACGCCCACTGTCCGAGACCCAGGTCAGCTATGCCGCCGAGGACGCCGTGCACCTGGCCGAGCTGTTCAGCGCCTTGCATGCGCGCCTGTCCGACGACAAGTACGCCTGGGTGTTGGAAGACGGTGCTGAACTGGTGGCCCAGTTGCGCCGCGAGGTACAGCCAGACAGCCTGTACCGTGAGGTCAAGCTGGCGTGGAAGCTGTCGCCCCAGCAGTTGGCGGTACTGCGCGCCCTGTGCGCCTGGCGCGAGCGCGAGGCCCGCCTGCGTGATGTTCCGCGTAACCGCATCCTCAAGGAGCATGCACTGTGGCCCATCGCCAAGAGCCAGCCGACCAACCTGGCGGCCTTGGCCCGCATCGACGACATGCACCCGCGCACCTTGCGCCAAGATGGCGAAGCCTTGCTGCAACTGATCAAGCACGCCGCTAGCCTTCCGGCCGAACAATGGCCCGAGCCATTGCCTGAGCCGCTGCCGATCGAAGCCTCGGGCATTCTCAAGCAACTGCGCGCCGTCGGTCAGGCCGAAGGGCAACGGCTGGGCATCGCGCCCGAGCTGATGCTGCGCAAGAAAACCCTCGAGGCCCTGCTCAAAAGCGGTTACCCCGACGGCCCTTACACCTTGCCCGATTCGCTGCGCGGCTGGCGCCGTGAGCGGATGGGCCAGGCACTGCTGGACAGCCTGGCCGGTGCCGGAGACCCTCAATGAAACGCATCTGCTCGATCTACAAGAGCCCCCGCAAGAACGAAATGTACCTGTACGTGCTCAAGGCCGATGGCTTGCAACGCGTACCCGAAGGCTTGCTGCCGTTCTTCGGCACGCCCCAGCACGCCTTCGACCTGGTGCTCAGCCCCGAACGCAAGCTGGCCCGCGAAGACATCACCAAGGTGCTGGAGAACCTCGACAATCAGGGTTATCACCTGCAGATGCCGCCGCCGGATGACGAGTACATCGAGCACCTGCCCGACGAGTTGCTGCACCGAAACGATCCCGCCTGATCATGCGCGTACTGATTGCCGAGCATGACCACGCCCGCTACGCCGACCTGTTGCACCAGGCGGCACCGCACCTTGAAGTCCTGACCAGCGACGATTCCGCGCAATTGGCCCGGCTGGCGCCACAGTGCCCGGTCTGGCTCGGCCAGCCCGACCTGCTGGCCAGCTTGTTGCGCCAGGGGCATCGCCCCCACTGGATGCAGTCGACCTGGGCCGGCATCACGCCACTGCTGGCCACGGGGCTGCCCCGCGCGTATCGCCTGACCCGCGCTGTGGGCATTTTCGGCCAGGTCATGGCCGAATACATGCTCACCTACATGCTGGGCCATGAACGGCACGTCCTGTCGCGCCTGGTCAGCCAGGTGGAGCGGCGCTGGGATGAGCGCCCTGGTTGCTCGCTGCAGGGCCGCAAGGTATTGATCGTCGGCACCGGCGATATCGGCCAGGCCGTGGCCGA
Organism: Pseudomonas sp. DE0157; assembly: GCF_007678615.1. NCBI lineage: Bacteria > Pseudomonadati > Pseudomonadota > Gammaproteobacteria > Pseudomonadales > Pseudomonadaceae > Pseudomonas > Pseudomonas sp. DE0157. The sequence goes on from NZ_VEJN01000020.1 coordinate 70,008, forward strand.
GTTCCTGCGCCCGTTCGGGGTGGTGCTGTACGGTGTGGCCAGCCAGGCCCGTGAACAGCCGCCATTCGCCGAGGTAGCAGCCCTGGACGATCTCGCGCGCCTGGTGGGCGAGGTCGACTATGTGCTGAACCTGCTGCCCGACACGCCGGCCACGCACGATATCTTTGACGCGGCGATGTTCCGGCGTTTCCAGCCAACTGCGTTGTTCATCAATGCCGGGCGCGGTGTGGCTGTCGTCGACGCCGACCTGGTGGAGGCGCTGAAAGAGGGGCACCTGGCCGGGGCGGTGATCGACGTATGCCGCCAGGAACCTCTGCCCAGGCAGCATCCATTCTGGACCGCCTGGGGCCTGTTGCTGACCGGACACAGCGCAGCGCCCACCACGCCTGCGGCCATGGTGCGGTTGTTCCTCGACAACCTGCAGGCGTTCGAAGCCGACCAGGCGCTGCGTGGCGAGGTGAACTTCGACCGCGGGTATTGATCGACCGGCCTGTATCAGAGCGCGCTGCCCGCTGGTGGCGCCCTCGGGGTGCCCTTCAGGCGTATCACCCTGCTATGGGCCTGAGTTCGAGCACGGCTGACAAGCGGTCTGGTATTGCTGCATGCCAGGCCCTAGACTGGCGCCGCCACGGCCACCAGCTCCATGCTGCACGCCTTAACGAACCGTTTCAGGCGCTGTCTGCCTCGGGCCCGATGTCGGACACGCGCTGCTGATCCCTTGCAGGAAATCGCGTCATGATCGCTGATAACGCCCCGTTCTGGCGGCGCAAGACCCTAGAGCAACTCAACCCGCAGGAATGGGAGTCGCTGTGCGACGGCTGCGGGCTGTGCTGCTTGCAAAAGCTCGAGGACGAGGACGACAACAGCGTCTACTACACCCGCATCGCCTGCAAGTTGCTGGACCTCGACACTTGCCAGTGCAGCGACTATCCCAATCGCTTCGCCCAGGTGCCCGACTGCATTCAGCTCACCCCGGGCAAGGCTGACCAGTTTCGTTGGTTGCCAGCGACTTGCGGTTACCGCCTGGTCAGCGAAGGCAAGGACTTGCCGGTCTGGCACCACCTGGTATGCGGTGACCGTCAGCAAGTGCATGAGCAGCGCATCTCCCAGGCAGGGCGCATGCTCAGCGAGCGTGACGTGCACGAGGACGACTGGGAAGACCACCTGATCTTTCGCGCCAGCTAACCAGGCGCTTTACCCGCTGGTGAACAAGGAGTGTCGGTATGCGTAGCCGTTTGAGTGTGCTGGTGGCCGTGTTGGGGTTGATGGCGGGGGCACCGGCCTGGGCGAAGAAAGTCGATCTTGACTATCAGGTTCGGCTGTTGCCTGCGACCGGGCAGGCCGAAGTGCGCCTTACGCTGGCCGATGGCAGTGCTGTGCGCAGTTTGGACTTCGACCTGGGCAAGGCGGGGGCCTACAGCGGCTTCCAAGCAGATGGCCACTGGCAGCTTCGCGGCCAGCGCGGGGTATGGCAGCCAGCGCCCGGCAAGACCAGCCTGAGCTACCGCGTGCAGTTGAACCAGCTCCACGGGCCTGGGGTGTACAACACCCGCATGACAGCGCACTGGGCACTGTTCATGGGCGACCAACTGGTCCCACCCGGTCGGCTGGACCAGCAGGACGGCACCGAGTTGGTCGCCCGCCTGGCATTCGACCTGCCCGAAGGCTGGAAAAGCGTCGAGACCGCCTGGCCACGTATTGGCAAGGACAAGTTCCGCATCGACAACGTCTCGCGCCTGTTCGACCGCCCCACGGGCTGGATGCTGGCTGGCAACCTGGGTAGCCGCCGTGCGCGCCTGGGCGAAACCGACGTGACGGTGGCGGCGCCGGTTGGGGAAGGGATGCGCCGCATGGACAACCTGACCTTGCTGACCTACATCTGGCCGCAACTGCAGGCCACCTTCCCGAGAAACCCGCCCAAACTGCTGGTGGTGGGCGCACGCGACCACATGTGGCGCGGGGCGATGGCAGCCCACGGCTCGCTCTACCTGCACAGTGGCCAGGCCATGGTCAGCGAGAGCGGCAGCAGCCCGCTGCTGCGCGAAGTGGTCCAGTTGTTCACTCAGCTGCGTGGGCGTGAGGGCAATGACTGGTTGATCGAGAGCTTGACCGACTACTACGCCACCGAGCTGCTGCGCCGATCAGGTGGCATGAGTGATGATCGTTATCAGGCCTGGCAGGCGCGCTTGAGCAAACAGGGCGCAAGCGTCAAGCACCTCAAGGGGCACCAGGCGACGCCTGCCCAGGTGGCGCGAGGGGTGATGCTGTTGCAGGCACTGGACAAGGAGATCCGTATTCATACCCAGGCCCGGCAATCGCTCGACGACGTGGCGCGCGGGCTGATGCGACTGCCCAGCGTCAGCCTCGAGGACTTCGTGCAGATCAGCGAAAACGTACTCGGACGTCGGTCGGAGGCGTTGCAGAGCAAGGTACTGCATTGATGCGCTACACAATGCCCGGTGGGAGCCACGTGTTGCGCAACTTTTGAAGGTCATCGGATCCGTAAAACGGTTCCAGCAGTATGGAATCTCAGATTATGGGTCTGCTGCGCAGCCTATCGCCGCACAAGGACCGCCCCTACAGGGTTTGAGCTACGGCTTCCAGTGTAGGAGCGGCCCTTGTGCCGCGATGGGGCGCGAAGCGGCCCCGGCGATATGTGCTACGAAGTTGAATGCGTGAGCCTCTGGCGCAGGCCCTGACCGAAGGCACGTCGCCCCGGGTGCCCTCAAATCGAATGTGTGAGCACTACACCAAACCGCAGCCGTCAAGTAGACGCCTTGCCGCAACGCCGCCACGGCAAGACCAGGATACAGTCCAGGGCATCACACCCCAGCGACAGGATCCTTGCCGGTCACTGTCACGCCTTCGGTGGCCGCTTTGGCACTGTCCTTCAGTGCAGTCAGCTCGTCCCCAGTACGCTTGAGGTCCGATTTCAGCTGGTTGTACTGATCGCGGTGGTGCTGCAACCACGCCTTGGTGGCGCAATGCCCAGTGAAACCGCGCACCAGCGCCAGGCCACCGACGGCTATCTTGAACAGCCCTACGATACCGCCCTGGCTCAGCCCTTTGCCCACCAGCAAAGCACCGCCGGCCAACGAAGTGGCGCGTTCCATGCCATGGACGTTCTTTTCCTGCAACGGTGCATCAGAGTGATTATCAAGCATTGGTAAGCCCTCTTGGTGATGTGTAAGCAGCTGACCTGCCTGCGGCCGGCGACGTTCACTCGATGTGCCAGGCGAACCTCCTGGCGGTCATGACAGCGCACGCATCACTTGAACTTTGGGCCCGAGCGGGTATTCAGGCCCTTGGCCAGACGGTCGTACAGCACCACGTTCACCGTGGCCGCCAGGTTCATGCAGCCGGTGGTGGGAATGTAGATGGTTTCCTCGCACCAAGCCCTCACTTCAGGGCTGAGGCTGCCGTCTTCGGGGCCGAAGATGTAGATGGCGCGGTCCGGGTGGGTGTAGTCGGGCAGGGGGCGGGCGCCTTCGACCAGTTCCACGGCCACCGGGGTACAGCCCAGCGGGATGATGCGTTGCAGGTCATCGATGCCGATCAGTGGAATGTCGTAGTGCACGCGCTTGGTGTCGGTCACGAAGTCCCGCGCGCGCTCGTAGCGCTTGCCGGTATAGAACACCGAGTTGACCCCGTAGCAGCCAGCCGCACGCATTACCGAGCCTACGTTTTCGGCCGACTTGGGGTTGAACAGGCCGATGCAACTGTATCGTTTGTTAGCCACGAACCGGGGCCCTTCGCAAAAAAGACGCGATTATACGGGTTGCCCGGTCATGGTGGGGGGCTGCTGGTCAGTCCTTCTTCAGCATGCCTGCCAGTGCCGCGAACGGGTTGTGGGTAGCCTTGGCAATGCTTGGGGTGCTGGTGGAGCCTTCGCTGAAGTATTGCTGATCGGTGTAGCGCGAGTGTTCGTTGTCATGGCAGTACAGGCACAGCAGCTCCCAGTTGGAGCCGTCCTGGGGGTTGTTGTCGTGGTTGTGGTCACGGTGGTGCACGGTAAGCTCACTCAGGCGCTTGCCGGCGAACTCGCGTGCACAACGCCCGCACACGTGCGGGTACATCCTCAGGGCCTTGTCGCGGTAGCCCATTTCCTTGTCGCGCTTGGCATCGGCGAGGATGCGGTCCAGGCGCGCAGTGGCAGCGGAAGTAGAGGAGGTCATGGTGTTTCCTTCGTTCTGATCAGGCAAATGACGGTTATGCCGTCGAGTCTAGCGCGGCTGCATGATCGCCGCACAGGCGAAAAATGTCATATGGGCGTAGCCTGTAGGAAGATTCTGAACAGGAGGTTGCCGATGCTTGCTGCGATTCTCGCCGTGGTCTTGGTGGCGGGCGTGCCTGCGGCTCACGCTGCCAGCACGCCGCCGCGGTTGACCACGCCTGTACCCGGTGCGCCGGGTACACCCACCCCCACGCCGTATCCGCAGATCACCCCAAGCAGCCCGCCCAAAGCCACCGGCACCTCCCAAGGGGCACCCTTGCTACCGCCAATGCCAGTGCCCGGCCCGCCCAAGGACCAGCCACTGCCAGGGTTGCGGCAGGATCTAGAGAAGCCGGGGCGGGATCAGGAGTGATCGAAGGCGGCCGTCCACACCTCGCCTTGCGGCTTGCCGTCATGCATGAACTCAGATCGCTGGGGCCGCTGCGCGCACAAAACAGCCCGGCGCCTCAGACAACCCCCAGCTCACCCAGCACAAACCCATACTCCAAGGCCACGTCCTTCAACCCCTGGTAGCGCCCGCTCATACCCCCATGCCCGGCACCCATCTCGGTCTTGAGCAGCAGCAGGTTGTCATCGGTCTTGCGCGTACGCAGGCGGGCGACCCACTTGGCCGCTTCCCAGTACTGCACTCGGCTGTCGTTGTAGCCTGCCACCACCAGCATGGCCGGGTAGGGCTGGGCTTTCACGTTCTCATACGGCGCATAGGCCTTGATGCGCTCGTACACCTCAGGCTCCGCGGGATTGCCCCATTCGTCATACTCGGTCACCGTCAACGGCAGCTCAGGGTCGAGCATGGTGTTGAGCACATCCACGAAGGGCACCTCGGCGATGGCGCAGCGAAACAGCTCGGGACGCAGGTTCAACACGGCGCCGATCAGCAGCCCGCCGGCACTGCCCCCACTGATGGCCAGGGTTGCAGAGGATGTCACGCCTGCGTTGATCAGGTGTTCGGCGCACGCGATGAAATCGCTGAAGGAATTGTGCTTGTGTTCCTGCTTGCCGGCACGGTACCAGGCCTCGCCCAGCTCGCCGCCGCCGCGCACATGGGCGATGGCAAACGCTACACCACGTTCCAGCAGGCTCAGCCGCGCATGGGAGAACCATGGGTCCAGGCTCTCGCCATAGGCCCCGTACCCGTACAGGTAGAGCGGTGTGGTGCGACCCACATCCTGGCGCCGTCGCACCAGGCTGATCGGCACTTGGGTACCGTCTGCCGCGGTGGCCCACAGGCGCTCGCTGACATAGGCGTCGGCATTGAAGGGCCCCAGCACCGGCGTCTGCTTGAGCACCTCCTGCGCGCCAGTGGCCAGCGCCAGCTGACGTACCTGGGCCGGCCGGTTCAGCGCTTCGTAGCGCAAGCGTACCCGAGGGCTGTCGAATTCCAGGCTGTCCTGCACGTACAGGCTGTAGGCCGCGTCGGGTAAATCCACCCGGTAGGGCGACAGCCCCTGTGGGCGCACTTCGATGATCGGCAACCCGCCATCACGCAGGCTCAGGGTCAATGCGCTGGCATTGAGGCTCAGTCCTTCAAGCATGATGTCATCGCGATGGGCGACCAGCCGTTGCCACTGGGCACGGCTTGGCACGGGGTCGGCCGGGGCGTGATACAGGGCGAAGTTGATACCGTCCTGGTTGGTGCGGATGAACCATCGCCACTGCCCATCGAGCAGGCCATGATCGGGGAAGTACTCATGGCCTTCCACACGCGGTGCCAGGCAGGTGAACGGCGCTTGCGGCGTGGCCGCGTCCAGCACCCAGGCTTCGCTGGTGGTCTTGCTGTTGAGCAGCAGCACCAACTGGCGTTCGGAGCTGGTGCGGTAACAGTGCAGGAAGAACCGGCCATCGGGCTCCTCGAATACCCGCTGGGCACCTTCCTGACCCAACGTATGCCGGTACAGCCGCCAAGGGCGGTGGGTATCGTCGAGTTCGGCAAAGAACAGCGTACGGCTGTCATTGGCCCAGGTCAGGCTGCCATCGCAGTCGTCGAAGGGCAGGGTCGTTACATCGCCCGTGGCCAGATCCTTGATGTACAAGGTGTAGATTTCGTCGCCGCTGGTGTCCAGGCTATAGGCCAACAGGCGATGGTCGGGACTGACGTTGAACGCCCCCAGCGAGAGAAAGCCGCCGCCTGCCAGGGCGTTCGGGTCGAGCAACAGTTGCTCCAGGCCTTCATCGACCGTGTTGGAATCATCGGCAGGGCGTGGGCAGCGATAATGGCGGGGGTATTCATCGCCTGCGGTGGTGCGGGTGTAGTACAGGTAGGGCCCCCACGGCGATGGCAGGGACAGATCGGTTTCCTGGATGCGACCTTTGATCTCCTCGAACAACTGTTCGCGCAAGGGGGCCTGATCGGCCAGACAGGCTTGCTGATAGGCATTTTCCGCTTCGAGGTAAGCCAGTACCTGGGGATCGTCACGCTGTTGCAACCACGCGTAGGGGTCGGTCGCATCGTCGGCTCTGGCCAGGGGCGGCAAGTGGGTGCTTGGCATCGAATTTCTCTCGGTTCTTGAGGGGCGCTACCGGCAGCTTCGGCGGCGCACCGGTACAGGCAAACACTGTGTGCGCCAGGAAATGTGTTTATCATAGGCACCTCTTTGCCTGGCTTGCACGATTACCATGATCGAGAACGACTACACCCTGGCCTGGGGCCTCTACGCCGTGGCCGCCCTGGGCTGCCTTCTGGTGGGCTTCAAGCTCACCGGCTGGATGTGGCGCTGGCTGCGCGAACCGCTGCGCGTCGTGCTGGCGGTGCTGCTGTTTACGCCGACCGTGGTCGACCCGGTCAAGGACAGCTTCGCCCCGGCCATTGCCATCACGGTGCTGGATGTCGCCTTCAAGGTGGGCAACAACGCCTGGCGCGCAGTGTCGGACTTCGCCATGTACGGCATGATCGCCTTCGTGCTGTATTTTCTGTTTGTGCTAGTGCGTTGGCCGCTGGAGAAACGCGCCCGCGAGCGCCGCCTGCGGGCCGAAGCCGCCGCCCAGCGCGAGGCCGCCGAAGCGCAGGCGCTGGCGCCGGGGGAGCCCTTGGCCGCCGAGCGTGGCGATCGTTACCGTGACGACCCGCCTGTGCTGCCTGCTGGCGCCGGCCGGGTCGAGCCCCGCCTGTAAACGGAGACACCGCCATGTGCGAACTGCTGGGCATGAGTGCCAACGTCCCCACCGACATCGTCTTCAGCTTCACCGGCCTGATACAGCGCGGCGGTCGCACTGGCCCGCACCGTGACGGCTGGGGCATCGGCTTCTACGAAGGGCGCGGCCTGCGCCTGTTCCAGGACCCCGCCGCCAGCAGCGAGTCCGAGGTGGCCAACCTGGTAAGGCGCTACCCGATCAAGAGCGAAGTAGTGATCGGCCACATCCGCCAGGCCAATGTGGGCAAGGTCTGCCTGGCCAACACCCACCCCTTCATGCGCGAGATGTGGGGGCGCAACTGGTGCTTTGCCCACAACGGCCAGCTGGGTGACTTCACCGGCTCCACGAGCTTTTACCAGCCTATTGGCGATACCGACAGCGAGGCGGCCTTCTGTGACCTGCTCAATCGCATCCGCGGCGCCTTCCCGGAGCCGGTGCCGGTGGAACAGTTACTGCCGGTGCTGGTCGAAGCCTGTGCCGGTTATCGCGCCCGCGGCGTGTTCAACTGCATGCTCAGCGATGGTGACTGGCTGTTCTGCTTCTGTTCGACGAAGCTGGTCCACATTACCCGTCGCGCGCCGTTTGGCGCGGCACGGCTGAAGGATGTCGACCTGATCGTCGATTTCCATACCCAAACCACCCCCAACGACGTGGTCACGGTGATCGCCACCGAGGCCTTGACCGAGAACGAAACCTGGAACCGCTACGCGCCAGGTCAGTGGGCCCTGTGGCGGCACGGCGAGTGCACCGCGCACGGACAAAGCTAAGGATGCTGCATGTTCAGAAGTTACCTGCGGTTGCTGCTGTTCACCTTCGGGCTATTGGCCGGCATCCAGGTCCCGGGGCTGGTCAAGGATTACAGCCAGCGCGTGGAGGCGCACCTGTTTGAATCACGCGAGGCGCTGGACGGCTTCCGCCAGACAGCCGAGCGCTTTTTCAACGGCGATCTGCAAGCCTTGTTGCGACACTACCGCAGCAGTGACGACCCGGTCTTTCTCAGTGACGCCAACAGCATCGAAAGCCTGATGATTCGCAACCAGCTGCTTGAAGACGAATGGCAAGCGCTGCAAGGTTCATGGGCGCAGCGTACCTGGCACGTCCTGGTGCAAGCCGACCCGCGGCTGCGAGAAGAAACGCTCAACGGCTACGGCTATCAGATTCTGCTGGCGCCTGAGGCCATCGGCTGGGGCGTCGGTGCCGGGTTCGTGCTGGCGTTCGTGGTTGAAAGCCTGTTGTTGGGCATAGGTCGGCTGATACTGGGTGGGCGACGTGGGGCGGTGAAAGAGAGTTGGCGTTAGGTGAAGTCCTGACACCCTGCATGAGCGGGAGTGCGCTACGCTCCCATCCGGTCCTGGGCTGGCCCCATTCCAAATCGGGCTACAAACCCTCAGCCCATAGTCCCCGGCACCAGCACGATCCGTTGCCCGCCCACATCCTGTGCATAGCGCTCCAGTACCTGCCGACAAACTCCAACCACTTCCTCCACCAACGCCACCCCGGTCTGCCAGGCCACCACCAGTTCCAGGCTCGGCGGGGGCTCAAGCCCAGCCAGCAGCACCAGGTCACCCTGGTTCAGTTCGGCCTCTACCAGGGCAGGCGGCAAGGCCCCAATGCCAAAACCGTCGCGCAACAAGCGGGTAATAGCCGCTACCGAATTGACGCAGTTCAGCCGCGGCGTTTGCGCCCCGGCACCTTGCAACAAGGCCAGCACTTCCTGATGCGGCCGTGAATTCTTCGAGAAGGTCACGATGCGCTCGCGCCCCAACTCGATCAGTGACGTGTAGTCCCTGTGCAGGTGCGAGCCTGCCGCGACTATCCAGCCCATCGGGTAGCGCGCCAGATCCAGGCTGCGGATCGAGGGCTCGCGCAGTAAGTCTGTTTGCACGATAACGTCCAAAAAACCCTTGTGCAGTTGTTCGCGCAGGTTCAGCGCCGTGTCGGCGATGAGTTCGATTTCCACCTGCGGATAGCGCTCGGTCAATTCGGCCACCAGCGCGCTCATCCAGGTATGAATGACCGTGTCCATCACCCCGAGACGAATACGCCCGACCTTGGCCCGGTCGCTGTCCAGCGACTGTTTGAGCGCCTTGGCGGTTTCCAGCATGCGCTCGGCATGTTCAAGCACCTTGCTGCCTTCCGGAGTCAGGCTGACCCCGCGCGAGTCGCGCAACAGCAGCTTGACGCCCAGGTCGGCCTCCAGCGCCGCGATACGGCTGGACACTGACGCTTGGGTGGTGAACAGCTTCTGCGCGGTCAGGCGGAAGCTCTTGAGACGAGCGACCCAGACGAACGTTTCGAGAAAGCGAAGGTTCATGATCGGTTTTTCTTGTTCCAGACCCAGGGTTTTTCTCGTTGGACGTCAGCGCCGCGTGCTCTGAACATGAAGCCCAGGCCGCGACCTTTGCTGTCGCCCCATAAAACAATACCAACAAGCCGAGGCATCCATGAACCCCACCGGCACGCAGCAGCAGGTCAGTTCCCCATCCTCCTCCGGGCCTTTTGCCTGGTACCGCGACATCGATCAGCAACAACGGCGCACCTTCTGGAGCTGCAAGATCGGCTATGGCCTGGACGGCATGGACACGCAGATGCTGAGCTTCGTCATCCCCACGCTGATCATGCTATGGGGCATCACCACCACCGAGGCTGGGCTTATTCACACCAGTACCCTGGTCGCTTCGGCCATCGGTGGCTGGGTGGCCGGCATTCTCTCCGACCGCATCGGCCGGGTCCGCACCCTGCAACTGACGGTGCTGTGGTTCGCCTTCTTCACCTTCCTCTGCGGCTTTGCCCAGAACTATGAGCAACTGCTGATCGCCAGGACCCTCATGGGTTTTGGCTTCGGCGGTGAGTGGACGGCAGGCGCGGTGCTCATCGGCGAGGTTATCCGTGCCCAAGACCGCGGCAAGGCAGTGGGCATGGTGCAGTCAGGCTGGGCCATTGGTTGGGGGCTGACGGCCATCCTGTACGCGCTGCTCTTCACTTGGTTGCCGCAGGAGCAGGCCTGGCGAGCGCTGTTTTTACTGGGGCTGGTGCCGGCCGTGTTCGTGATCTTCGTTCGGCGGCTGGTGAAAGACCCGGAGGTCTACCGCCAGGCCAAGGCAGCCGAAGACACCGAGGCGCCATCGCACTTCTACGAAATCTTCGCCCCCGGTCTGCTCTGGACCACCGTGCGCGCCTCGCTGCTGACCACTGGCGCACTGGGCGGCTACTACGCAATCACCGCCTGGCTGCCCACGTTTCTGAAGAACGAACGCGGGCTGAGCGTGCTGGGTACCGGCGGCTACCTGGCGATGGTGATCGTAGGCTCCTACGTGGGCTACGTGATCAGCGCCTACCTGTCCGACCTGCTAGGGCGCAAAAAGAATTTCATCCTGTTCGCCGTAGGCTCGTTCGTCATCGTGCTGCTGTACACGCAAATGCCCGTCAGTGATGGGGTGATGCTGTGGTTGGGCTTCCCGCTGGGCTTTTTCGCCTCGGGCATCTTCAGCGGCATGGGGGCCTTTCTGACCGAGCTGTTTCCCACGCGCGTGCGCGGTTCGGGGCAGGGCTTTTGCTACAACGTCGGCAAGATCGTCGCGGCGCTGTTCCCGCTGCTGATTGGTATGCTGGGGCAGCAGGTGCCGCTGGGCCTGGGTATCGGCTTGTTCTCGGCCGTGTCCTATGGCGTGGTGATCGTGGCAGCGCTAAGCCTGCCAGAAACACGCGGCAAACAATTGCAGGCGCGCTAAGGTAGGAACATGAATAACGACAAGGGGTACACCGTGGTGCAACGCCTGTTACTCAACTGCGACATGGGCGAAAGCTTCGGCAGCTGGCGCATGGGCCTGGATGCCGAGGTCATGCCCTACATCGACTGTGCCAACATTGCCTGCGGCTACCACGCCGGTGACCCCGGCATCATGCGCCGCACCGTGGCGCTGGCGCTGGAACACGGGGTAACCATTGGCGCACACCCGGCCTACCCGGACCTGGTCGGCTTCGGCCGGCGCAGCCTGGCGTGCAGTGCCGAAGAAATCCGTGACCTGCTGCACTACCAGATCGGCGCGCTCGATGGCATCTGCAAGGCCCAGGGCACACGCGTCGCCTACGTAAAACCCCACGGTGCGTTGTACAACGACATGATGGCCGACCCATTGATCCTGCGCACGGTGCTGGAGGCCGTGGCGGCCTATGACAGTGGCCTGCCGCTGATGCTCATGGCTACGGCCGACAATGGGGCGGCCCAGGCGCTGGGTACTGAAATCGGCGTACCGCTCTGGTTCGAGGCGTTTGCCGATCGGGCCTACACCGCCAGCGGCCACCTGGTGTCGCGACGCCTGCCGGGCGCCGTGCATCACGACCCGGCGCAAGTGGTCGAGCAAGCCGTAAAGCTGGCCCGCGGCGAAGCACTGCTGGCCAGTGATGGCACTGGACTGCTGCTCAAAGCCCAAACGCTGTGCGTGCATGGGGACAACGACAGCTCTGTGACGGCAGTTCGGCAGATCCGCCAGGCACTCGATGGGATCAGATCAGCATGACCCCACGCATCGAAGTGGTCGGCATCGATTGCCTGATGGTGCGTCTGTTCGAGCGTATCGAGGAAGCCAACATGCCTTGGGTGCTTGCCGCCAGTCAGCGCTTGCAAGCGGCTTTTGGTGCGCACTTGCGCGACCTGGTGCCGTCCTACACCACCCTCATGGTGCATTTCGACCTGCCGCCGGCCGATGCACGCTGCCTGATCGTGCAAGCCCTTGAAGGGCTGCAGCCTGGCACTGAGAACACCGGCTGCCTGCACGAGATACCGGTGTGGTACCACGCCAGCGTCGGCCCGGAGTTGCCCGTGCTGGCCCGCCGGGCAGGCCTGAGCGAGGCTGAGGTCGTGCGCTTGCACAGTGAACGTGACTACCCGGTGTTCGCCCTGGGGTTCGCGCCGGGTTTCGCGTTCATGGGGCTGGTGGACGAACGGCTGGCCACCCCGAGGCTAAGCACCCCGCGCAAGCAGGTGGCAGCGGGCAGTGTCGGCATTGCCGAGCGCCAGACCGCTGCGTACCCGGCCGCTTCCCCCGGTGGCTGGAACCTGATCGGGCGTACGCCGGTGCGGTTGTTCGACCGTGAGCGGGACGGCTACAGCCTGCTGCAACCGGGCGACCGCGTCCGCTTCGTCTCGGTGACGCGGCAGGCGTTTCTGGCGTTGGGCGGTGATGAGGAGGCACAGGCATGAAGCATTTGCGAGTCGAGGCCAGCACACCGCTGTGTGCGCTACAGGATGCAGGCCGATTTGGCGTGAGGCACCTTGGGGTCACCCAGGGCGGCGCTTTGGATTGGGTCGCGATGCACTGGGCCAACGGGTTGCTGGGCAACGCTCTGCAGGCTCCCGTCGTAGAGGTTGCCTTGGGTGGATTCAGCGTGGTGGCGCAGCACGATTGTGTACTGGCGCTGGCCGGGGCCGACCTGGACGCGCACATCGACGAGCACTACTTGGCCCCTTGGCGCAGTTTCACCCTGACGAAGGGGCAGCGCCTTACCCTCAGACAACCTCGGCAGGGCGCTCGCGCTTATCTGGCCGCACCGGGCGGTTTCGATGCCGAGCCTGTGATGGGCAGTTGTGCCACGGTCGTGCGCGAGGGGCTGGGCGGGGTCGATGGCCAGGGCGGCGTGTTGCGTGAAGGCCAATGCTTGAGTTTTGCCGGTACAGCCACACCGATCCGCGAAGTGCCTGGTCACCTGCGTCCTGAGTATGTGGTCAAGCCCACCTTGGACCTGGTGATTGGCGCGCAGATCGGCGACTTTGCTGGCCTTAGTCTGTTCGATGCCTTCAACTGCGACTGGACGCTGGACACCCGTGCCGACCGCATGGGCATCCGCCTGCTTGGCCCGCCTCTGGTTTATCAAGGCCCGGCCATGATCTCCGAAGGCATTCCCCTTGGCGCCGTCCAGGTCCCGCCCGATGGGCAGCCGATCGTGTTGCTCAATGATCGCCAGACCATCGGCGGTTATCCCCGCCTGGGGGCGCTGACGCCCCTGGCACTGGCACAACTGGCACAGTGCATGCCAGGGGCGAAGGTGCGATTGCGGCCGGTAATGCAGGAGCAGGCATGGCGGGAGCAGCAGGCGTATCTGGAACGCTGGCACGTGTTGTTGAGCGGCGCCCCGGCGAGGCCGCTCCTACAGGGGGCGTGACTTTGCGGCTTTACTTCGACAGATACCGCATCCCATCCTCCAACCCCTGCAAGGTCAGTGGATACATCCGGTCCTCGATCAGTTCACGCACCAGCTGGGTAGAAGCGGTGTAACCCCAGGCCTGGCGGGGGTATGGGTTGATCCAGATGACCTTGCGGAACTTGGCCATGATGCGCTGCATCCAGACATACCCGGCTTCCTCGTTCCAATGCTCCACGCTGCCGCCCGGCTGGGTGATTTCGTAAGGGGCCATGGCTGCGTCCCCGACGAACACGACCTTGTAGTCCTCGCCGTACTTGTGCAGCAGGTCGAACGTGGAATAACGCTCCGACGTGCGCCGCAAGTTGTTCTTCCAGACCGTCTCGTACACGCAGTTGTGAAAGTAGTAGTATTCCATGTGCTTGAACTCGGTCTTGCAGGCCGAGAACAGCTCCTCGCAGACCCTGACATGGGCATCCATCGAGCCACCGATGTCGAACAGCAGGAGCAATTTCACCGTGTTGCGCCGCTCCGGGCGCATCTGGATGTTCAGCAGCCCCGCATCGCGTGCGGTATGGTCGATAGTGCCATCGATGTCCAGCTCTTCGGCAGCGCCTTGGCGGGCGAACTTGCGCAGGCGCCGCAGGGCCAGCTTGATGTTGCGCGTACCCAGCTCCACCTGATCGTCCAGATTCTTGTACTCGCGCTGGTCCCAGACCTTCACTGCCTTGCCCTGGCGCTCGCCAGCATCGCCCACGCGGATACCTTCGGGGTTGTACCCACCCGAGCCGAACGGGCTGGTGCCACCGGTGCCAATCCACTTGTTGCCGCCTGCGTGGCGCTCCTTTTGCTCCTGCAGGCGCTGCTTGAACGCCTCGATCAGCTTGTCCAGCCCACCCAGTGACTGGATCTGCGCGCGCTCCTCAGGGGTCAACGAGCGCTCGAATTCCTTGCGCAGCCAGTCCTCAGGGATCAACGCCTCGATGTGTCGATCCAGGTTCTCCAGGCCGTTGAAGTAAGCGGCGAAGGCCCGGTCGAACTTGTCGAAATGGCGTTCGTCCTTCACCAGGATGGCGCGGGCCAGGTAGTAGAATTCGTCCATGTCGGCGAACACCACATGCCGTTGCAAGGCATGGTGCAGGTCGAGCAGTTCGCGCACCGACACCGGCACCTTCGCCGCGCGCATTTCGTTGAACAGGTTGAGCAACATGGCCCCGGCTCCCTCAGCGGTTGCCGCGCCGGCTCATAAAGGCCAGGCGCTCGAGCAGCTGCACATCCTGCTCATTTTTCACCAGCGCCCCGGCCAGCGGAGGGATGGCCTTGGTCGGGTCGCGCTCGCGCAGTACCGCTTCGCCAATATTGTCGGCCATCAGCAGCTTCAGCCAGTCGACCAGTTCGGACGTAGAAGGCTTTTTCTTCAGGCCCGGTACCTTGCGCACGTCGAAGAACACGTCCAGCGCCTCGCTCACCAGCGACTGGCTGATGTTGGGGTAGTGCACATCCACGATGCGTTGCAGCGTGGCCCGGTCGGGGAAGGCGATGTAGTGGAAGAAGCAGCGGCGCAGGAAAGCATCCGGCAGCTCCTTTTCGTTATTGGACGTGATGATGATGATCGGGCGCTGCCTGGCCTTGATGGTCTCGTCGATTTCATAGACGTAGAACTCCATCTTGTCGAGTTCCTGCAACAGGTCGTTGGGGAATTCGATATCGGCCTTGTCGATCTCGTCAATCAGCAGGATCACCCGCTCCTGGGCCTCGAAGGCCTCCCACAACTTGCCTTTTTTCAGGTAGTTGCGTACGTCGTGGACCTTGTCCACACCCAGCTGGGAGTCGCGCAGGCGGCTGACGGCATCGTATTCGTACAAGCCCTGGTGGGCCTTGGTTGTGGACTTGATGTGCCAGGTAATCAGGCGCGCCCCGAACGAAGCTGCCAACTGCTCGGCCAGCATGGTCTTGCCGGTACCAGGCTCACCCTTGACCAACAGCGGGCGCTCGAGGGTGATGGCCGCATTGACGGCCAGTTTCAGGTCGTCCGTGGCGACATAGTCACCCGTGCCTTCGAACTTCATGGGGTCTTTCCTCTGCTTGGGCTTGCGGGCCGATGTGCAGCCAGCCTGTCAGCCGCCCTTGGTGTGGGCGGCAGGCTGGCGCTCAGGTGGCCAACACAGGGTGTGATGGTGGGCCCGACTATAACGCGGGGGTACGACGACTGAAAACGCAGACCGCGTATTCAGTCCCCGAATGTCTCGTCACTGCGCCTTAGTCGGAATCCGGCGCGCTGCGTTCATAGCGCGCACTGAACGCCTGCACGAATCCATTGCGCAGGATCTGCAGGAAGGCCTCGAACGCACTGATGTTCTGCCTGCGCACGCTGCCACTGAGCTCAACGCGCGTGGCGAACTGGTTTTTCGGCTGGTTCTTGAGCACGGTTTCGGTGGCCCCCACCAGCGCCTCCCAGACCGAGCGGAACAGGCCCTTGTCCTTGTCCTCCACGTCCTGTTGCCAATCGAATACCTCGACGTCGCGCAGCAGGGGCTTGATGTAGCCGTTCAGGCGGCCATTGGTGGCCTCGGCCTCGATGACCACATCGCCATGGCCAGCTTTGAAGTCGAACTTGCCATAAGCACTGGCAAAGTCGTTGAGTCGTCGCAGCTCGATGCCGGTGGCACGCAGGCGGAACTCAAAGTCGTCGAAATCGCTGAACGGGTCGAAGGTGGCACGGCTCTCGACCTTGGCATCGCCTGCGACCAGGGCACGGGCTTCGAAGCTGGCGTCGCGTCGGCCGGCTTCGTCGCGGATGTTGGTGAGGTTGCGAATGCTGGCCTGCAGCTGCGTCGCCTTGAGCGTGACCGGGGGCTTGGAGCTGAAGTTGCGGAAGGTCAGCACCCCGTCGTCGATCACCACTTCGTTGAGCGTGATGGGCAGCAGCTTGTCCAGTTGCTGACGCCAGTCAGTGCCCTGACCGGTTTGGGAATTTTGCTTGTCGTCGCCATCGACAAAATTCAGCTCCGGGCGCAGGAAAGCCACTTCGGCCACCACGGCGCGGTCGTACCACAACGAATGCCAGCTGACCGAGATGTCGATCACCGGGGCGTTGAGAAAGGGCACCGGCACCTTGCCCGTGGTCTTGACGATCTTCAGCCCGTTGACGGTATAGGCGCCGCGCCACCAAGCCAGGTCCACATCGCTGACCTGCCCCCGGTAGTCGCCCATGTCGGCCAGTTTTTCATTGAGGTAGTCACGCACCAGGTAGGGCAGGGCAAGCTGCAAGGCCACCAGCAGCACGATGAGGCTGCCGAGGGCGATCAGCGGCCAGCGATAGCGGGCTCTCATGGCAGTTCTCCAGGGCAAGGTGTGTGGTTGACCGCAGGGTCTGCACCGGAGTTCGAAGAGGCTTTACGGGCCTTGAGGCCGGGGCTTACCCTTGGGGTCTTTCCGTGTCTTCATCATGCCAAGGACCCTGCCATGAGCCGTATATACGCAGACAACGCCCACTCCATCGGCAACACGCCCCTGGTGCAGATCAACCGCCTCGCGCCACGCGGCGTGACCATTCTGGCCAAGATCGAAGGGCGCAACCCAGGGTATTCGGTCAAATGCCGCATCGGCGCGAACATGGTCTGGGACGCCGAGAGCAGCGGCAAGCTCAAGCCCGGCATGACCATCGTCGAACCCACCTCGGGCAACACCGGTATTGGCCTTGCCTTCGTCGCTGCCGCCCGGGGCTACAAGCTCATGCTGACCATGCCGGCCTCCATGAGCCTGGAGCGGCGCAAGGTGCTCAAGGCCCTTGGCGCCGAACTGGTGCTCACCGAACCTGCCAAGGGCATGAAGGGCGCCATCGAGAAAGCCAACGAAATCGTCGCCTCCAACCCCGAGCAGTACTTCATGCCTGGGCAGTTCGAAAACCCTGCCAACCCGGCCATCCACGAAAAGACCACAGGCCCGGAGATCTGGAACGATACCGATGGCGCCGTGGATGTGGTGGTTGCCGGTGTCGGCACTGGCGGCACCATCACCGGTATCTCGCGCTATATCAAGCACACCCAGGGCAAGGCGATCACCTCGGTGGCGGTCGAGCCCATTTCCTCGCCGCTGATCACCCAGACCCTGGCAGGCGAGGCGCTGACGCCCACGCCGCACAAGATCCAAGGCATCGGCGCGGGCTTCGTGCCGAAGAACCTCGACCTGTCGATCATCGACCAGGTCATGACGGTGGGCGACGACGAAGCCAAGGCCATGGCTATCCGTCTGATGCAGGAAGAAGGCATCCTGTGTGGTATTTCCTGCGGTGCCGCGATGGCCGCTGCCGTGCGCCTTGCAGAAAAGCCGGAAATGCAGGGCAAGACCCTCGTGGTGATTCTGCCTGACTCAGGCGAGCGTTACTTGTCCAGCATGCTGTTCAGCGACCTGTTCAGCGAGCAGGAAACCCAGCAATAACCTGCCTAGGCGGTGACCCGAAGCAATACCTGGTAACAGGCTTCATTGCACAATCTTCATCCGTATCGTTGCGCCCAGGTGGTTTGTGCCTGGGCGCGATAGGTTTATGATGCCCGGATGATTTTCCCCCGGAACAGGCAGCGCTGGCCTGTGTCCCGCCCTAGGAGTGTTGCATGACCGTTTCCTTCCTCGCCAAGGCAGGTGTGCTGCTGGTGTTCTTCGGCAGCGTGCTGTTCGTCCACCTGCGCGGCAAGGCCCGCCTGCCGGTGTTGCGCCAGTTCGTCAACCATTCGGCGCTGTTCGCCCCCTACAATGCGTTGATGTACCTGTTTTCGGGCGTGCCGTCCAAGCCGTACCTGGACCGTCAACGCTTCCCGGAGCTGGACGTGCTCAAGGACAACTGGCAGGAAATACGCGAGGAGGCCATGCGCCTGTTCGACGAGGGTTATATCCGCGCAGCCGAAAAGGACAACGACGCCGGTTTCGGTTCGTTCTTCAAGAAAGGCTGGAAGCGCTTCTACCTGAAGTGGTACGACAAACCCCTGCCGTCTGCCGAAGCCCTGTGCCCGCGAACCGTCGAGCTGGTCAGCAGCATCCCCAACGTCAAAGGGGCGATGTTCGCCCTGCTGCCCGGCGGCAGCCACCTGAACCCGCACCGTGATCCGTTTGCAGGTTCCCTGCGCTATCACCTGGGTCTCTCCACGCCCAACTCCGATGCCTGCCGCATTTATGTGGACGGCCAACCCTATGCCTGGCGCGACGGTCAGGACGTGATGTTCGACGAGACCTACGTGCACTGGGTCAAGAACGAGACCGACGTGACCCGGGTGATTCTGTTCTGCGACGTGGAGCGTCCCCTGAACAGCCCGTTCATGACCCGCGTCAACCGCAAGGTCAGCGCATTTCTGGGCCGCGCCACTGCACCGCAGAATACAGACGATGAACGCGTGGGCGGGATCAACCAGGCCTACGCCTGGAGCAAGCGGTTCAGCAACAAGCTGAGCACACGCGTCAAGCAGTTCAAGCGTGCCAACCCCAAGGCTTACCGCGTGTTGCGACCGATACTGGCCGCGGTCGTAGCCTATCTGCTGTACCGCTGGTTGTTCTGACGGCGCCCTCGACAGGGTAGGGCGCCTGCAAGGCAGTTGCCCTTTACCCCTGGCGAAATTCTTGGGCGACGCAGTGGCGCAGCACCCCTTCCTCGAAGTCCAGGAAACCCGCTTCACGCTGGGTGATCAGGTAATACAGCAGGGTGTCGAGCGTTCGTGCCGGTGGGACGGCGACCGCCAGCATCTTCACCGCAGGTTCGCTTTCACAGGTGCACCCGAACTCGACCAGGGCTTCGCTTACCTGCTCCAGTGTCTCGGGCGGCTTGACCCGAACCCGGAACACCGAGCTGCCACTGCTGCGCAGCAACTGGGCAAACCAGTGTTGGCCTGCCTGCTCATGGGTGCAGATCACGTCACCTGGGGCGATGCCGTAGACATGGAACGGGATGTTGTCGATCACGTAACCGTCGTCGACGGCCCTGGCCCATAGCCCTTCCACCGATGCCGGCGGATAGCCATTGGGGTCCTGCTGCAGCGGGAACAGCACTTTCCTGTAGACGCCGTTCATGCAGCGCCTCGGCGCCGTGCCGGGCGCAGCACCAGCCACAGGGCCACGCCGATCAGCAGGCCGCCGTACAGGTGGGCCATCGACAACGGCTCATTCAGCAGCCAGGCCCCCCACAGCACCCCGAACACGGGGATCATGAAGGTCACCGTACTGGCCTTGACCGGGCCGATTTCGGCCAGCAGGCGGAAGTACAGGATGTAGGCGAACGCCGTGCACAACAGGCCAAGCCCCACCAGTGAGCCCCAGACCTGCCAGCCGCCCCAGCTGGCAGGTGGCTGGGTAAGGGCGCTCCAAGCGAACAACGGGGTAAGCAGCAGGGTCGCGCCGAGCATGCTGCCCAGGGCCGACAGGCGGCTGTCCAGGCCGCTCACCCAGCGGCGGGCCAGGTAGCCGGCAAAGCCATAGCAGGTCGTGGCCGCCAGGCACGCCAGGGCGCCTTGCAACAGGGCTGCATCAAGGGCTACAGGCCCCGCACCGCTCAGGATGCCCACGCCGAACAGGCCCAGGAAAATGCCGCACAACTTGGCCAACGTCATGGGTTCCTTGAAGAACAACACGCCGATCAGCACGCCCATCAAGGGCGTCGTGGCATTGAAGATGGCCGAATAACCGGCTGGCAGCACCTGGGCTGCCACAGAATAAAAGGTGGCCGGAATGCCCGAGTTGATCATGCCCAGCACCAGGCAGGCGCCTAGTTTCCCTTGAAAATCCCAGCGTATGCGCGCAGCGCCGAGCAGTGCGATCAAGCCCAGGCAGGCGATGGAGACACGGAAGAAGGCCGTCGGCACGGTGCCCAGTACAGGGGCAATGATGCGCATGAACAGAAAGCTCGCGCCCCATACGGCAGCAAGGGTTAGCAGGCGGGCTAGGGCGGTGGGGCTCACGAAAGTCTCCAGAGGCTTGGCAGGGGCGCGAGTGTACGTCAGCAGGCCGGTGGATTCTTGCGCTTTCTTGCCCAATGAAGTTCAGCCAGTGCCCTGGCGTGGTCTGTTCAAGCCCCGCGCAGGCACTTCAAGGCGCTGAAGTCGCTGCGCACCTTGGTCAGCCGCTCCAGCAGCACCTGGCGTTGGGCGGGGGTGCTCTGCTGCACCAGGTCCACCACCAGACTGCGGGCTTGCCGTTCGGTGTTCTGGAAGGCTTGGCGATAGTCGGCTGTCCACAGGCTTTCCTTGTTTTGCAGCAAGGTCGCGACCCGTTCCGGGAAGCCTGGCTCGTGGCGTTGTTCCACCGCCAGCAGCAGTTGTTGCTGCCAATGGGCCCTATTGCGTATCCATTCGCTGTTCTGGTCACCCAAGGCGCGGGACCAGGCGCCGACCCGTTGCTTCTGGACCTCGGTCAGCTCGCCGAACCAGGGCTTGAGGCGCTTTTCCATGCGCTCGGCGCGCTCGCTGATCTGGCGGGGCAGGGGGGTGTCGACATATTCCTTGCGCCGCTGGGCAATATCGTCACGAAATGCATCGCGCATCTCGGCCACCTGCGCATCGCTCATGCCTTGCAGCAACTCGGTGGCCGACGGCGTGATTTCGGCCGCGATCCGGCCAATTGCCTCGCGGGCCTCCTCGGTGCGCTGCTGCAGCGCCTGGTCGGTGACCTGGTTATCGGCCACCATGGTGCGCAGGCGGTCCAGCCAGTCGAGGTAGCCGGGCAGTTGCGTCTGGCAATGCCATGCCAGGTGCTGCCGGAGGCGATCATCGAGCAGGGTTTTCTGCTCACGGTTCATGTCCAGGTAGTCGCCGAGCGACCAGGGCACCAGGCGATCGAGGTTGCGATAGGCCAGGTCGATGCGGCTGCAAGCACCCAGCAGCAGGGCGAAACCCAGGCAGATCGACAGGACTTTGAGCAGGCGTGCAGGCATGTGCGGGTCCTTGCAGTGGCAGCCAATGGGTAGACGCAGCACAACACCTGCGGTTCCACCGGATGGCGCGTGGAGGCCTGGATGGCGATGAACCGACCGCAGGCTTTGACACCAGGGCGGGTCTATCCGGAAAATAGCCGCCTTGACTTGAGGATGTTCGAAAATGGCTCTGCTTGGGCGTTACAACAGTTTGCAAATTGTTAAGCACGTGGACTTCGGCCTGTACCTGGACGGCGGTGCCGACGGGGAAATCCTGCTGCCGTCCCGTTACATTCCCAAGGGTGCCGAGACTGAAGTCGATGACTGGCTGAACGTGTTCATCTACCTCGACAGCGAAGACCAGCTGATCGCCACCACCGAGAAGCCCAAGGTGCAGGTGGGCGAGTTCGCCAGCCTCAAGGTCAAGGACATCAATGGTGCGGGCATCTTCCTGGACTGGGGTCTGCCCAAGGACCTGCTGATGCCGTATTCCGAAGAGGCACGGCCGCTGAAGATCGGTGACTACTGCGTGGTGCACGTGTACCTGGACAAGCGCACCCGCCGCATCACCGCCACCTCGCGCCTGGACCGCTACCTCGACACCACGCCTGCCGACTACAAGCCTGGGCAGCCGGTGGAACTGCTGGTGGCCGGCGAAACGCCGATGGGTTTCAAGGCCATCATCAACAACCGTCACTGGGGCTTGATCCACAAGAACGAGGTGTTCAAGTTCCTGCGCTCAGGCATGCACGAGCAGGGTTACATCAAGGAAGTGCGGGCTGACGGCAAAGTGTCGCTCAGCCTGCAGCCAGTGGGCGCTGCGCTGTCCGACAGCTTGCAGGAGCAGATCATGGCGCGCCTGGACGCCGAGGGTGGGGTGCTGCCGGTTTCCGACAAGAGCGACCCTGCATTGATCAGCAAGCTGTTCAATGTCAGCAAGGGCAATTTCAAGAAGGCCATCGGCGGGCTGTTCAAGCAAGGCCGCATCGTCATCCATGACGACCGGATCGAGAAAGCCTGATCAGCCCTGCACGAAGGTGTTGAAGTCCAGCTGATCACCACCGGGGCGAGTGTCGCGCAGCAGCGAGTCGCGGTCAGCGCTAAGGGCCAGACTGATGGTGGAGCGACGCTTGCCAGGGTTGCGCACTTCCATCTGCTCTTGGTGAGCCCGCAGGAAGTTGACCGGCACCTTCAGGTGCTGGAGTTCATCGGTCAGCGGGGTGTGCAACAGCAGGTTGACCCAATCGGGCTGGCCCTTGCGGAGCAAGGCCACCGGGACCTCGAACCACCACAGGTTGCGCTTGGGGTCGAGGATGGCGAACAGCGTGTTGGCACTGGTCAGTACCGGGCGCGCCAACGTGCTGTTGCGGCGGGCGATGGCAGCGGGTTTGTCGAGTTTCATGCAGGTTCCTGCGGGTCGAAGCCTTCAAAGGCCGCATTGTGAGGGGTGGCACCTTGCCGGGCAAGGTTTGAGGCTCGCAACGGAGCCTTACGGGACTGTATTTCGACCGTTTGTAACCGTTTGGCTTGTTGACGCAAATTTCTTGAAACTCCTGTGCAAGCGGCTGGGTCAACCTTCTGTCGGCACGATACGCGTGCTACCTCACAGGAGTTTTGCCATGAGCGGTACTGGAGACAAAATTAAAGGTATGGCCAACGAGGCAATGGGCAACATCAAGCAAGGTGTTGGCAACCTCACTGACAACGAAAAACTCAAAGGCGAAGGCAAGGCCCAGGAAATCAAGGGCGAAGGCCAACAGGTCAAAGGCGACGTGAAAAACAAGGTCGACGACCTGACCAAGTAATGACTCACGCCTGCCGAGCCGTCCTCTGCGTTTCGAAGCAGGGGGCGGTAACAGGCAGAATTATTTAAAGCCGTTGCATGATTACCGGGAGCAGCACCCCAAGCGCAGGGTCCATTAGACTGAACGTCAGATCGATCAAGCGGCGAAAGGAGACGCTATGATTTTTTCCGCCTTGCAGGGCTTACCCTTGCACCGCGTACTGGTGCGCACCGTCAACGAATTCCTCGATGATGAAATGTCCACCTATGCTTCGGCATTGGCCTACCAGGCCCTTTTCTCGTTGTTCCCCTTCCTGTTGTTTCTCATTGCCCTGATCGGTTTCCTGCACCTGCCGGACTTCTTCTCCTGGCTGCGTTTGCAGTCGGAGCTGGTCTTGCCGCCCCAGGCCCTTGAGCAGGTCAACCCTGTCATCGACCAACTCCAGCAGTCCAAAGGTGGCCTGCTGTCGGTGGGTATCGTCATTGCCCTGTGGACGGCTTCAGCCGGTGTGCGGTTGATGATGAGCGCCATGAACGCGGCCTACGACGTGCCGGAAGGTCGCCCGGTCTGGAAGCGTATCCCGCTGTCGGTGCTGTACACCATTGGGTTGGCAGGCATGCTGCTGGCGGCCGCGGCGCTGATGGTGCTGGGCCCGCAGGTGATGGAGTGGATCGCGGCGCAGATCGGCATGGAAGAGTTCATCGTCACCCTGTGGACCATCCTTCGCTGGCCGGTGATCGTGATTCTGCTGATGGTCGCGGTCGCGGTTATTTACTACGTCATGCCTGATGTGGAGCAGAAATTCCGCTTCATTACCCCGGGCTCGGTGCTGGCGGTTGTAGTGTGGATCATCGCGTCGCTGGGCTTTGCCTATTACGTGAAGACGTTTGCAGACTACAACGCCATGTATGGCAGCATCGGGGCAATCATCGTGCTGCTGCTGTACTTCTACATCTCGGCTGCCGTGCTGTTGCTGGGCGCGGAGATGAATGCGGTGATTGAACACATGTCGGCCGAGGGCAAGGACCCAGGCGAAAAAGACTTCGATGGCACCCGCGACGATGAAAAGCCCAAGGTGCTGGGCCAGGAGCGCCCCAGTGCTGACGAAGCGGCGGGGGTTGAACCTACCCCGCGCTGAACTGCCCCGGATGGGCAGTGCGCTCCAGCGCTATCAGGGCCTTGCTGCGCTGATAGCGCTGGAGCTTGTCACGCAGCGACTGGGGTAGCTCACCAGCCGGCGCAAACCCCTGGCGTGCATAGTAGTTGGCAAGCGTTGGATGGCAGAACAACCACGTACTGCCACAGGCGTTCTCCAGAGCCTTTGCGACCAACTGCATACCCACGCCTTCCGAGCGCCGATCAGGCGCCACGAACAGCCCCGTCAGCCACTGACCACTCTCCACCTCGCTCAGAGACAACCCAGCAATGATGCCCGGCGACCTGGCCACCCAGAGCTTGCCCTGCGCAGGGGCGCGCATGCGCGAACCCTGTTGGCGATAGAAGTGGTCGAGCAACCGCTGTTCCGGGGCTGAAAGCCGGGTGCAGTGCACAGGCGGCCGTGAGGGCACGACGGTGCTCAGCTGGCCACGAAGTTCGGCGGGGAAACCAGTTCCACGGTCTGCTGCTTGCGCGGTGCCAGGATCTCGGCTTCACCTGCCACGACCAGTTCGTCGTTCTGGTTGTACACGTTGGTGGCGATACGCACTTTGAACTTGGGCAATTTTTCCAGGATTTCCAGGCGCACCGTCAGGGTGTCGCCGATCTTGACCGGCTTCTGGAAGCTCATCTGCTGGCCCAGGTAGATGGTGCCAGGGCCTGGGAGCGTGCAGGCCACCGCCGCACTGATCAACGCGCCGCTGAACATGCCATGGGCAATGCGCTCGCGGAACATGCTCTTGGCCGCGAACTCGGCGTCCAGGTGCACCGGGTTGTGATCGCCGGACATGGCGGCGAACAGCTGGATGTCGCGCTCCTCGACCAACTTCGTGTATTCGGCTTTCTGGCCGACTTCTAGGGCTTCGTAGGGCGTGTTGCTGAGCTGGGACATCAGGGCTTCCTTAAGCAGTACAGGTCGGATGCCGGTCGCGCGCATGGCGTCGGCCAGACGGGTGAGACGCTTGCCGGGGGGACCCGGATCACATTTTGCGCCCACGTCAGTGTACCCACAGTCGAGCAAATTGCAGGAAGGGCACAAATAAGATTCACAATGTTAATGGCAGGCGCTGACGACTGGGCCGTGCCTGGCTTACCTGCTAACGTCGAACCAACGCCTGTGCATAGTCAGCGCGCAGGCACTCGGACTACAGGACGCAGTGCAGGTCCCGGCAGAGGAACAACAATAAATGCAAGCCGACTTCTGGAATGACAAGCGCCCGGCGGGCGTGCCCTCCACCCTGGACATGCAGGCCTACGCGTCAGTGGTCGAGGTGTTCGAACGCTCCTGCAAGCGCTTTGCCGATCGCCCGGCCTTCAGCAATTTGGGCGTGACCTTGACCTACGCCGACCTCGATCGTCTGTCGGCCGCCTTCGCCTGCTGGCTGCAGCAACAGACCGACCTCAAGCCGGGCGACCGCATCGCGGTGCAAATGCCCAACGTGCTCCAGTACCCCATCGCCGTGTTCGGCGCCATGCGCGCCGGGCTGATCGTGGTCAACACCAACCCGCTTTACACCGAGCGCGAAATGCGCCACCAGTTCAAGGACAGCGGCGCCCGGGCCCTGGTGTACATGAACCTGTTCGGCAAGCGTGTGCAGACGGTCCTGCCCGATACCGGTATCGAGTACCTGATCGAGGCGAAGATGGGCGACATGCTGCCTACGCTCAAAGGCTGGCTGGTCAACACCGTGGTCGACAAGCTCAAGAAGATGGTGCCAGCCTATGCGCTGCCCCAGGCCGTGTCGTTCAAGCAGGTACTGCGCCAGGGCCGCGATAGCGTGCCCATGCCTGTGCCCTTGAGCCTGGGTGACATCGCCGTGCTGCAGTACACCGGCGGCACGACGGGGCTGGCCAAGGGCGCGATGCTCACCCACGGTAACCTGGTGGCAAACATGCTGCAGGTGCTGGCCTGTTTCTCCCAGCATGGGCCGGACGGGCAGAAGCTACTCAAGGACGGCGAAGAGGTGATGATCGCGCCGTTGCCCCTCTATCACATCTATGCCTTCACCGCGAACTGCATGTGCATGATGGTCACCGGCAACCACAACGTGCTGATCACCAACCCGCGGGACATACCAGGCTTCATCAAGGAGCTGGGCAAGTGGCGGTTTTCTGCGTTGCTGGGCCTCAACACCCTGTTCGTCGCGCTGATGGACCACCCCGGGTTCCGCCAGCTCGATTTCTCTGCATTGAAGGTCACCAACTCCGGCGGCACTGCCCTGGTCAAGGCCACGGCCGAGCGCTGGGAACAGCTGACGGGTTGCCGCATCGTCGAAGGGTACGGCCTGACCGAAACGTCCCCCGTGGCCAGCACCAACCCCTACGGCACGCTGGCGCGGCTGGGCACGGTGGGCATCCCGGTGGTGGGCACGGCTTTCAAGGTGATCGATGCCGACGGCAACGAGCTGGCCCTGGGTGAGCCCGGTGAGCTGTGCATCAAGGGCCCGCAGGTCATGAAGGGCTACTGGCAGCAACCCGACGCCACGGCCGAGGCACTGGACGCCGAAGGCTGGTTCAAAACCGGTGACATTGCCGTGATCGACCCCGACGGTTTCACTCGTATCGTCGACCGCAAGAAGGACATGATCATCGTGTCGGGCTTCAATGTGTACCCCAACGAAGTCGAAGAGGTGGTCATGGGCCATCCCAAAGTCGCCAACTGTGCCGCCATCGGCGTGCCAGACGAGCGTTCTGGCGAAGCGGTGAAGTTGTTCGTGGTGCCGCGCGAAGGGGGGGTGGATGTCGAGGAGCTCAAGGCCTATTGCAAGGCCAACCTTACCGGCTACAAAGTGCCCAAGCAGATCGTGCTACGCGAGGCGCTGCCGATGACGCCGGTGGGCAAGATCCTGCGGCGCGAACTGCGTGACGCCAGCTAATCGATAGCCCGCGACAAGGAAGATGTGCCGTGCGCCAGGGCCTGGCGCACGGCACATCCCGGTGGCCTAACCGGCTCATTAAGTCAAATACTCTAAACGTGACCCGAAGTATTCATTGAGTCACCTTTGTGACTGTCAAGCCCGATTTGGGCTCTAGTAGACCCTCGGCAAAGCTGCTACTCTCGGCCCGCTTTCAGATGATCTGGTTTGCATCAGGCCGTCATCTCATATCAATAATAAACGCCTCGACGCGTGAAACGAACTTCGCTGTTGCTGAAGGAGTGGGCTTGCATGATCGACCATTTTTGGAAGGACAAGTATCCGGCCGGTATCGCGGCGCAGATCGATCCCGACGAATTCCCCAACATCCAGGCGGTACTCAAGCAATCCTGCCAGCGCTTTGCCGACAAACCGGCCTTCAGCAACCTGGGCAAGACCCTGACCTACGGTGAGTTGTATACCCTTTCCGGTGCCTTTGCCGCCTGGTTGCAACAGCATACCGACCTAAAGCCCGGTGATCGCATCGCGGTGCAACTGCCCAACGTGCTGCAGTACCCGGTGGCGGTATTTGGCGCCATGCGCGCCGGCCTGATCGTGGTCAACACCAACCCGCTGTACACCGCCCGGGAAATGGAGCACCAGTTCAAGGACTCCGGCGCCAAAGCGCTGGTGTGCCTGGCGAACATGGCGCACCTGGCCGAGAAGGTAGTGCCCAAGACCCAGGTCAAGCACGTCATCGTCACCGAAGTGGCAGACCTGCTGCCTGCGCTCAAGCGGCTGCTGATCAACAGCGTGATCAAGTACGTCAAGAAGATGGTGCCGGCCTATCACCTGCCCAGCGCCGTGCGCTTCAACGATGCCCTGGCCCTGGGCAAGGGCCAGCCGGTGACCGAGGCCAACCCGCAAGCCAATGATGTGGCCGTGTTGCAATACACCGGCGGCACCACCGGTGTGGCCAAGGGCGCCATGCTGACCCACCGCAACCTGGTGGCCAACATGCTGCAGTGCCGGGCGCTGATGGGCTCGAACCTGCAGGAAGGGTGCGAGATCCTTATCACCCCGCTGCCGCTGTACCACATCTACGCCTTCACCTTCCATTGCATGGCCATGATGCTGATCGGCAACCACAACGTGCTGATCAGCAACCCCCGCGACCTGTCCGCCATGGTCAAGGAACTGGGCAAGTGGAAGTTCACAGGTTTCGTGGGCCTCAATACGCTGTTCGTGGCGCTTTGCAACAGCGATGCGTTCCGCGCCCTGGACTTCTCGGCGTTGAAGATCACCCTATCTGGCGGCATGGCGCTGCAGCTGAGCGTTGCCGAGCGTTGGCGTGCGGTGACGGGCTGCGCCATCTGCGAAGGCTATGGCATGACCGAAACCAGCCCGGTGGCCGCCGTGAACCCCGCGCAGGCCAACCAGGTAGGCACCATCGGTATTCCGGTGCCGTCCACGCTGTGCAAGATCGTCGACGACGCCGGCAACGAGCTCCCCTTGGGCGAAGTGGGCGAATTGTGCGTCAAGGGCCCTCAGGTGATGAAGGGCTACTGGCAGCGCGAGGAGGCCACCGCCGAAATCCTCGACAGCGAAGGCTGGCTCAAGACTGGCGACATCGCCCTGATTCAGCCTGACGGCTACATGCGTATTGTCGACCGCAAGAAGGACATGATTCTGGTGTCCGGCTTCAACGTCTACCCCAATGAACTCGAGGACGTGCTGGCGGCGGTGCCTGGCGTATCGCAGTGTGCGGCCATCGGCATTCCGGATGAAAAATCCGGGGAGCTGATCAAGGTCTTCGTCGTGGTCAAACCTGGCATGACGGTGACCAAAGAGCAGGTGATGGAGCACATGCGCGCCAACCTCACCGGCTACAAGGTGCCACGTCTGGTCGAGTTCCGCGACACCCTGCCGACCACCAACGTCGGCAAGATCCTGCGTCGCGAACTGCGCGACGAAGAGCTCAAGAAGCTCAACCTCAAGAAAAGCGCCTGACCTGGCGCGCACCGCCTGCCACCGCCCTGCATCCCCTTTTGACGAGGCCTCGCAGGGCGGGCGGTCCTTGCTTCAGCGCAGTTTTTCCAGCATCTGGTAGTACCACATGCCCGCTGCCAGGAGCGGGTTGCCCAACACGTCTCCCATCGGCACACGCACATGCTTGCATTGGGCGAAGGTGTCGAATTGCTCCAGGGTGCCGGTCATGGCTTGAGCCATGATTTCGCCCATGATGTGGCTGGTGGCGATGCCGTGCCCGGAGTAGCCCTGACAGTACCAGACATGGTCCGAAAGCTTGCCCACTTGGGGTATGCGATTGACCACGATACCCATGGCGCAGCTCCATTGAAACGCAATGGGCACGCCCTTCAAGGCAGGGAAGGTACGCTCGATGCACGGGCGCAGTTCGGCTTCGATATCCCGCGAATCGCGCCCTGAGTAGTTGGCGCCGCCGCCGAACAGCAGCCGCTTGTCGGCCGTCAGGCGATAGTAGTCCAGCACGAATCGGCAATCATAGACGGCAAGGTCCTGCGGGTTGATTTGCGCTGCCAGCTCGCCCAATGGCGCCGTGGTGACGATGCCGCCCATGGCCGGGAATATCTTGCCCTTGAGCTGGCGCTTTTCCAGCTTGTGATAGACATCGCCTGCCAGCATCACCTGGCGCGCGTCCACACGCCCATCGGCCGTCACCACGGCAGGGCGAGGGCCGTGCACGATTTCCAGCACTTCGGTCTGCTCGAAAATCAGCGCGCCCAGGCTGTGGGCGGCGCGGGCTTCGCCCAGGCACAGGTTCAGCGGGTGCAGGTGCAGGTTGCGCCGGTTCTTCAGGGCGCCCAAGTACAGGGGGCTTTGCAGGTGTTCGGCCATCGCCTGGCGGTCGAGCAGCTCGACCTGATCACCCATGCCATGGCGCTGTGCCTGGGCCTGGAAAGCCCGTAGCTCGTCCAGGTGCGAGGGTTTCATGGCCGCGTGCAGGTGACCGTGCTTGAGGTCGCAGTCGATGCCATAGCGGGCCACCCGTTGCTCGATGATCTGGTGGCCCCGCCAGCGCAGGTGCCAGATGAAATCATCCACGTCGCTACCCAGCCGCTTGCGCATCTGTGCGCGCATGGCTTCGTCACCCGACAGGCTGCCGGTCACTTGACCACCATTGCGCCCGCTGGCGCCCCAGCCCACCCGGTTGGCTTCGACCACCGCGACTTTCAGGCCGCGTTCGGCCAGTTCCACGGCCGTTGCCAAGCCGGTGAAGCCCGCGCCGATGATTGCCACGTCCACCTGCACGGTGCCCTTGAGCTGGGGGTAGGTGGTGAGGTCGTTGAGGGTGGCGGTGTAGTAGGACGGCGCACGTTGCGCCGGGCCTTTGTTCACTGCTGCGTTCATGGGTAATCCTTGTTCTGTGTGGGGCTCAGGCCTGGTGCAGGTACCAGCGCCAGTCCTGTTCGCTGACTTCGGCCATGAATTGCCGGTATTCGGCGCGCTTGACCTTCAGGTACACGCCAAGAAACGCATCGCCCAGTGCTTCGCGGGCCCAGGTCGACTGCTCCAAGGCTTGCAGCGCGGTGAGCCAGTCAGTTGGCAGGTGTTCGGTCGCCTGGGCATAGCCATTGCCCTGAATCGGCGCGCCAGGGTCGAGCTGATCACGTATGCCGCTGTGACTGGCGGCCAACATGGCGGCGGCAGCCAGGTACGGATTGGCGTCGGCCCCGCAGATACGGTGCTCAACATGCCGGCTATTGGCCGGCCCGCCCGGCACCCGCAGGCTGACCGTGCGGTTGTCCACGCCCCAGGTGGGCGACAGGGGCGCGTAGCTATTGGCCTGGAAGCGGCGGAAGGAGTTGGCGTTGGGGCAAAACAGCAGCAGCGACGCGTGCAGGTGCTGCAACATGCCGGCCACTGCGTAACGCAGCAGCGGTGTGCCGGCCGGATCTTCGCTGGCGAACAGGTTACGGCCGGCGCTGTCGGCCAGGCTCAGGTGCATGTGCATACCGGTACCGGCCAAGTGGCCGAAGGGCTTGGCCATGAAGCAGGCCTGCATGCCATGGGCGTGGGCGATGCCTTTGACCAGGCGCTTGTAGCGTACTGCCTGGTCCATCGCTTGCACGGCATCACCGTGTTCGAGGGTAATCTCCACTTGGCCTGGGGCGTATTCCGAAATGGCCGTACGCGCCGGTATGCCCTGTGCCTTGCAGGCCGCATACAGGTCTGCCAGGAACGGCTCGATCTGCTCCAGCTCTCGCAGCCCGTACACCTGAGTGCTGCGAGGGCGTCCGCCGTCCTGGTCGAGCGCCGGTTGCGGATGGCCATGGGCATCGCGCTGCTGGTCGAGCAGGTAGAACTCCAGCTCGCAGGCCATCACGGGGTCGTACCCGTCGGCCTTCAGGGCTTCGACGGTACGCAACAGTACATGACGCGGATCGGCCACGCTGGCCGGCAGGCCTTGGTGTGGGTGCATGCTCACTTGCAGCGCTGCGGTCGGCACCCGGCGCCAGGGCAGGCGTACCAGGCTGCCATCGAGTGGGTAGGCACGGCAATCGATGTCGCCGACATCCCAGACCAAGCCCGAGTTTTCCACGTCGTCGCCGTTTACGGTCAGGCCGAGAATGGTGCTGGGTAATGGCCGGCCGGTCTGGTACACGGCCAGCAGTTCATCACGGTGCAGCAGCTTGCCGCGTGGCACGCCGTTGGCGTCGAGGATGAACAGTTCGAACAGATCGATATCGGGGTTGGCGGCCAGAAACTGGCTGGCCTGCTCCACAGGTGCAAAGTGCATAATCATTCGCTCGCGAACGCTCAGGCCCCTGCCTGTGCAGGCGGCCCGGCTGGGTCAAACGGCCCAATGCAGGCCGGGTGAGGTCATGCAGGCGTAAGCGAGGTGTCGGGCGGGCGCGCGTGACGGCAGTGCCACAATGCCCAAAAGGCGAGGATGACATGCACCAACGGATTTTCGCCGCACAGCGTCCGGGGCTTCGACGGTGAAGGGCGGTTGGACGATGGTGAGCTGGGCTGGGCGGGAGTCATGCGTTCGATACTCACATGCCGCTTGAGGGGGATTAAAGTAGTGAATGGCAACCTTTACATTGGGGCTGGCTAAACATTTGATTGGCTTGCAAATAATTAGGGTCGAGGGTTCGTTGGTCAACTCCATAGCTGCGCACTCATGATAATTGCCGTACCGTTGCCGTTGCTGTTGCTGTTGCTGTTGCTGTTGCTGTTGCCGTTGCCGTTGCCGTTGCCGTTGCCGTTGCCGTTGCCGTTGCCGTTGCCGTTGCTTTGGCTTTTGCTTCTAAGCGCGCGGTAGCTCAGGCGCCGCAGATCGCGACTTCAGGAGGCCGAGCGCAGGGCTTGCGGAGGGAGGTGACGGGCATGGATGCCCGTCAAGCGCTGGG
>NZ_VEJN01000021.1:0-89431 GCF_007678615.1 Pseudomonas sp. DE0157
ACCTGCGTGGAGGAGGGCAGCGACAGCGTGCCCATCGGGCGCCCCATCGCCAACCTGCACACCTACGTGCTGGACGCTGCCCTGCAACCGGTGGTGCCAGGGGTGGCCGGTGAGTTGTACCTGGGTGGCGTAGGCCTGGCCCGTGGGTATCACCGCCGCCCGGCGCTGACCGCCGAGCGCTTCGTGGCAAGCCCTCTGGGTAATGGCGAGCGCTTGTACCGCACGGGTGATCGGGTGCGTTACCGCGCCGACGGCGTGCTGGAGTACCTCGGTCGCCTGGACCACCAGGTGAAGATCCGTGGCCAGCGCATCGAGCTGGGAGAAATCGAGGCGCGCCTGCTGGAGATGGCCGAAGTCCGGGAAACGGTCGTGCTAGCTCAGCCTGGCGCCGCTGGCGCGCAACTGGTCGGCTACGTGCTGGTCGACGGTGCTGACCTGGAGCCCACCCGCCAGGCGCTGCTGCGCGAGCGCCTCAAGGCTCACCTCAAGGCCAACCTGCCCGGCTACATGGTCCCCGGCCAATGGCTGCTGCTGGAGCAGTGGCCGCTCAGCCCCAACGGCAAGCTGGACCGCAAGGCCTTGCCACTGCCCCAGGCAGCGCCACCACAACACGGCTACGAAGCCCCGCAACGCCCGGTCGAGTGCCAACTGGCAGCGATCTGGCAGGACCTGCTCCAGCTCGACAAGGTCGGCTTGAACGACCACTTCTTCGACCTGGGCGGTCACTCTCTTCTCGTCGTGAGCCTGGTCTCACGCATTCAACTCGAGCTTGGTATGAAGGCAACTGCGCAATTGATTTTCCAATACCCCACCCTGGGCGAGCTGGCCCGCCAACTGGAGCACGAAGGCGGGGCGGTGGATGCCGCCACCCTCGACCAGCTCGAAAGCCTGCTCGACGAAATGGAGGCGGTGTAATGGATCACGCCAGCGCCCTGCGCATTGCCCAGCGTTTCATCGCCTTGCCCTTGGACAAGCGCCG
This sequence comes from Pseudomonas sp. DE0157, assembly GCF_007678615.1. Classification (NCBI taxonomy): domain Bacteria; kingdom Pseudomonadati; phylum Pseudomonadota; class Gammaproteobacteria; order Pseudomonadales; family Pseudomonadaceae; genus Pseudomonas; species Pseudomonas sp. DE0157. Next base: position 980 of record NZ_VEJN01000021.1, read on the forward strand.
CCAGTACCTGGCCAAGATGGCCGAACAAAAGGTCTCGCCCGGCAACCTGCCAATTCCTGTCATCCGCGAGCAGTTAGACAGCCTGCCGCTGTCCTTCGCCCAGGAGCGCCAGTGGTTCCTTTGGCAACTGGAGCCAGGCAGCAGCGCATCTCATATCCCTACCGCCTTGCGCCTGCGCGGTCACCTCGACACCCAGGCTTTGCAACAAGCGTTCGATGCCCTGGTGGCACGCCACGAGACCCTGCGCACCACCTTCGTGATGAAGGACGAGCGGCCCTGCCAGCACGTGCATGGCTCACTGCCGATCGCGATCGAGCCGTTGCACCTGCCGGCCACCCTGGCACCCGAGCATCAACACGCCCAAGTGCAGGCGTTGATCGAGCAGCAGATCGCCAGGCCCTTCGACCTCGAGCACGGCCCGCTGGTACGGCTGGGGCTGCTGAGGGTGGCTGACGATGAGCATGTGCTGGTGATGGTGCAGCACCACATCGTCTCCGATGGCTGGTCGATGCAGGTCATGGTCGATGAGCTGATGCAGCTGTACCTGGGCTTGGTCCACGGGCGGGCGGTCCAGCTGCCTGCGCTGCCCATTCAGTACGCCGACTATGCCATCTGGCAGCGTCGCTGGATGGAAGCCGGCGGCAGCGAGCAGCAACTGGCCTACTGGCGTGAGCAACTGGGCGCGCATCAACCGGTGCTCGAGTTGCCCACCGACCGTCCGCGCGCGGCCCAGCCAAGCCTGCGCGGCGCGCGTTTCGACTTGCCCATCGACAAGGCGCTGAGCGAAGCCTTGCAAGCCCTCGCGCAGCAGCAACAGGTCACGCTGTTCATGCTGTTGCTGGCGTCGTTCCAGGTGCTGCTGCACCGCTACACCGGCCAGACCGATATTCGCGTCGGGGTGCCCAACGCCAACCGCAACCGGGTCGAGACCGATCGCCTGCTGGGTTTCTTCGTCAACACCCAGGTGCTGCGCGCTGATGTGCAGGGGGCCTTGGCCTTCCCGACGTTGTTGCAACAGGTCAAGCAGACGGTACTCGGTGCTCAGGCGCATCAGGACTTGCCGTTCGAGCAACTGGTCGAAGCCTTGCAGCCAGACCGCAGCCTGAGCCACAACCCGTTGTTCCAGGTGATGTACAACCATCAGCGCCAGGGCCGCGACCCACGTGCCCAGCAGGTGCCTGGCCTGGAAATCGAAGGGCTGTTCTGGGAAAGCCACAGCGCCTCGTTCGACCTGACGCTGGACACCGTCGAGGGTGAAGACGGCCTGTGGGCGTCGCTGACCTATGCGTGCGACCTGTTCGATGCCGCCACCATCGAGCGCCTGGGGGGCCATTGGCTGGCCCTGCTGCGCGGCCTCGTCGCCGATCCGTCGCGCTGCGTTGCTGCACTGCCGATGCTGGCCGTCGATGAGCATGAGCACCTGCACGCCGTGCGCAACGCCCCGGACCTGCGCCATGCCGACGGCCCGCTGGTGCACGAGCGCATTGCCCAGTGGGCTGCGCAAACCCCGCAGGCCACCGCCTTGCTGTTTGGCGAGCAGCGCATGAGCTTTGCCCAGCTCGATCAGCAGGCCAATCGCCTGGCCCATGCTTTGGTCACAGCAGGGGTGGGGCCGGAAGTGCTGGTCGGTATCGCCCTGGAGCGTGGCCTTGAGATGGTCGTGAGCCTGTTGGCGGTGCTCAAGGCCGGCGGTGCCTATACGCCGCTCGATCCGCAATACCCCCGCGAGCGCCTGTCCTATCTGATGCAGGACAGCGGCATGGCCCTGCTGCTCAGCGACAGCGCGCTCATGCAGCGCCTGCCGGTACCGGATGGCTTGGCAACCCTGGCCCTGGACCACATGGACCTGGCCGCGCAACCCTGCCACGCGCCAGCGAACGCCGCCCAGGCCGATAACCTGGCCTACGTCATCTACACCTCGGGTTCCACGGGCCTGCCCAAAGGGGTGGCAGTGGCCCATGGCCCCATCGCCATGCACTGCCGAGCCATTGGCGAGCGCTACGAAATGACGCCGGCCGACTGCGAACTGCACTTCATGTCATTCGCTTTCGACGGTGCCCACGAACGCTGGCTCACGCCCCTGACCCACGGGGCTTCGCTGCTCATCCGCGACCCGCAGCTGTGGACCCCGGAGCAAACCTATGCCGCCATGCATGCACATGGGGTGACGGTCGCTGCGTTTCCACCGGTCTACCTTCAGCAACTGGCCGAGCACGCCGAGCGCGATGGCAACCCACCGCCGATGCGGGTGTACTGCTTCGGCGGCGATGCGGTGTCCGAGGCCAGCTACGCCATGGCTCGGCGCGCACTGCGTCCGACCTATATCATCAATGGCTACGGCCCTACCGAAACCGTGGTCACCCCCCTGATCTGGAAAGCTGGCGAACAGGACAGCTGCGGTGCGGCCTATGCGCCCATTGGCGATCGCGTCGGTGAACGGCGCGCGTATGTGCTCGATGCCGACCTGAACCTGTTGCCCCTGGCCATCCCGGGTGAGTTGTACCTGGGCGGGCAGGGCTTGGCCCGTGGCTACCTCAAGCGCCCGGCGCTCACTGCTGAAAGGTTCGTACCGGACCCGTTCGGCAACGGTGCCCGGCTGTACCGCAGCGGTGATCGGGTGAGCCTGCGCAGCAGCGGCATCATCGACTACCTCGGGCGCATCGACCGCCAGGTCAAGGTGCGGGGTTTTCGTATCGAGCTGGGCGAGGTGGAAGCGCGCCTGCTGGCGGTGCCGGGGGTGCGCGAAGCGGTGGTGGTGGCCCAGGCCGGCCCGAGCGGCCAGCAATTGGTCGGCTACGTGGTGAGCGACGACGCGCCGCAATTGGCGTCCAATCATCAAGCCCAGGCTGAGCGCCGCGAATCGATCAAGCGCTGTTTGAAGGTGGACCTGCCCGACTACATGGTGCCCACGCACGTGCAGTTGCTCGAACGCATGCCCTTGACCCCCAACGGCAAGATCGACCGCCAGGCCCTGCCCGTAGTCGACCTTACCCAGCTGCAAGGCCAGCATGTGGCCGCCAGCAGCCCGCTCGAGCAGGCGCTGGTGCAGATCTGGCAGGCGGTGCTGAAGGTGCCTCAGGTGGGGGTGACCGACAATTTCTTCGAGCTGGGCGGTGATTCGATCATCTCGATCCAGATGGTCAGCCGGGCCCGTCAGGCCGGCATCGTGCTCAGTCCCAAAGACCTGTTCCTGCACCAGACCGTGCAGGCCTTGGCCGGTGTGGCCCGTTTTGGCGAGGTCGCCCGCATCGATCAGGGCCCGGTCGCTGGCAGCCTGCCGCTGCTGGCCATCCAGCGCTGGTTCTTCGCCCAGGGCATTGCTGATGCGCACCACTGGAACCAGTCCGTGCTGCTGGCACCAACGCAGGCGTTGCAGCCACGTGCGCTGGAAGCGGCGTTGCAGGCGCTGGTGCTGCACCATGACGCCTTGCGCCTGCGCTTCGATGCCCAAGCCGGGCTCGCCTGGCACCGGGCACCGGCCCAGCAACAGAGCGCCGAGGAGCAGGCGCCTTTGCTGTGGCACGCCACGGCCGCGCGCGGCCAGGCCCTGACCGCGTTGTGCGAGCAGGCCCAGCGCAGCCTCGACCTGCGCCAAGGGCCGCTGCTGCGGGCTGTGCTGGCGGAGTTGGACGATGGCAGTCAGCGGCTGTTGCTGGTGGTTCATCACCTGGTCGTGGACGGTGTGTCCTGGCGCATTCTGTTCGACGATCTGCAGCAGGCCTACTCGCAGTGCCTGGCAGGCGAGGCGCTGTCGCTGCCGGCCAAGACCACGGCCTACAAGCACTGGGCAGAACGCCTGCAGGCACTGGCGCAAACCCCGGCCCTGGCCGAGCAGCTGCCGTACTGGCAGGCGCAGGTCGCAGGCGCCGCCGACCACCTGCCAGGCGCGCGTCCTCACGCCAGCCTGGAAAAACGCCATGCCTGTACGGTACACACGCGCCTGGACGACACGCTGACCCGGCAATTGCTGCAACAGGCCCCGGCGGCCTACCGCACCCAGGTCAACGACCTGCTGCTGACCGCGCTGACCCGCGTGATCTGCCGCTGGACTGGGCAGGCCTCGGCGCTGATCCAGCTCGAAGGGCACGGCCGTGAAGCGCTGTTCGACGAGGTCGACCTGACCCGCACAGTGGGCTGGTTCACCAGCGCCTTCCCGGTACGCCTGGACGATGCCGCTGAGGTGACCGACGCGATCAAGCGCGTCAAGCAGCAGTTGCGCGCGATCCCTGACAAGGGCATCGGCTACGGCGCCCTGCGCTACATGGGCAGCGCCCAGTCGCAGGCAGCCCTCAACGGCCTGGCCGAGCCGCGCATCACCTTCAACTACCTGGGCCAGTTCGACGGCAGCTTTGCCAGCGACCAGGGTGCCCTGTTCGTGCCAGCCAGCGAGGACGCCGGCGCTGAACAGGGCGCCGAGGCCCCGCTCGGCAATTGGCTGAGCATCAACGGCCAGGTGTACGCAGGCCAATTGCGTTTGGGCTGGACCTTCAGCGAAGCGATGTTCGAGCGCAGCGACATCGAGCGGTTGGCGCAGGATTACGCACGCGAGCTGAACCAGCTGGTCGCCCACTGCCTGTTGCCGGGCAGTGCCGGGGTGACGCCTTCGGACTTCCCGCTGGCCATGCTCGACCAGCCACAGCTGGACGCCCTTGGCCTGCCCTGGGCGGACGTCCAGGACCTGTACCCGCTCTCGCCCATGCAGCAGGGCATGCTGTTCCACAGCTTGCTTGAGCAACAAGGGGGGGACTACATCAACCAGCTGTCGGTCAGCGTCGAGGGGCTGGCGCCCGAGCGTTTCCGTGAGGCCTGGCAGGCGGTGGTCCAGCGCCATGACATATTGCGCAGCGGGTTCCTCTGGCAAGGCGGGCTGGCCCAGCCGCTGCAGTGGGTGCGCAAGCAGGTGCAGCTGCCGTGCCGTGAAATCGACCTGCGTGGCCATGAAGATCTTGACGCTGCATTGACGCGTCTGGCTGATGCCGAACGCGAGCAAGGCTTCGACCTGGCCCAGGCGCCACTGCTGCGCTTGACGCTGGCCCGCACGGGGGATGATCGCTATCAGCTGATCTATACCAGCCATCACATTTTGCTCGACGGCTGGAGCAATTCGCAGCTGCTTGGCGAGGTGCTGCAGCACTACGCAGGCCAGGCGCTGAAGAGCCTGAACGGGCGCTACAGTGATTACATCGGCTGGTTGCAACGCCAGGACAAACAGGCCAGCGAGGCCTTCTGGCGCGCACAGTTCGCCACCCTTGAGGAGCCGACCTGGCTGAGCCGTGCGCTCAAGTGCGCCGCCACCGGCCAGACCGGGCAAGGCGAATTGAAATGGCGCCTGGACGCTGCGATGACCGAACAGTTGCACGGCTTTGCCCGTCAGCAGAAAGTCACCCTCAACACGCTCGTGCAGGCCGCCTGGCTGTTGCTGTTGCAGCGCTACACCGGCCACGACAGCGTGGCATTCGGGGCTACGGTCGCGGGCCGGCCTACGCAGTTGCAGGGCATCGAGCAGCAGATCGGCCTGTTCATCAATACCCTGCCGGTGGTCGCGCGGCCCGAGCCGCAGCTGGCGCTGGCCGGTTGGTTACAGACCGTACAAAGCATCAACCTGGCACTTCGGGACCACGAACACAGTGCGCTGAGTGATGTGCAGCGCTGGGCCGGGCAGGGCGGCGATGGAGTGTTCGATACCCTGCTGGTATTCGAAAACTACCCTGTGTCCGAGGCGCTGCAGCAAGGCGGCGTCAGTGACCTGCACTTTGGTGACGTGCACAGCCATGAGCAGAACAACTACCCACTGACCCTGAGCGTCAGCACCGGGGCCGACCTGTTGTTGCATTACAGCTATGACGCGGCGCAGTTCAGTGCCGAACGCATGGCTCAGGTTGCAGGCCACCTGGCCCATCTGCTGGCGCAGATGGCGGACGGCTCGCCCCAGCGCTGCCTGGGTGAGCTGAAGCTGTTCGAAGAGGGGCGCCAGCGCGCCCCGGTGCAGGACTGGGGCATGGCCGCCGGTCAATACCCAAGCCTGGCCCCTGCCCATGTGCTGTTCGAGCAGCAGGCCCAGCGCGTTCCGCACCACACTGCGCTGATCACTGAAACCACCGAGCTGACCTATGCCCAGCTTAACGCGGCGGCCAACCGCCTGGCCCACCGCCTGATCGCCCAGGGCGTGGGCCCGGACGTGCTGGTCGGCATCGCCGCCGAGCGCGACGCGCCGATGGTCATCGCCTTGCTGGCCGTGCTCAAGGCAGGCGGCGGCTACGTGCCGCTCGATCCGAAATTCCCCCGCGAGCGCTTGCAGCAGATGATCGAGGACAGCCGCATCGCGCTGCTGTTGACCCAGTCGCACTTGCGCCAAGCGCTGGCGCTGGACGCGCAGGTGCAGTGCCTGCTGCTGGATACGCCTGAGGACGGCAGCGGCGCCGACAGCGACCCGCTCAACCGCGTGCACGCTGACAACCTGGCCTACGTGATCTTCACCTCCGGCTCGACCGGCCGGCCGAAGGGCGTAGCCATCAGCCATGGTGCCTTGACCCGCCACGCCTTCGTGGCCCAATGGTATTCCGATATCCACGCATCCGACTGCGTCCTGCAATTTGCCACGTTCAACTTCGATGCCTTCGTCGAGCAGCTTTACGCCCCGCTGGTCTGCGGTGCCACCGTGATGCTGCGGGGCAACGAAATCTGGGACAGCGAGACGTTCTACCAGCGGGTGCTGGCCCACGGCATCAGCGTGGCCGACCTGCCGACCGCGTACTGGAACCTGCTGGCCACCCAGTTCGCCAGCGTAGGGCCACGCGACTACGGGCAGCTGCGCCAGATTCATGCGGGCGGCGAAGCCATGCCGCCTGAAGGCATGGCCGCCTGGCACAAGGCCGGGCTGGGCCGTGTGCGCCTGCTCAACACTTACGGCCCGACCGAAACCACGGTCACTTCCACCACGCTCGACTGCACCCCGTACGTGCTGGGCGAACAACCCGTGCCTCACACCTTGCCGATCGGCACGGCTTTGCCAGGGCGGGACATCTACCTGTTGGACGATGCCGGGCAGCCGGTGCCGACCGGTGTCGTGGGTGAGCTGGTGATCGGTGGCCAATTGCTGGCGCGCGGCTATTTCGGCCGCAGTGCGCTGACCGCCGAGCGCTTCTTGCCCGACCCGTTCGGCGGCAACGGCGGGCGCTTGTACCGCACGGGCGACCTGGCGCGCTACCGTGCCGATGGCGTGATCGAATACGTCGGCCGGGTGGACCATCAGGTGAAGATCCGTGGCTTCCGTATCGAGCTGGGCGAGATCGAGACTTGCCTGCTGGCGCAGGCCGGTGTCAGCGAGGCGCTGGTCATGGCGCAGCCTGGCCCGAACGGGCCGCAACTGGTCGCTTACCTGGTTGCAGATGCAAACGTGCAGACGCTGCGCGAAGCGCTCAAGGCGAGCCTGCCGGACTACATGGTCCCCGCCCATCTCATGCTGCTCGACCACATGCCGCTGAGCCCGAGCGGCAAGATCGACCGCAAGGCACTGCCGCTGCCCGAGGCCTCCAGTAACCAGGCATTTATCGCCCCCCAGCGCCCGCTCGAACAGCAACTGGCGCGTATCTGGCAAGACGTGCTGAAGCTTGAGCGGGTCGGGGTGGACGATAACTTCTTCGAGCTGGGCGGTGACTCGATCATCTCCATCCAGGTGGTCAGCCGAGCCCGTCAGCAGGGGCTGCACTTCACGCCCAAGGAACTGTTCCAGCACCAGACCCTGCGCGCCCTGGCCAAGGTCGTGCGCACTGGCGACAGCGCCGTGCACATCGACCAGGGTACCGTCCTCGGCGGCATGCCGCTGCTGCCGGTGCAGCACAGCTTCTTCAGCGAGGCCATTGCCCAGCGTCACCACTGGAACCAGTCGGTGCTGCTGGTACCACGCACCGCGCTTGAGGGCGTTGCACTGGAGCGGGCATTGCAGGCCCTTGTGCAGCATCACGATGCGCTGCGCCTTACCTTCAGCGAGGGTGAGCAAGGCTGGCAGGCCGAACATGGCGAGCCCGTGACGGCGCTGCTGTGGCAGCGCGAGGTGGCCGATGCCCAGGCGCTCACCGCCCTGTGCGACGATGCCCAGCGCAGCCTGGACCTGGCCCACGGCCCGCTGCTGCGCGCGGTGCTGGCCACCCTTGCCGACGGCAGCCAGCGCTTGCTGCTGGTGATCCATCACCTAGTGGTCGATGGCGTATCGTGGCGCATCCTCTTCGAGGACCTGCAACAGGCCTACGCACAATGCCTGGCCGGGCAGCCCCTGAAACTGCCGAGCAAGACCACGGCCTACCAGGCTTGGGCGCAGAAACTGAAGGCGCATGCCCACAAGCCGGCGCTGCTGGGCCAGAAGGATTACTGGCTGGCGCAACTGCGTGGTCAACGCACAGACCTGCCGGGCGCCAAGGCCGATGCGGGCATGCAGGGGCACCACGCCCAGACTGTGCAGACCCGCCTGGACGCCCAGCAAACCCGTCGCCTGTTACAGCAGGCGCCTGCGGCGTACCGCACCCAAGTCAACGACTTGCTGCTGACCGCCTTGGCCCGTGTGATCTGCCAGTGGACGGGCGAACAGGCCGCGCTGATCCAGTTGGAAGGCCATGGCCGCGAGGAGCTGTTCGACGACGTGGACCTCACCCGTACCGTGGGCTGGTTCACCAGCCTGTTCCCGGTGAAGTTGCCCGTGTCGACCGACCTTGGCGACACGCTTCGCCAGGTCAAGGAACACCTGCGCGGCATCCCTGACAAGGGTATCGGCTATGGTGTGCTGCGCTACCTGGGGGACGCTGCCACACGCGAGGCCCTGGGGGGCCTGGCGACGCCGCGTATCACCTTCAACTACCTGGGCCAGTTCGACGGCAGTTTTGCCGACGACGATGACGCCTTGTTCACCCCGGCTACCGAAAAGCGCGGCCGTGAGCAAAGCCCAGATGCCCCATTGGACAATTGGCTGGTGCTCAACGGGCGCGTGTACGACGGTTGCCTGAGCCTGGACTGGACGTTCAGCGCCGAGCAGTTCGAGGTGCAGACCATCAAGGACTTGGCCGATGCCTACGGCGCACAACTGCAAGCGCTGATCGAACACTGCCTGGCGCCTGACGCGGGCGGCGTGACGCCGTCCGATTTCCCCCTGGCCAGTCTTGACCAGGCGCAACTGGACCAGCTTGCGGTGCCTGCGGCCAACCTTGAGGACATCTACCCGCTGTCCCCGATGCAGCAGGGCATGTTGTTCCACAGCCTCTACGAACAGGGAAGTGGCGATTACCTGAACCAGATGCGTCTGGACATCGGTGGGCTCGACCCGCAGCGATTCCGCAGTGCCTGGCAGGCCACCCTCGATGCCCACGCCATTCTGCGCACCGGGTTCAACTGGCAGTTCGAGCAGGCCGTGCAGGTGGTCATGAATCGGGTCGAGCTGCCGTTCCGCCTGCTGGACCTGCGCGACGAAACCTCTGCGCAAGCAACCCTTGATGCCCTGGCGCAAAGCGAACTGCAACGTGGCTTCGAGCTTCATACCGCGCCGTTGCTCAGGCTGGTACTTGCACAGACCGATGTGCAGGACTATCACCTGATCTACACCAGCCACCATATCCTGATGGACGGCTGGAGCACCTCGCAGCTTCTGGGCGAAGTGCTCCAGCGCTATGCCGGTCACCCGGTCACCCAAGGGCCTACGCAGTACCGCGACTACATCGGCTGGTTGCTGCGTCAGGACCGTCAGGCCAGCGAGGCGTTCTGGCGCGATCAACTGGCCCGCCTGCCGGCACCGACCCTGCTGGCACAAGCCTTGAAGCCGGCAACGCGCAGCTCAGGTCAATACGATCATTACCACCGGCTGGACGAACATCACACCCAGCGTCTGAGCGCCTTTGCGCGGCGCCACAAGGTCACCCTCAACACCGTCATCCAGGCGGCCTGGCTGTTGCTGCTGCAACGCTACACCGGGCACGACGGCGTCGTGTTCGGGGCCACCGTGGCCGGGCGCCCGGCGGCGATCAGCGGTGTGGAGCAGCAGATCGGCCTGTTCATCAACACCTTGCCGGTAGTGGCCAGCCCCCAGGTAGATCAGCCGCTGCAGGCGTGGCTGCATGCGCTTGTGCAACTGAACCTGGCACTGCGCGAGCAGGAGCACACCCCGCTCTTCGATATCCAGCGCTGGGCCGGGCAGGGCGGTGAAGCGCTGTTCGACAACATCCTGGTGTTCGAGAACTATCCGGTTTCCGAGGCGCTGCAAGCAGCGCCCGTGGACCTGCGCTTTGGCAGCATCGACAACCATGAGCAGAGCAACTACCCGCTGACCGTCAGCGTAAACGCCGGGTCCACCGTGCTGCTGCACTTCACCTATGCGGGCGAGGCGTTCGATGCGCCGGGTATCGCGGGCATCAGTGACAACCTGGCCCACTTGCTCCTGCAAATGGTCGAGGGGCCCGACGGGCTTTGCCTGGGCGATCTGACCCTGCTGGACGACGGTCGCCAGCGCGCCCCGGTGCAGGACTGGGGCATGGCCGCCGGTCAATACCCAAGCCTGGCGCCTGCCCATGTGCTGTTCGAACGGCAGGCCCTGCGTGTTCCGAACCACATTGCGCTGATCACTGAAACCACCGAGCTGACCTACGCCCAGCTCAACGTGGCGGCCAACCGCCTGGCCCACCGCCTGATCGCCCAGGGCGTGGGCCCGGACGTGCTGGTTGGCATCGCCGCCGAGCGCGACGCGCCGATGGTCATCGCCTTGCTGGCCGTGCTCAAGGCAGGCGGCGGCTACGTGCCGCTCGATCCGAAATTCCCCCGCGAGCGCTTGCAGCAGATGGTCGAGGACAGCCGCATCGCGCTGCTGTTGACCCAGTCGCACTTGCGCCAAGCACTGGCGCTGGACGCGCAGGTGCAGTGCCTGCTGCTGGATACGCCTGAGGACGGCAGCGGCGCCGACAGCGACCCGCTCAACCGCGTGCACGCCGACAACCTGGCCTACGTGATCTTCACCTCCGGCTCGACCGGCCGGCCGAAGGGCGTGGCCATCAGCCATGGTGCCTTGACCCGCCACGCTTTCGTGGCCCAGTGGTATTCCGATATCCACGCATCCGACTGCGTGCTGCAATTCGCCACGTTCAACTTCGACGCCTTCGTCGAGCAGCTTTACGCCCCGCTGGTCTGCGGTGCCACCGTGATGCTGCGGGGCAACGAAATCTGGGACAGCGAGACGTTCTACCAGCGGGTGCTGGCCCACGGCATCAGCGTGGCCGACCTGCCGACCGCGTACTGGAACCTGCTGGCCACCCAGTTTGCCAGCGTAGGGCCACGCGACTACGGGCAGCTGCGCCAGATTCATGCGGGCGGCGAAGCCATGCCGCCTGAAGGCATGGCCGCCTGGCACAAGGCCGGGCTGGGCCATGTGCGCCTGCTCAACACCTACGGCCCGACCGAAACCACGGTCACTTCCACCACGCTCGACTGCACCCCGTACGTGCTGGGCGAACAACCCGTGCCTCACACCTTGCCGATCGGCACGGCTTTGCCAGGGCGGGACATCTACCTGCTGGACGACGCCGGGCAGCCGGTGCCGACCGGTGTCGTGGGTGAGCTGGTGATCGGCGGCCAGTTGCTGGCGCGCGGCTATTTCGGCCGCAGTGCGCTGACCGCCGAGCGCTTCCTGCCCGACCCGTTCGGCGGCAACGGCGGGCGCTTGTATCGCACGGGCGACCTGGCGCGCTACCGTGCCGATGGCGTGATCGAATACGTCGGCCGGGTGGACCATCAGGTGAAGATCCGTGGCTTCCGTATCGAGCTGGGCGAGATCGAGACTTGCCTGCTGGCGCAGGCCGGTGTCAGCGAGGCGCTGGTCATGGCGCAGCCTGGTCCCAATGGGCCGCAACTGGTGGGCTACGTGATCACGCAGGTGGCTGCGGTCACGCTGCGCGATGCCCTGAAAGCGAGCCTGCCGGACTACATGGTGCCGGCGCACCTGGTGGTGCTCGACAGCCTGCCATTGAGCCCAAGCGGCAAGATCGACCGCAAGGCGCTGCCGCTACCCGAGGCCGCTAGCCGCCATGCCTTCGCCGCGCCGCAGACAGCGCTCGAACAGCAGTTGGCCACAGTCTGGCAAGACGTGCTGAAGCTTGAGCGGGTCGGGGTGGACGACAACTTCTTCGAGCTGGGCGGTGACTCGATCATCTCCATTCAGGTGGTCAGCCGAGCGCGGCAACTGGGGCTGCACCTGACCCCGAAAGCGTTGTTCCAGCACCAGACCCTCCGGGCCTTGGCCCAGGTCGTTGGCACGGCAGACACAGCTCTGCAGATCGACCAAGGTGCGGTCACCGGCAGCACGCCGTTGCTCCCTGTGCAGCACAGCTTCTTCAGTGAGGCCATTGCCCAGCGTCACCACTGGAACCAGTCGGTGTTGCTGGTGCCGAGCGCGCCGCTTCAAGGGGCTGCGCTGGAGCAGGCGTTGCAGGCGTTGGTGCACCACCACGATGCCCTGCGCCTGCGCTTCAGTGAAGGCGAGCAGGGTTGGCAGGCCTGCCACGGCGACAGTGCCCAGGCGCTGCTGTGGCAACGCGAGGTGACCGATGCCCAGGCACTCACCGCCCTGTGCGACGATGCCCAGCGTAGCCTGGACCTGGCCCAGGGCCCGCTGCTGCGCGCGGTGTTGGCCACCCTGGCCGATGGCAGTCAGCGCTTACTGCTGGCGATCCATCACCTGGTGGTCGATGGCGTGTCGTGGCGCATTCTGTTCGAGGACCTGCAACAGGCTTACCAGCAGTGCCTGACCGGGCAGCCGCTCAGCCTGCCGGCCAAGACCAGCGCCTACAAGGCCTGGGCTGAACGCCTGCAAGCCCACGCCCGAAGCGAAACCCTATGCCAGCAACTGGCCTACTGGCAGGCCCAACTGCAGGGCTTTGCCCAGACGTTGCCTGGCGAAGATGCCCAAGGCAGCCAGCAGGTGGGCGACGCCCACACCGTGCAGGTTGAACTGGATCCAGCGCTGACCCGACAACTGCTTCAGCAGGCCCCGGCCGCTTACCGCACCCAAGTCAATGACCTGCTGCTGACCGCCCTGGCGCGGGTGATCTGCCAATGGACGGGCGAGCAGGCGGCATTGATCGAGTTGGAAGGCCACGGCCGCGAGACGCTGTTCGACGACGTCGACCTCACCCGTACCGTGGGCTGGTTCACCAGCCTGTTCCCAGTGAAACTGCCGGTGGCGGGGCCAGTGGGGGACACCATCAAGCAGGTCAAGGAGCACCTGCGTGCCATCCCGGACAAGGGCCTTGGCTTTGGAGTGCTGCGTTATCTGGGCGATGCGGCCACCCGCCAGGCATTGGCCACCCTGGCGCAGCCACGCATCACCTTCAACTACCTGGGCCAGTTCGACGCCAGCGCCGCACGTGAGGACGACGCGCTGTTCGCCCCGGCTGCGCAGAGCGGTGGGCGCCAGGTCAGTGATCAGGCGCCGCTGGGCAATGCCTTGACCATCAACGGGCAGGTGTTCGAGGGCGCCCTGAAGCTGGACTTCACCTTCAGCCGCCAGCGGTTCGCCGCGGGCACCATCGAGGAACTGGCCCAGGCCTATGTGGGCGAGCTACGTGCGGTCATTGAACACTGCCTGGCCTTGGAGCACCCCTGCCTGACCCCGTCCGACTTCCCGCTCGCAGGGCTGAGCCAGGCGCAGCTGGACCGCTTGCCGGTGCCGGCCGGGGCTGTCGAAGACCTGTACCCGCTGTCGCCGATGCAACAGGGCATCCTGTTCCATACCCTCGAAGCCGCCCAACAGGGGCTGTACGTCAGCCAAACCAGTGTGCAGGTACAAGGGCTGGACAACGCGCGCTTCATTGCGGCCTGGCAGCACATGGTCGATCGCCATGAAATCCTGCGCACTGGGTCCTGGACCGAAAGCCACCTCAGCGAGCCGTTGCAATGGGTGGCCAAGCGCGCCGAACTGCGTGTGCGCGAGCTCGATTGGCGGGATCGCCCGGTCAGCGTCGCCGACCTGCAACGCCTGGCCGAACAGGACTACGCCCGCGGCTTCGACCTGCTGCACCCGCCCTTGATGGGCCTGACCCTGGTGCGCCTGGACGAGCAGCGCCAGCAACTGATCTGGAGCAGCCACCACATCCTCATGGACGGCTGGAGCCACTCACGCCTGCTTGGCGAGGTGTTCGCCGTGTACGGTGGGCAAGCACTGCCCGGCAAGCGCGGCAGCTACCGCGACTACATCGGCTGGCTGGCCGCCCAGCCCCAGGCGCAGATGGAGCTCTTCTGGAAAGACAAGCTGGCCGGGCTGGAAGGGCCCACCCTGCTGGCCACCGGGTTGCATCCAGCGCCCGTCGCCGAGGCCGACGGCTACGACGCCCTGTACCTGAACTGGGACGCCGCGCAAACCCGGCAACTGCGTGATCAGGCCCAGCGCCTGCGGGTCACGCCCAACACGCTGATCCAGGCGGCGTGGTTGCTGCTGCTGCAACGCTACACCGGGCAATCGCGCGTGTGCTTCGGCGCAACCGTTGCCGGTCGTCCGGCAAACCTGCCGGGTGCTGAAGACATGCTGGGCCTGTTCATCAACACGCTGCCGATCATCCAGGCACCTGCGCCCGAACAACCGGTGGGCCAGTGGTTGCAGGCCCTGCAGGACTACAACGTGCAGGTGCGTGACTACGAGCACGTCTCTCTGGCCGATGTGCAGCGTTGGTCCGGGCAAAGCGGGCAGGCGCTGTTCGACAGCATCGTGGTGTTCGAGAACTATCCCCTAGACGAGCGACTGCAAGACGCCGGTGAAGACGGCTTGCGCTTCGGCGCCAGCGAAGGCCGCGACGTGACCAACTATGCCATGGACCTCGCCGTGCACCTGGATGACACCTTGAGCATCGAGTTCCTTTACTGGCGCAGCCGCTTCAGCCCCGCCGCCTGCCAAGGCATCCGGCGCAGCTTCGAGCGCTTGCTTCAAGCGCTGCTGGGCGACCCACTGGCAGCCATCGGCAGCCTGCCCATGCTCGATGCCGACGCTGAACGCCAGCAAGCCCAGGCCAACCGGCTGGTCGCCAACCCGACCCGCACGCCGCTGCTGCAGCGCATTGCCGGGCATGTGCAGGCCCGTGGTCAGCAGGTGGCGGTCAGCTGCGCCGGGCGGTCCCTGACGTATGCCCAACTTGAGGCGCGCGCCAACCGCCTGGCCGTGGCCCTGATCGAGGCCGGTGCTGCCCCGGAGGTGCGTGTCGGGGTGGCGCTGGAGCGCTCGGTGGACATGATCGTGGCCTTCTATGCGGTGCTCAAGACCGGCGCTGCCTATGTCCCTGTCGATATCGACTACCCACGCGAGCGGGTGCAGTGGATCATCGAGGACTCGGCCATGCGACTGCTCATCAGCCAGGCCAGCGTCAGTGAACGTTTGCCAAGCGCCGAAGGGGTCGACACCCTGCTGCTCGAATCGCTTGCGCCGGTGCAGGCGCAGGTCGCCTTGCCGGCGGTTGCGATCGACGAGGACAACCTGGCGTACCTGATCTACACCTCCGGTTCGCTGGGCAAGCCCAAAGGCGTTGCGGTCGCCCGCGGGCCGCTGGCCATGCACTGCCAGGCCATCATCGAGCGCTATGGGATGAGCGAGGCAACCCGCGAATTGCTGTTCATGTCGTTCGCCTTCGATGGCGCCCAGGAGCGCTGGCTGTCCACCCTGGCGGCCGGTGGTCAGCTGGTGGTGCGCGACAACCGTCTGTGGACGCCCGAGGAAACCTGGCAGGTGCTGCATGAGCAGGCCATCACCATCGCCTGTTTCCCGCCTGCGTACCTGCAACAGTTGGCCGAATACGGCCAGGCCTTCGACAGCCCGCCACCGGTGCAGATCTACTGCTTTGGCGGCGACGCTGTGGCCGATGCCAATTTCGAGTTGGTCAAGCGCACCCTGCGCCCAAGGCTGCTGACCAATGGCTACGGCCCTACCGAAACCGTGGTCACGCCGTTGCTGTGGGTGGTCGATACCGACCAGCGCTGCGAGGCGGCCTATGCGCCGATTGGCACACGGGTGGGCGAGCGTACCCTGCACATTCTCGATGCCGGCCTGAACCCATTGCCCGATGGCGTACCGGGTGAGTTGTACATTGGCGGGGAGGGGCTTGCGCGGGGCTACCATGCGCGGCCAGGCCTGACCGCCGAGCGTTTCGTCGCCGACCCCAGCGGCAGTGGCGCGCGCCTGTACCGCACCGGCGACCTGGTGCGCCGCCGCGCAGACGGAGTGATCGACTTCCTTGGCCGCCTGGATCATCAGGTGAAGATCCGGGGCTTTCGCATCGAGCTGGGCGAAATCGAGGCCCGCTTGCGCAGTCAACCCCAGGTGCGCGATGCGGTCGTCGTGGCCCGTGACACCGAAGGCGGCAAGCAACTGATCGGCTACGTGGCCACCAGCAGCCCGGCGCTGCAAGGCGAGGCGCTGCGCATGGCGTTGCAACAGGGCTTGCCCGACTACATGGTGCCCAGCCAGATCCTGGTGCTGGAACACCTGCCGCTGAGCCCCAACGGCAAGGTCGACCGCAAGGCGCTGCCAGACCCGTCCTTCAAGGGCCGCGAGTACGTGGCGCCGCGCAACGCCCTCGAAGCGGGCCTTGTCGCGATCTGGCAAGAGGTGCTGGAGCTGGAGCAGGTCGGGGTGACGGACAACTTCTTCGAGCTGGGCGGCGACTCCTTGCGCACCCTGAAGGTGTTGTCCAAGGTGCGCAATCAACCGGCGCTGGGCATTGAGCTGAAGCTGCGTGACATGATGAGCAAACCCACCATCGCCGAGTTGTCCGGTTATGTGGATGACGCCGTGGCAGTGCCGTCACCGCTGCTGCCGCTCAACGGTCCGGTCGCGCAATGCGAGCCCCTGTTCTGCCTGCACGCAGGGTTCGGCACCGTGTTCGACTACGAGCCCCTGGCGCGGCGACTGGACGGAGTGCGCCAGGTCATCGGCGTGCAGTGCCGCATGCTGCTGGACAAGCACTGGCAGGACAGCTCGCTGGAAGCCATGGCCCAGGACTACGCAGGGTTCATCCGCGAACAGCAACCACAAGGGCCGTACCACCTGCTGGGCTGGTCGCTGGGCGGGCCGCTGGCGCTGCTGGTCGCCCGTGTGCTGGAAGGGCAGGGCCACTGCGTGCACTTCGTTGGGCTGGTGGACAGCTTCGTGCCCGGTGACCACGGCCCAGAGGACGACCTGACCGAAGAGCTGCGCAACTTCCTGTCGATCATCCTGGACCAGCCGCCCGAAAGCCTGCCGACGTTCGACCTGACTCTCGACGGCTCCCACCAGGCCCTCGAAGCCCTGGTAGCGCAGGTGCAGGCCCACGTGCTGGGCAGCGGTGATTCACCGCGCTTTGCTGCCGAGGAACTGGTGCATGCCTTTACGGTGGCGCTGCGCCTCAAGGCACTGTCGCGACGCCTGGCGCCGCTGCCCGCCATCGAGTGCCCGGCCAGCTTCTGGTGGGCAGAGGAGGGGTACGGCGCGCCGGCCCACGCCTATCAACGGCGGTTCAGCCATGACGACGCAACGCTCATCCAGGCGTCGCACTTCGACATCCTCAAGCAGCCCCAGGTGTTGCGCGAGGTGTGCCAGTGCCTGGATGCGACCACCGAAACCCAGGGGCGCGCGTGACGCGCCCTGTCACTGACTTTCAAGTAAGGATTGAACATGGCATTGCACCCTGACCTGGCCGCGTTTCTGGAACTGGTCGAATTCGGCAGGCTGACCGGCAAAAGCCAGCCCATGCACGCGATGGAGGTGGCCCAGGCCCGCGCCGAATTCGCCGCCAGCTCGCAAGTGCTCGACCCCAGCCCGCCCGGTGACCTGAGTGTCAGCCAATTGAGCATCCCCACCCGCGACGGCGCCCAGCTGCCCGCACGGCTCTACCGCAACGGGCAGCCTGCAGCTGCACCGCAACCGGTGATCCTCTACCTGCACGGCGGCGGCTATGTGGTCGGCAGCCTCGACTCACACGATTCGGTGTGCCGGCGCCTGGCGAGCATGGGCGACTTCGCGGTGCTCGCCCCGGATTACCGACTGGCGCCGGAGCACCGTTTCCCCGTTCCTGTGAACGATGCGCTCGATGCCGCCAACTGGCTGGCCGAGCATGCCCTTGCGCTTGGGCTGGACAACCGCCGGGTGGTGTTTGCCGGCGACAGCGTCGGCGCAAGCATTGCGACCGTCCTGGCCATCACCGCGGTCAAGGCCCCTGAAACGTTGGCGATCAAGCCGCTGGCGCAGCTGCTGTTCTACCCGGTCACCGACTTGTCGTGCCTGCGCGACTCCCACCGCCAGCATGCCGAAGGCTATTTGCTGGAGACCGAGACGCTGGAGTGGTTCTACCAGCACTACGCACCGCTGCCCCAACAACGCCTGGACTGGCGCGCTTCACCGCTGCTAGCCCAAGTGGACACGCCTCTCGCGCCGGCTTATCTGTGGGTGGCGGAATATGACCCGTTGCATGACGAAGGCCTGGCCTATCGCGACCGGTTGCAGGCGAGCGGGACGCCGGTGACGTTTGTACGGGCACAGGGGCTTAGCCATGACTTTTTGCGGATGTCGGGGTTGGTGGGGCAGGTGGGGGGAATTTATCGGGATGTGGGGGGGTGGCTGAACGCGGTTGGGGGGTGAGGTGGGCGTTGTGTTATTTCGTCGATTTGGCCATCAACAGCAGACTGATCTGCCGTTACCACGGCGCTGGTACCTGACGATTTCTCAGCTGACGTTGCATTTGGATGACGTACACGTTTCGGGCGGCGCAGCCCATGTGCAACAGCGGCGGGCAGGCGATGAGCGTAATAGCCCTGGCGTGCCGTTAGCAGAATAGAGCGCACACACATCCAGCCCTATCTATTGCGACCAACTTGGATAGTAGGTGTGTGCTTTTTTCTGATCGTTTCCTAGGCTCTGTGAGAAAAGCCTTGATACTCGGTGATGCTGCGTGGAAAACAGCCTGGATCGCCAGCCCGGTCGGAATGCTCATTTACAACCACCCGTAACGTCGAGCGCGACTCCGACCGTTCCTCGGCTGTTTTCGCCTTGCCTGACCTTCGTCTCAAGACTTTTCACACGGAGCCTAGGCAGGCGTTGCAGATGGCTACAGGATGGGTAGCGTTCGAGCACAGCCGCCTTGCGGCGCCTCGCAGGCAAGCCGGCCCAGTTGCCGAGCCGGCTTGACGTTCCAGGCAGGGGGTTTAGAAGCTATACCGGGTCGTGAACATCACGTTGCGCGGCTCACCGTAATAACCGGTGAAGAACGTGGGGTCCAAGGCGCTGAAGTACTTCTTGTCGAACACATTGTTCACGTTGACGGTGGCGCTCAGCTCCTTGGTGATGTCGTAGCGCGCCATCAGGTCGAACACGGCGTACTGCTGCTGGGTCGCCTTGCCCTGGCTGGTGGTCAGGCTCAAGCCGCTCTGCCAGTTCATGCCGCCACCCACGGTCAGCTGGTTGAGCTCGCCGGGCAGGCGGTAGGTGGTCCAGAGCTTGACCAGGTTGGCCGGCGCCTCGGTCATGATGCGCTCGTGGTCCGAGTCCTTGGTCAGGCTGTGGCTGTAGCTGGCGCTGACGTTCCAGTCGGGCATGACTTCGCCGTAGATTTCCATGTCGATGCCGCGGGTCTTGGCGCCGGACACCGCGCGGTATGCCGACTCACGAACGGTACCTTCGACAGTCTCGCCGGTGGCCACGCCCAGGTTGTCCTGCTTGATTTCATAAAGGGCGACGGCGGTGTTGACTCGCCCCTCCAGAAACTCACTCTTCAGGCCAATCTCGTAGTTGTCACCTTCGCGCGATTCCAGGGTCTTGCCTGCTTGATCGCGGATCGACTGCGGCTTGTAGATCTTGGTGTAGCTTGCGTAAAGCGAGTGGATGTCGGTGAGGTCGTACACCACTCCTGCATAGGGGGTGACGAAACCGCTTTCGCGGGTCGAGGCCCGGCTGTTCAGGCCCGGGTAGGACGGGTTAGCCACGGTTTTTTTCTTGTAGCTGTAGTCACCTACCCGCGCGCCCAGGATCAGCGACAGGTCATCGGTGGGTTTGAAGCGCGCCACCATGTACGCGGCGTTCTGGCGCACGGTAGTGTCGTCGTTCATCAGCTTGCCCACTGAAAGGGGGCGCTCTGTGTCGTTGTCCCAGGTGTAGATATTGGCCGGGCGGCCTTCCAGGTCGTCGTCTGCCGGGTCGCTGTAGTCGTGGAATTCCGAACCGCTCAGGCCGATCACCAGCTCATGCTCGCGGCCCAATAGCTGGAAGGGGCCCTGCACCAGGGCGTCGATACCCAGTTGGCGCTGCGAGCCTGAGCCGTCGCCGCCGTACAGGTAGGCACCTTCGCCGGTTTGCTTATCGGGGAAGTCGCCGCTGAGCGAGGCCAGGGAATAGTCACGCGAGCTGTACATGTTGTTGACCGCCACCTTGAGCTTCCAGTCGTTGACCAGGCTTTGCTCAAGGTTGGCGAAGGTGGTGAGCGTGTTCTGCTTGCGATAGCTCCAGCGCGAACCTGCGTTGATCGAACGGGAAAAGTCGGTCTGCTCGCCATTGCTGTAGAACAGCGGGAAGCTGGCGAACGATACGCCACGCGGGTTGTTCTTCTGGTAGTCCACGCCCACGCTCAACAGGGTGCTGTCGGTGAGGTCGGCTTCGAGGATGCCGTAGTAGGTCTGTTTTTCCTGCTGGTAGTGGTCGATGTAGCTGTTGCCTTGCTTGTACGCCACGACTGTGCGACCGCGCAGGCGGGCATCGTCGGTCAGGGGGCCAGACACGTCCACCTCGGTGCGGTAAGTGTCCCAGGAACTCGCCCCGGCGGTGATCGAGCCCTGGAAGGTGGAGGTCGGCCGCTTGCGGACCAGGTTGATGCTGCCTGATGGGTCACCGGCACCTGTCATCAGGCCAGTGGCGCCGCGCACGATTTCGACGCGGTCGTAGATCGAAGTGTCGATCAGGCTCTGCGGGCTGGCGCTGGTCTGCACGATCAGGGTGGTGGGGATGCCATCGAACTGGTAGCTGTCGATCGAATAGCCGCGCGAATAGATGTTCACCCGCTCACTGTCGATGTTCTGCACCGACAGGCCCGGCGCCTGCTTGAGCACGTCGCTCAGGGTGGTCAGCTGTTGGTCCTGCAGGCGTTGACGGGTCATCACGCTGACCGACTGAGGCGTTTCGCGCAGGGACATGGGCAGCTTGGTGGACGCACTGCTGCTGTTGACGGTGTACGAACGGCTGGCTTCGCTCGAACCGTCCAGGTTGCTTTGCACGGTGGTGGCGTCCAGCTGCAGCGAGCTGGTGTCGTTGCCACGACGGTGAATGGTCACGCTGTTGCCCTGGATGTCGTACGCAAGCCCCGTGCCTGCCAGCAAGGTGGCCAGGGCCTGCTGCGCGGTGAGGTGGCCTTTGACGGCTCGACCTTTGAGCCCTTGCACATCATCCGGGCTGAACAACACCTGCTGGTCGGCCTGCCGCCCGAACGCCTGCAACGAAGCGGAGAGCGGCATGGCGGCAATGTCCACATCCACTTCCTGGGCCATCACCTGGGCCGACAACGGCAGGCACAGCGCCATGCTCAGGCTTGAGCCGAGCAGCGTCGTCTGGAAGGCACGGTGAAGCCTTAAGGCCTGGGTGAGCGGGTTGAGCGTGCTAAGGGCTGGCATTACATCCTCTCTGATGGAGTTTGAAATGATAATGATTTGTATTAGTTGCTCAGTGAGACGCATCAGCGTAGGAAAACCGGAAAGAAAAGTTTCAGTCCGGTTACAACGGATCAGGCGGGGTGGAGTGCTGGCGCGATCTTGCCGCGGTGCAGGCGCACCAAGTGGTCGGCGATATCGAAGTAGCGATCGTCGTGGGAGATCACGATGATGGTCTTGCCTAGCCGCTTCAGGTCTGGCAGCAGCTCGGTGTAGAAGATCCGCCGGAACGTCGGGTCCTGGTCGGCGGCCCATTCATCGAACACCAGGACGGGCCGCTCCTCCAGCCAGGCGCTGACCAGCGCCAGGCGCTTGCGTTGGCCGGTAGACAGGTCGGTGGTGCTGAACACCCCGTCGCGGATGCTCACCTTGTGGTCGATCTCCAGCCGCCTGAGGTAACGCCCTGCGTCATCGGGCAGCGGTTGGTCGCCCTGGATCACGTCGTCGAACAGGTAGTAGTCGGCGAAGATGGTGGTGAACAGCTGGCGATAGTCATCGCGGGTCTGGGCTGTCACGGGCTGGCCGTTGAGCACGATGCTTCCGGCCTGCGGGGCGTACAGGCCCAGCAGCAGCTTGATCAGGGTGGTCTTGCCGCAGCCGTTTTCACCGACGATGAACACGATGTCGCCTTGCTCGACCTGTAAGTTTACCGGCCCGAATTGGAAGGGCTCGGCGCCCTCCACGGCAGGGAAGGTGTAGCGAACATCCCTGAGTTCGAGCGAGTTCATGGCCAGGGCTGGCTTGCGTGCGTCGTCCAGCAGCAGGTGTGGTTCGGGCGAGGAGAACTGCGTGGACAGCGCAGCAATGCGGCGAAAGGCGATCTGGGCCTTGCCGATGATCGGCAGGGTGCTGATCAGGTGCTCCAGCGGGCCCTTCATGTACAGCAGCACCAGCACGAAACCGCTGGTAACGCTCTTGTCCGCCGAGGGCCAGTACGATTGCAGGGCCAGCGCCACCGCGATGACCACGAAGAACAACATCGAGCCCAGGGTCTTGGCGATCACGAAGGTGTTGATCGAGCGGACCTGGGTGGCGCAAATCCGGTTGGCCGTGTCGCGGATGCCGTGGCTGAACATCCGTTGACGGCGTGGACGGTGAATACGCAATTCCTTGGCGCCTTCGGCGATGGCGCTGTAGTGCTTCTGCAAGTCGTCCTCGGCTTCTCGGGCGGCTTCAAAGCCACGCATGCCCCTGGCCTGGGCGATGAACTGCAACACGGTTCCCACGCCGATGGCCACCAGGATCACCAGGAACATCTGCCACGACAGGTGGGCCAGGTAGCCCAGGCACCCCAGCGTCACGGTGAGCGAGATGGCCAGCGGGGCGAAGACGTAGGCGAAGTCGCTGATGGTGTCCACATCATGGGTCAGTACCGGGATCAGCCGGTGGCTGCGGTAACGCTCGATCTGGTCGATGGGTGCGGCCAGCACCTTTTCACCCAGCTGACGACGCAAGGTCGCGATGACGTGCTGGCCTACGTAGTTGGTGCCCATGTCGGACAGAATCGAGCTGAGCAGCGCCAGCAGGCACAGGCCGGCGAAGCCCAGCACCACGCCCTGGGTCAGGCCGGCGTCGCTGTGCAAACTGCTGTTGATGGTGGCCAGCAGAGCGGTGACGCTCAGGCCACCGATCATGCCCAGGACGATGCAAACCGTGACCAGGGGCCAGAACGGCTTGAGCAGGGCGAACAGTTCCCTGACGGCGCCACGAGGTTGATGGGTCATGTGTTTCTCCTCAATCGCGTGGGGCTGTCAGAGGTCGCGGACGACTCGGAAACCAAGGAAGTCGCCGCGCACCTCGGGGGAGCGGTTGTTGCGGTTGCCCGAGCGCGAGAACACCGGGGCCTCACCCCAGTCGTTGCCGCGCATGACGCGCTTCTCGCAGTTGCCGGTCTTCCAGGCGCTGCCATCGGCAGGCGCACCCTCGTAGTCAGGGTTCAGGCAATCGGCCGTCCACTCGTAGACATTGCCATGCATGTCGTACACGCCAAAGGCGTTGGCCGGGTAGCTGCCCACGGGCGCGGTGTAGGAGTAGCCATCGGCGGGGCCGTAGGTGTTGGCGTGCTGGCTGATGCTGTAGGCCTTCTCGTCGTTGTTGTCGAAGGGGAACGGGAAGGGGCCGGTGGAGCCGGCCCGGGCGGCGTATTCGCGCTGCGCCTCACTGATCAGACGGTAGGTGTGCCCGGTCTTTTTCGTCAGCCATTGAGCGTACGCATCGGCGTCGAACCAGCTGATGCACACCGCCGGTTGGCGAGGGCCCTGCTTATAGGTGGGTTTGCTGGCCTTGCAGAAGCGGCCAGGACGGGTGTCGCCATCGGTGATTTTGACCCCGGTTTCCCGGATGTACGCATCCAGCTCGCCTGCGGTGACCGGGAAGCGGCCCACCGCGAACGGCTTGGCGAAGGTCACGGTGTGCTGCGGGCCTTCGTCGTATTCGCGGCCCACTTCATCCTCCGGGGTACCCATCAGGTAGCTGCCGGCGGGCAGTACCACCATTTCCGGGCAATGTGGGCAGTCCTTGAAAACGCTACCGGGTTTGATCGCTTCGCCTGCGTGGACAACAGGGCAGGCCAGCAGGCCGAGCACTAAGGCAGCGCCTAGCTTGTACAGTCTGCTGGACAATGGTTTGGGTGAAGCGCAAGGCAGGTTGGGCATGGTGATAAGTCCGTGATCGGTGGTCTGGATGAAGGGTTCAGCGGCGCAAGCGTGGCGTGAGTACGGCGATCAGCCGGTCGATTTCGGCTTCGGTGTTGAGCAGGCCCGGTGCAGTGCGCACCACCGGTCCCACGTCGCGCGATACCGCATCGACGACGATGCGCTGGCTGTTGAGGTAGGCGGCGACCTCGTCGGCATCCTGGTCGGCCACCCGAAAGAAGGTGAAGCCAGCCGATTGGCGGGTGCTGCGCGGCGTGACCAGCTGCACGCCCGGTAACGTTTCGAGCCGCTGCCTGAGGTAGTCGTTGAGGCCGTGGATGCGTGCCTGGATGGCGGCCTTGCCGTGCTGCAGGTGCAAGTCGAAGGCTGTGCCCAGCGCCCACCGATGCTCGAAGGCGTGATAGCCGCCTGGGGTGAAGGTGGTGGCGAAATCCTCGTCCTCGGAAAAGGTCGCGATAAGCGGGTTCAGGTTATCGAGTGCGGTGGTGGCAGCGCAGATGATCCCTGTGCCGCGTGGGCCGAACATCCACTTGTGCGTGCCGGCAATGAAGTAGTCGCAGTTCAGGTCGGCAAAGCGCATGTCCTCGACACCAAAGCCATGTACGCCGTCGATGACGTACAGGATGCGCTCATGCTCGGCGCGGTCGCGGTTGGCTTCGCGGACCAGTTCGCCGATGGCGCCGACCGGCAGCTTCACGCCGCTGCCCGAGTGCACCCAGGTCATGCCCAGCGCGCGGGTCTTGGGGTTGATGGCCGCCTTGATGGTGCTCAGCACCTGGTCGGTGGACAGGTTCCACGGCTCGTCGAACAGCCGCAGGCGGCGTACCGGGGTGCCGTCGCGGGCGGTGCGAAAGTCCAGGGTGTGGCGCGCTGCGGAGTGCTCGTGCACCGTCGTCAGGATCTCTTGCCCGGGTGCTATCTTCAGCCCACCGTAGATCAGGCCCAACCCCTCGGTGGTGCTGCCGGTCAGGGCAATTTGCCGCGGGGCGACTTCCAGGTAGCGGGCCGCCGCTTCGCGCACCTGCGCTTCGTGTTTCCATTCCGACTGGCTGTCCCAGTCCACCAGCCGTGCCGGGTGCCGGTCCAATTGCGCGCGCAAGGTCTCGATGGCCTCGCGCACCGGTCTTGGGTGCGACGTGATCAGGAAGTTGGCGAAGTGGGCGTAGGCCGGGTCGAGGTTGAACAGGCTGCGAAAGCCCGCCCAGGCGTCAGCGCCTGTGGCGGGTGTGGGCGCGGCCTGGGCGGCGGGTATCAAGTGGCCTGCCAGTGGCAGGCTGGCAGCGAGCAGGCTGGCCTGCTTCAGAAAGGCGCGACGGTCGTTCATCAAAGGGCTCGCATCATCATCGGGAGGGGGTGGCGCCAGGGGCTGCTGCCGCTTGTACCTGCTGCCAGACACGCAGGAAATTGCCGCCCCACAGCTTGCTGATGTCAGCTTCGGAGTAACCCCGTGTAATCAGTTCGGCCGTAACGTTGCGGGCCTCGCTGGCATCCTGCCAGCCGTCGATGCCGCCGCCTTCGTTGAAGTCCGAACTCAGGCCGACATGGTCGATGCCGACCTTGCGCACCGCATAGTCGATGGCGTCGCCGTAGTCCTTGAGCGTGGCTGGCGGTTCTTCGTCGAGGATGGCGTACAACGCATTGGCGTACTGGCCCACTTTCTGTTCAGGCCAGCCCGCGATGACAGGGTCGCCCGGCATGAGGGCGTAGTTCAGGTCGGCCAGGGGCGGCAGGGCATAGTCGCTGCGCAGCGCGTTGAGCCGCTGCTGGGTTTTGCTGCTCAAGGGCTTGAGGTAGGTGGAGAAGGCGACGATCTGGATGACGCCGCCGCTGTCCTTGATCAGTTGCATTTCCTTGTCCGACAGGTTGCGGCGGATGTCGACCATCGCCCGGGGCGCTGAATGCGACGCCACCACCGGTGCCCGGCTGAGCGCCACGACCTGGGCCAGTGCCTGGCTGGACATCTGCGACACGTCGATGACCACCCCCAGATCGTTCAGGCGCTGTACCGCCTGTTTGCCTATGGGTGACAGGCCTTCGAGTGCATCGACGGTGTCATTGAAGAAGGGCAGCGGGCGCGAGGAGTCGGCCCAGCTGTTGTTGCCCACATAGCTGAAGCCGAACAGGCGCATGCCGCGGGCGGCCCAACGGTCCAGCTGGTCCAGGTCGTCGCCCAGTGCGTAGGCATTGAGCATGCTGAGCAACACCGCAAACTTGCCTTCGCCGTGCAACCTGCGCATGTCCTGTGGGGTATAGGCAATGCCCACCCTTTCGGGAAAGTCGCGGACCATGCCCATGATGGCGTTGTAGCGCACCTCTTGCGTATGGCGGGCGGCCTCGACGAAGCCGGGGGTAGGGCGGTGTGGGCCATTGTCGCCGGTCCAGGATTCGGGCCAGGCGAAAAGGGTCAGGGCAGCGGCAGACAGGCGCCCGCGCGCTGCCTTGTTCAGGTCGAAGCGCCCCGCACCGTCCTGGTCGGCTTCGCTGCCTTCGGTGCCGAAGGTCAGCGGCAGCGTGATGTGGCTGTCGAACGAAAGCAGGCGCTCCTGCAGGTCATTGGCCTGGCGCATGACCTCCCTGGGGTAGCCTGCCGGCGTGTCGAGGTAGTCCCAGGCCGCCCACCCGGCACCGGCGGCCACGGCCGCGGCCAGGCTGATATACAGGGCTTTCTTCCAGCGTGGTGTCGTCATCTTGGTCTCAGTAGGTTCACCGTCGAGGGATGGGCTTGGATGCCGCCGCTACCTGGAGGGAACGAGCTGCGATGGCAGAAATTTAAGCCCCCGCCGCCTGGCTGAAGGCAGGTGCCAGCGCGCACTGCAGCGCTAAATTTCGCCCGCCGGGCCACGTCCTAGCCTTGGATGGGCCGTGCTCCATGGCCGAAGTGAAAGCACAGGTAGGGCAATGACGATTTCTCGACGCGGGTTCATCGCCGGTGTGGCATTGACGGGTATGGCAGTGCCAGGCGCGCGGTACCTGCAGCGGCGGCGAGCCAGTGAAGAGCAATACCCTGAGACCCCTGGCGAGGCGGTGGTGGAACTCGCCGATACGCCTGTCAGGCAACTGGGCGACACCTTGCGCGGTATCTGGCACTGGACACCTCAAGGCCGCGAGGCCGGGCTTGCCGGCGTGCCGCCAGGGGAGCTTGAGCTGTTCCTGGATGTGGCTTGGAGCGGGCGGGGTTTGCGCGGCTACCTCGACACACCTGAACGTTTGCGCAGCACGCTGGAGCCACGCTATCGGGTGGTGGCTGACTTGTTGCTCGATCAGCCAGGGACGCTACGCTGGCGGCTGTTGGCCACGGACGCCAACCCGCTTGGGGCACGCTACGAGTGCCAGGTTGTGCTTGACGAGGTCTGGGGGGCGTACGGTAACGCAGGGCCTGCGACCTTGAGCGGACACGTGGCGGCATTGGAGCGGCCCTTGGCGCTGCCTGTGCAGGACAACCGTTTCCTGGCGCTGAAAAAAACCTTTCCCGAAGCGCGGGAGCGCACGCCGTTGTCGGCGCCGTTGCTGGCCAAGTTGATCGCGCCGGAACACCGGCTGTTTCACCAGCTGTGGCATGCGTCACGGGACAAGTGGCACAAGCTCGATGACGAAAAGCGCGGTGCGCTGCGAGGGCTGGGCTGGCAGCCAGGGCCAAGGGCGCGCGAGCGTGATGCCCGGGGCCGGCACAAGGACCGCAACGGCTCCGGCGAGGACTTTCTGTTCATGCACCGGCACATGCTGGGTAACGCCAGGGCCATCGAGCCTTTACCGTCGTGGCCGCGCTTTCCCTTGCCCCAACCGGCGCTCGAGCGCGACCGCGCAGGGTTTGCGGCCTACTTCGACAACCATGACGGCAATGCTTTGCCGCCTACATGGTTGGCCGATGATGACGAGGAGTACGCCCAGTGGGTGCGCGACATCAAGAGCCCGGACACCTTCTACGGCAACTTCCAGGTCTGGGAGTCGCGCTATGGCGATCCTCATTACCTCAGTACGCTGACCTTGGGGCAGCTTGGCTCGGAGCTGGAGCTGGGCCTGCATGACTGGCTGCACATGCGCTGGGCCTCGGTGCCGCGCGATCCGGCCAACGGCATGCCGGTGCCGATGGCGCGCACGCCCGACGACTATGCCCAGCGCTGGTATAGCGCCGAGAACGATTTTCTCGGCGACCCTTTTTCATCCCATGTAAACCCGGTGTTCTGGCGCTTTCATGGCTGGATCGACGACCGCATCGAGGACTGGTTCCAGGCCCATGAACGGCTTCATCCTGGTGAGGTGCGGCGCCTGGAGGTCAACGGCGTGCCCTGGTTCGCGCCGGGGCGCTGGGTAGAGGTCGCCGACCCCTGGCTGGGGCCTGATACCCATGGGTGCTCTACTGTGCCTGGGTTGCGCCCAGGGCGGAGCGTGGAGATGGACCCGGAGACCATGAAGCTGGCCCTGCGTATCATCTATGCCGAAGACGAGCGTTTCGCCGCGTTACGGCCCAAGGTGCCGCAGCGGCCGTGGTATGCCCGGCATCTGAAGGTGATGCGGGCGTCGCGGTAAGGGCCTGGGGCAATTCATGCAGCGATGGGACGCAAGGCGGCCCCGACAATATGCGCTGCGACGCTGGGTTCTTGGGGCTGCTGCGCAGCCCAACGCGGTCGGTCTGGCGCCCTGGCGAGGCCGCTCCAGGACTATACCGAAGCAACTGCCTTGCATCGCATCTAAAGGTTAGCCCGTGTGCGGCCTTGCGCCGCGACAGGCCGCGCAGCGGCCTCGGCTATCCTGGCGTTTTTCGAGCTCAGCGTTGCGCCTACGGTGCATCACCCCCCACCTCCCACCCACCACCCAGCGCCTTGTAAAGCGCCACGCTCGCTTGCAGGCGGGCCAGGCGTAGCGTTGCCTGCTGGTCCTGGGCCGTATACAGCGTGCGCTGGGTTTCCAGTACGGTCAGCACGGTCTCGGCGCCTGCCCCGTAGCGCTGTTCGGCCAGGTCAAAGGCCAGTTGGGCTTGTCGCACTTCTTCGTCCTGCCAGTGACGCTGGCGGTCGACACCGTCAAGGGCATTGAGCGCCTTCTCCACATCGCTCAGGCCAGCGAGGATGCTGCTGCGATACTGCTCCAGCAATTCGGCCTGCTCGGCCTCGGCCAGGTCGCGGGAGGCGCGCAGCTTGCCGTTGTCGAAAATCGGCGCAAGCAGGCCGGAGGTCAGGGTGTAATAGGGGCTTTCCAGTGTCTGGGCGAAGGTGCGGGCGCCGCTGCCAAGGGTGGCGCCAAGGGTTACCTTGGGCAGCATGGCCGCTCGGGCCACCTGCACGTTGGCATTGGCCGCTGCCAGGCGGGCCTCGGCGGCGGCAATATCGGGGCGACGGGTCAGCAGGTCGCTGGGCAGGCCGCTGTCGACCGTCGGCCAGGCCACGTTGGCGAACGGCTGACGGCTGGTTGGCAGTTGCTGCACCGGGTCGCCGAGCAATGTCGCGAGGGTGATTCGGGCGTCTTGCACGCGTTGCACCAAGAGGGGGATCTGACGCGCCTGGGCCGCGACCAGGCTGCGCTGCTGGGCAAGCTCCAGGCGTGTTGCCGAGCCTGCGCGCTGACGCGCCTGGACCAGGCGCAAGATGCCCCGTGCATTGTCCAGGTTCAGTTGGGCGATGCGCAGTTGCTCGGCCAGGGCCAGGCCCTGCAGATACGTGTTGGCAATGTCGCTGAGCAGGCTCAGCTGCACCGTCTGCCGGTCGAAGCGGCTGGCTTGCAGTGCGTGCAGGGCGTTGTCGCGGCTAGCCCGCAGGCCGCCCCAGAAATCGATTTCATAGCTGGCACTGAGCTGGGTATCGAACGCGGTGCTGGTGCGCTGGCTGCTGGTGGCATCGAGG
Source organism: Pseudomonas sp. DE0157 (assembly GCF_007678615.1). Taxonomy (NCBI): domain Bacteria; kingdom Pseudomonadati; phylum Pseudomonadota; class Gammaproteobacteria; order Pseudomonadales; family Pseudomonadaceae; genus Pseudomonas; species Pseudomonas sp. DE0157. The sequence continues at coordinate 31,143 of NZ_VEJN01000021.1, forward strand.
TCGTTATAACCCTCGCCCTTGAGCAGCCGCTGGCGGCTGGCATCCACGCCCAGTTCGACCGCTGGCAGCAAGGGTGCATTGGCGATGGCAGCACGGGCTCTGGCCTGGCGGATGCGCGCGGTGGCGGCCGCCAGGTCGTGGCTGTTATGCAGGGCGCGTTGCACCAGGTTGTCCAGTTCGGGGCTGTTGAAGGACTGCCACCACTGACGCGCCGGTCTATCGGCCTCACTGAAAGCGCGTGTCGGGCCCTGCCAGGCCCCTGGCAGCTGGACCTCTGCCTGGGGCAGAGTGGGCGGGCTGCACCCGGCGAGCGCCAGGCAGAGGGTCAACAGGCTGATGCGGCTTGGCAAGGGCATGGCTTATTCGCTGGTAAGGGCTTTGACCGGGTCGAGTCGGGCGGCCTTGCGTGCGGGCATGAAGCCGAACACGATGCCGGTGATCACAGCGCAGGTAAAAGCGCCAAGCATGGCAGGCAGCGCGAAGGCCACCGCGATATCGGCCAGCATCAAGCCGGCGCCGACGACCAGGGCCAGGACGATGCCGCTGAGCCCGCCCACCATCGACAGCATGACCGCCTCGCTGAGGAACTGGCGCATGATGTCGCGCTGGCGCGCTCCGGTGGCCATGCGGATACCAATTTCGCGGGTGCGCTCGCGCACGGTCATCAGCATGATGTTCATCACCCCAATGCCGCCCACCAGCAGCGAGATGGCCGCGATGGCGCCGAGCATCAACGACAGGCTGCTCTGGGTGCGTGCCTCGGCCTGGATCAAGGCCGCATCGTTGGTCAGTTCGAAATCGTGGCGGCCCTGGTGGCGCTGGCGCAACAGGTGATCGATGGCCGCCTCGGTCCCGTTGACCTGCGCCGAATCGCGCGCCGCGATGGTGATGTAGTCGGGGTCGCGATGACCGAACAGGCGGATGGCGGCGGCCGAGTACGGCACCACGATACGCCCGTCGCTGTCCTGGTCGCCGGAGCTGGCGCCTTTTCCCGCCAGTATGCCGATCACCTGGAAGGGCACGTTGCCGATCAGCAGGTATTGGCCGATCGGGTTGGCATGATCGCCCAGCATCTTCTCCCGCACTTTCTGGCCGATCACGGCGACTGCCGCCGCGCCGGCTTCGTCGGCCTGGCTGAAGAATGAGCCCTCGACCACGGGCCAGTTGAAAATGTCCTCGAACCAGGTGTTGTTGCCGCCCACGTAGAACATCTGGCTGGTGTTGTTCTGGCGCACCATGAGCTTTTCCCCGATAACGGGCATGACGTGCTTGACCTGCGGCAATTGGCCGATGGCGGCGACATCGTCCAGGGTGACGGTACCTGCAGGCTCGCCGAGTGTCGCCGGCTTGCCGTTGAGATAAAGGATGTTGGAGCCGAACGCGGCCATCTGCGCCATCACCTGGCGCTTGCTGCCTTCGCCCACGGCCAGCATGACCACCACCGAGGCTACTCCGATGACGATGCCCAGCAAGGTGAGCGCGGTGCGAAAGCGATTGATCCACATGATGCGCCAAGCTGCCTGGAGTGCTTCGACCAGCTCGCCTTTCCAGGCGCCGCGCAGCTGCGCCCCCTGGCCCAGGCGCTGACGCAGATCATCGGCCTGCAGGCCGGGGTGGCGGGCTGCGCCGTCGCGCTGGTCGGCCGAGTCGCTGATCATGAGGCCGTCGCGAATTTCGATGACCCGGTGCGCGCGGGCCGCGACATCGCGGTCGTGGGTGATCAGGATGATCACATGGCCTTGGCTGGCCAACTCGTCCAGCAGTGCCATGACTTCCTTGCCGCTGTGGCTGTCCAGGGCACCGGTGGGCTCGTCGGCGAGGATGATGTGGCCACCGTTCATCAATGCGCGGGCAATCGACACCCGCTGCTGCTGACCCCCCGAGAGTTGATGCGGGCGGTTGGCAGTGCGGCTTGCCAAGCCTAGCCGGTCCAACAGGGCCGCGGCGCGCACCTGGCGCTCCTGGGCCGGGATGCCTGCGTAAATGGCGGGCATTTCGACGTTTTCCAGCGCAGAGCCGGAAGGGATCAGGTGGTAACCCTGAAAGACGAATCCGAATGCCTCGCGGCGCAGCCACGCCAGTTCATCGTTGCCCAGCTCGGCCACGTCCATCCCCGCGAAGTGATAGCTGCCGCGGGTGGGACGGTCCAGGCAACCGAGGATGTTCATCAAGGTCGACTTTCCGGAGCCCGAAGCGCCAACGATGGCAACGAATTCACCGGGATGAATACGCACGCTGATACCCCGCAGCACGTCCACCCTGGGGGTGCCGAAGCCGCCGTAAGCCTTGCAGATGTCGCGCAGTTCGATCAGGGGCGTGGTCATCTAGCCTCCACTGCCTTGGCCGATCAGTAACCGCTCACCTTCGCCCAGGCCATCGAGCACCTGCACACGCAGGCGATCGCTAAGCCCTGTTCGTACCTGACGCGGTTGCACCTGGCCATCGGGGGCGAGCACTTGGGCGATGTGCATGCCATCGCGTTCGTCCAGCGCGGCCAGGGGTACGGTCAGTACACCGCTGGCCTGCCCGGCGACGAAGAACACTTGCGTGGTCATGTCGGCCATCAGCGCACCGTCAGGGTTCTCCACATCCAGCAAGACGGTGTACTGCACCACCTGAGTACCGGTGGCGCCATTGGTCGCGCTCGCCGGGCTACCGCCACCGCTGCTGGTTTGCTCCAGCGGCTTGGGTGGAATCGGCAGGATCTGCCTGACGCGGCTGCTCCAGCGGCGCTTGCCGCCTGCCAGTGTCGTGAAGTAGGCCGTCATGCCAGGCTTGACCTTACCGATGTCGGCCTCCGATACCTGCGCCCACACCGTCATGGGCGAGAGCTTGGCGATGCGCAGGATCAACGGGGTTTGCTGCTGGGCATTGAGGGTCTGGCCTTCACGGGCATCCACCGCGACCACGGTGCCATCCATCGGGGCGTAGATGCGGGTGTAGCCCAATTCGGCTTCGTCACTGCGCAGGCTCGCCTGGGCCTGACGGATCTGCGCCTGATACATGTCGATACGCGCCTGGGTGACGCTGAGCTGCGCATTGGCCGCCTGCACATCCTCTTCGCGGGTGGCGCCGGCATCGGCCAGGCTGCGCTGGCGGGCGAGCTGCTGCTTGGCCAGTTTGAACTGGGCGCGCTGCTCGGCGAGCTGCGCCTTGAGATTGTCGATGGAAAAGCGCCCGGCATCCACGCGCGCCTGCTGTGTTGACGGGTCAATCTCCACCAGCAGTTGTCCCTTGCGCACGGTATCGCCGGCTTCGACGTGAAGCGTGCGAATCTGCCCGGAGGCTTGTGCGCCAACATCCACATAGCGCCTGGGTTGCAGCGTGCCCAGCGCGGTGACGCTGCTTTCAATGTCTGCACGCGTCACGGTGACGGTATTGGCCGGTACCGCGCCCAGGGGCAGGGTGCTCCAGGCCAGAAGACTGCCCAGGCTCAGCAGGGCGAAGCCGCCCAGAAGCAGGCGGTGGCGAGTAGCGGGTGCACGTCTCATGGGGACTTCCAGCCGAAGTGGGCCTGAGCGCAAGCAATGCCTGTGCGCAGGCAGGTCCCCGTTAAACGAAGGTCATGGTGTTGAATTTAGCCTTGGCAGGCGACCGACGTCGGTTGCTGCGGTTAATGATAATTTGTAAGATTCCAATTTGATATCACCTGCGACCATCTGGGCTGCGCGGGGCCTTCATCGGGCGATTCAGGGTGCCGCCGTGGAACACTATTATCGCGAGTTGGTCAATTTCCTGAGCGCACGCCTTGGCAGCCGCCAGGCTGCCGAAGATGTGGCCCATGACGCCTACGTTCGGGTACTGGAGCGTGTCGATGCGCAAGTGATCGAACACCCTCGGGCGTTTCTTTATCGCACCGCGCTCAATCTGGTGGTGGATCGACATCGGCGCCACTTGATTCGCCAGACCGAACCGCTGGAAGTGCTCGACGAGGGCGTTCAGTGGCAGCACACGGTCTGGTCCCAGGACATGCACCACGCCCAGCGGCTGGACCTGCTCAAGCGCGCCTTGGACGAATTGCCCAAGCCATGCCGTGACAGCTTTCTGCTGCGCAAGCTCGAAGGCTTGTCCCACCCGCAGATCGCCGAGCGGCTAGGCCTGTCGCGTAGCCTGGTGGAGAAGCACATCGTCAATGCCATGAAACACTGCCGGCAACGCATGCGCCAGTGGGAGTCCTGACGGCACGCCGCGCAAACTGCACATTCTGTTGGGCCGCCGCTTGCTTTCCGAGGGTTTCCCGGCTTGTATCTAGGGGTATCAATGCCGGACCTGGCATGGGCTTGACGGGCTCGGCCAGGTCTTGGGCGCTCCTACCACTGTCCAGGTTCGACCATGGCCAACAAGTCCTTGCGTATCCTGATTGCCGATGCCCACCCGCACCAACGCCTGCAACTGGAGCGTATGCTCAATGGCCTGGGGTATTACCGTATTGCCCCTGTCGACAGTTTCGAGGAGCTGCAGCGCCTGGTACTCGGTGCCCTGCAGCCCTTCCACCTGCTGCTGGGCAACATCGAATTGGCCAGCCACGCAGGCGTAGACCTGGTACGGTTTTGCCGGGTCAGCACGCAGATCCAGCATGCCCTGCTTTACCATTGCGCCCAGCTGAAGGTGCCTGCGGTGCCCCAGGCCGAGCGCCAGGCGGTCAGCCTGAGCCTGCCCCACGTACCTGACGATGACGCCCTGGCGTCGTTCATGTCCATCATCGACGCACCCGTGGTGGTGGGCACCTTGCCTATGCCGGACGGGCTACGCAGGGCGGGCCCCAGAGCGCCCGGCAACCTGGCCCAGACGGTCTTTCATCGCTGAGCCGGGCAGTGTAGGGGCAATCGGGTCGCTATTTGCTATCCTCCGGCCTTTGACCATTGCTGCGAAACCTGCCATGACTGCCACCGATACCGCTCGTCCACCCCGGTTCACCCGCCGTGACCACAGGACGCTGGGCCTGGCTGCGCTGGGCGGCGCGCTGGAAATCTACGATTTCATCATCTTCGTCTTTTTTGCCCTGACCCTCAGCCAGCTTTTCTTCCCGCCCGAAATGCCTCAATGGCTACGGCTGCTGCAAAGTTTCGGCATCTTCGTCACCGGTTACCTGGCCCGGCCGTTGGGTGGCATCCTGATGGCGCATTTCGCGGATCACCTGGGCCGCAAGCGCGTTTTCAGCCTCAGCATTCTGATGATGGCGCTGCCTTGCCTGCTCATCGGCGTCATGCCGACGTATGCCGACATCGGCTACGCGGCGCCGTTGTTGTTGCTGGCTCTGCGCATTCTGCAAGGGGCTGCAGTAGGCGGTGAAGTGCCCAGTGCCTGGACCTTCGTTGCCGAACATGCACCGCCCGGGCGACGCGGCTATGCCTTGGGTTTTCTGCAGGCCGGGCTCACGTTCGGTTATCTGCTGGGCGCCCTGACGGCAACCTTGCTGGCCCACGTGTTCTCGCCCGAGGAAATACTCAGCTACGCCTGGCGTTATCCGTTCCTGCTGGGGGGCGTGTTCGGGGTCATCGGCGTGTGGTTGCGCCGCTGGCTGAGTGAAACGCCGGTTTTTGTGGCCTTGCGCAGCCAGCAGGCCCCGGTGAAGTTTCCCTTGCGACAGGTGCTTGGCGAACATAAACGTGCCTTGGCGCCAGCGGCGTTGCTGACCTGCGTGCTGACCTCGGCAGTGGTGGTGCTGGTGGTGATCACCCCGACGGTCATGCAGCAGCGCTTTGGCATGAGTGCCGGGGATACCTTTGCCCTGAGCAGCGTGGGCATCGTGTTTCTGAATCTGGGCTGTGTGCTTGCCGGGTTGTTGGTAGACCGCGTGGGCGCGTGGCGGGCGCTGCTGCTGTACAGCGTGCTGCTACCCCTGGGGATCGGCGTGCTCTATGCCAGCCTGATCGGGCACTGGGGCATGACATGGGTGGCCTATGCCCTGGCGGGCTTGTCGTGCGGCGTGGTGGGCGTGGTGCCCTCGGTCATGGTCGGGCTGTTCCCCGCGCAGATTCGCGTATCGGGTATTTCGTTCACCTACAACGTGGCCTATGCGCTGTGGGCCAGTATCACGCCCTTGGCGCTTATCGCACTGATGCCATGGAGCCCTTGGGTATGTGTGGGTTTCTGTCTGGTGATGGGCGGGGTAGGGGTAATGACGGCGGTGTACTTCGGGCGCCGAGAGCCCCTGGCGGCGGGTGAACCTGGGCTTGAGCTCTCGCGCACGGCCTGACACGTGCGACCCTGCCGTTTCCGAGCACGCCCTGGCCGATATAAAAAGCCCCCGGTTCGAGAGAACCGGGGGCTTTTTATATCGGCCAGGGCGAGGTGACTACATGTTCGGGTAGTTGGGCCCGCCAGCGCCTTCGGGCGTGACCCAGGTGATGTTCTGGGCCGGGTCCTTGATATCGCACGTCTTGCAGTGCACGCAGTTCTGCGCGTTGATCTGGAAACGCTTGCTGCCATCTTCCTGAGTGACTACTTCGTAGACGCCTGCCGGGCAATAACGCTGAGCAGGTTCGTCATACAGCGGCAGGTTGCTGGCGATCGGAATGGTCGGGTCGGCCAGCTTCAGGTGGCAGGGCTGCTCTTCTTCATGGTTGGTGCTGGACAGGAACACCGAGCTGAGCTTGTCGAAGCTGAGCTTGCCGTCGGGCTTGGGGTATTCGATCTTTTGCGAGTCTGCGGCCAGCTTCAGGCAGGCATAGTCAGGCTTGGTGTCGCGCAGCGTGAAGGGCAGCTTGCCGGCGAACCAGTTCTGGTCGATGTAGTTGAACGCAGCACCCAGCAACGGGCCGAACTTGTGCATGGCCGGGCCGAAGTTGCGGCTGGCGAACAGTTCTTCATGCAGCCAGCTGGCCTTGAAGGCGCTGACATAGCCGTCTAGCTGGTCACCGCCCTCACTGCCGGCGATCAGGGCGTCAGCGACGGCCTCTGCAGCGAGCATCCCCGACTTCATGGCCGTATGGCTGCCCTTGATCTTGGCAACGTTCATGGTACCCAGGTCGCAGCCGATCAGGGCGCCGCCTTTGAATACCATCTTGGGCAGCGAGTTGATGCCGCCCTTGGCCAGCGCGCGCGCACCATAGCTGATGCGTTTGCCGCCTTCGAGGTACTGGCTGATCACCGGGTGGTGCTTCAGGCGCTGGAACTCGTCGAAGGGCGACAGGTAGGGGTTGGCATAGGACAGGTCGACGATCAGCCCGACGACCACCTGGTTGTTCTCCAGATGGTAGAGGAACGAGCCACCGGTGTTGTCCTTGGCCATGACGTCCAGCGGCCAACCGGCGGTATGCACCACCAGGCCTTGCTGGTGTTTGGCTGGGTCGATTTCCCACAGTTCCTTGAGCCCGATACCGTAGTGCTGCACGTCCGAATCGCTGTCCAGTTTGAAGCGCTTGATCAGTTGCTTGCCGATGTGGCCACGGCAGCCTTCGGCGAACAAGGTGTATTTGGCGCGCAATTCCATGCCTGGCGTGTACAAGCCTTCCTTGGGCTGGCCTTCGCGATCGACCCCCAGGTCGCCCGTGACGATGCCGCGTACGACGCCGTCTTCGTCGAACAGCGCTTCCTGGGCTGCGAAACCTGGGTAGATCTCGACACCCAGGTTCTCGGCCTGCTGGGCCAGCCAGCGGCACAGGTTGCCCAGCGAGATGATGTAATTGCCCTGGTTGTGCATGGTCTTGGGCACGAACAGGTCAGGTACCTTGGTGGCGCTGCCGGCATCCTTGAGCACGTAGATGTCGTCACGCTTGACCTCGGTGTTCAGCGGCGCGCCCAGCGCCTTCCAGTCCGGGAACAGCTCGTTCAGGGCGCGTGGCTCGAACACGGCGCCGGAGAGAATATGGGCACCGACTTCGGAGCCTTTTTCCACCACGCAGACGCTGATTTCGCTACCGGCTTCGGCGGCCTTCTGCTTCAGGCGGCAGGCGGCGGACAGGCCCGCCGGGCCGGCGCCGACGATGACCACGTCGAATTCCATGTATTCGCGTTCCACAGGTTCTCTCCTACTCATCAAGGCTCATAGCTGTTGCTTTGTCTTATGGGTGCGCGGACATTCGCAGCGGTGGCCAGGCCACCAGGTTGTAGCTGGGCAAATGACGAACTACACCGTTTTGTCTTGGACGCGCATTATATCTACACCACTTGACCGGTCCAATACAAACGTTTGTTTGAATTTGCCGCAGCCCAGTAAAATCAAAGGAAGGCGGCTGGAAGGTGACCGATTTGCCGTATTGACCGGATGGGGTGATACGGTCAAGATACGAGCGGTTTTACGTTCGCCGTAGGCTTGCAGCCGGGCGCAGGTACACCTCTAAAGACCAGGTGTGGAGCAGGGTTTTCAAGCGTTCAAGCGGTTTGTAGTGAAGTCTACACGCCACGACAGCAAATGACCCGCGTGCATTTTTGCCCCAGGCATGTGCACATCAGTGATGGGTCGGCGAACGCCGGGGCGCACTTGGTTGCGTTCACCATGAAAACTTCGTCTGCGGCTTGTTTCCAGAGGTGCCCTTGTACCCACGCGTATCGCAGGGCCTAGTCCCAGGCGACTATCTATTCACCGGAGAGTAACGAGGAATCCATGAAGGTTCTTGTAGCTGTCAAACGAGTGGTCGACTACAACGTCAAGGTTCGCGTCAAGGCGGACAACTCCGGCGTCGACCTTGCTAACGTCAAGATGTCCATGAACCCCTTCTGCGAAATTGCCGTGGAAGAGGCCGTTCGCCTGAAAGAAAAAGGCGTTGCGACCGAGATCGTCGTCGTATCCGTCGGCCCGACTACCGCCCAGGAGCAGTTGCGTACCGCCCTGGCGCTGGGTGCCGACCGCGCCATCCTGGTCGAAGCAGCCGACGAACTGAACTCCCTGGCTGTGGCCAAGGCGCTCAAGGCCGTGGTCGACAAGGAGCAGCCGCAGCTGGTCATCCTCGGCAAGCAGGCCATCGACAGTGACAACAACCAGACTGGCCAGATGCTCGCCGCACTGACCGGTTACGCCCAGGGTACTTTCGCGTCCAAGGTCGAAGTCGCTGGCGACAAGCTCAACGTCACCCGTGAAATCGACGGCGGCCTGCAAACCGTCGCGCTCAACTTGCCGGCCATCGTCACCACCGACCTGCGCCTGAACGAGCCGCGCTACGCGTCGTTGCCCAACATCATGAAGGCCAAGAAGAAGCCGCTCGAGACCCTGACGCCGGATGCGCTGGGCGTTTCCCTGGCCTCTACCAACAAGACCCTGAAAGTGGAAGCACCCGCTGCCCGTGGCGCTGGCATCAAGGTCAAATCGGTGGCCGAACTGGTCGAGAAGCTGAAGAACGAAGCGAAGGTAATCTAAATGACTATCCTGGTTGTCGCTGAATACGAGAACGGTGCCGTTGCGCCGTCCACCCTCAATACCGTTGCTGCTGCCGCCAAGATTGGTGGTGACGTGCACGTACTGGTCGCCGGTCACAATGTAGGTGCCATTGGCGAATCCGCCGCCAAGATCGCCGGCGTGGCCAAGGTTCTGGTCGCCGATAATGCCGCTTACGCCCATGCGCTGCCCGAGAACGTTGCGCCGTTGATCGTCGAGCTTGCCCAGGGCTACAGCCACGTGCTGGCCCCGGCCACCACCAATGGCAAGAACACCCTGCCGCGCGTTGCAGCGCTGCTGGACGTCGATCAGATCTCCGAAATCATCTCGGTCGAATCTGCCGACACCTTCAAGCGCCCGATCTACGCGGGTAACGCCATCGCTACCGTGCAGTCGAGCGCCAGCGTGAAGGTCATCACCGTGCGCACGACCGGCTTTGATGCCGTGGCTGCCGAGGGTGGCGCCGCCGCTGTCGAGGCGGTGGGTGCTGCCCATGATGCTGGCATCTCGGCGTTCGTTTCCGAAGAGCTGGCCAAGTCCGATCGCCCTGAGCTGACCGCTGCCAAAATCGTCGTTTCCGGCGGGCGCGGCATGGGTAACGGCGATAACTTCAGCCACCTGTACAGCCTGGCCGACAAACTGGGTGCCGCTGTTGGCGCTTCCCGTGCAGCGGTCGATGCGGGCTTCGTGCCCAACGACATGCAGGTCGGCCAGACCGGCAAGATCGTCGCTCCGCAGTTGTACATCGCCGTCGGTATCTCGGGCGCCATCCAGCACCTGGCCGGTATGAAGGATTCCAAGGTGATCGTGGCGATCAACAAGGACGAAGAAGCACCGATCTTCCAGGTTGCCGACTACGGCCTGGTTGCCGACCTGTTCGAAGCCGTGCCGGAGCTGGAAAAGCTGGTCTGATCCGCTGGCTTCACTTATAAAGAACCCGGCCCTCTTGTTGAGGGCCGGGTTTTTTTTATGGTCGAGGAGTATGGGATGAGGTTGGGTGCAACGGGCAGGACGCTGGCCTGCATGACAGTTCTGGTATCGCCACTGGCGATGGCGGCAGGCAAGTGCGAACGCCTGGTGGCCACCGGCAGCCCCGACGCGCCGCCCTATTCGTGGCAGGATCCTAAAGACCCTAAGCACCTGATTGGCGCCAACGTCGACTTGCTGCGCCAAGTCGCGGGCAAGCTGGGTATCAAGGTGGAAGTGCTCAATGCCGGCCGGCGCGATCAGGCCCTTGAGGAGGTGCGCAGCGGGCGCATGGATCTGCTGCTCGATGCGCCGTTGCAAGTTGAGCAATTGACATCGCTGGACTACATCCACCCGCCGTTGCAACTCAATGAGTATCTGGTATGGACGCGGCACGATGCCGAGTTGACCTTCGATGGCCCAGCCGACCTGGCGCGGTATCGGGGAAGTCTTTCGGAGCGAGCGCGGTTGACCCCCGCGTTCACCGCGTTTGCCAAAGACCAGTTGAAACCGGTGATGGCGCAGAATCTGACCCAGGCCTTTCAGAAGTTGGTACTCGGCCAAGTAGACTACGTGCTAGCCGGTCGTTACTCGGGCATGGCCATGGTCCAGAGCCTGGGCATGAACGATGCCCTGATTGCCCGCGGCCTACCCGTTGATCGACCCGGGCTTTACGTGGCGCTGTCCCATGACTCGGCGTGCAACGACAGTTGGCTGCGTGGGCATTTGGCGGAAAAACTGACAGAATTGCCCATCTCCGGTACGTCCGATGCTGTGCTGCAGACCAATCTCGAGCGCTGGAAGGCGCAATTGCAGGTGCAGGGCGACGCCCCCAAACACTAGGAAGATCGCGTGAAAACCCAACCTTTGATCCTTGCCATGGCCGTGCTTGCCCTGGCTGGCTGCGCCAACGACCCTGTCCCGGATGAGCAGATGCGCCTCTCCGAACAGGCCCTGGAACAAGCAAAAGCGGTTGGTGCTACCGACCAGGTCGAAGCGTTCAAGCTGGCCGAAGACAAACTGGGACGTGCTCGTACAAACATGCTCACACAGGATTTTCGCGACGCTCGCATGCGCGCCGAACAGGCTGAGCTCGATGCTCGGCTGGCCGAGGCACAAGTGTTGAACCAAAAGAGCGATGAGCAGTTGCAACTGCTGCAATCGAGGATTAAGCGCCTGCGCAAACAATTGGAGGTGCAGCCATGATGGCGCGTGGTTCTTTCACGGTACTGACGTTGCTGGCCCTTGCAGCAGGCCTGACCGGTTGCGCCAGCCAGCGCAGCACGGCCGCGCTGGATCAAGCCGCTGCCAGCTTCCAGAAGGTCAAGGACGACTCGGATGTGCTGCGCAGCGCGCCGCGTGATGTGATCCGCGCTGGCGAGTCGCTGTCGCGCGCCGAGCGTTTGTCCAGCTACATGGGTACCGGTGCCGATGTGCGCCATTACGCCTACCTCAGTCAACGCTATAGCGAAATTGCCAGTGAGCACGCCAAGCTTGCGCTGAATCAGGAACGCCAGGCCAAGCTCGACTTGGAACGCCAACGGCTGCAATTGGCGCTGCGCGAGGCCAAGCTGGCCAGCGTGCAGCAACAGGGCAAATGGGTCGAGTCGCAGATCGTCGCACTGGCGTCGGAGCAGCCCGACCGTGGCTTGGTCATGACGCTGGGTGACGTACTGTTCGATACCGGCAGCGCCGATCTCAAGAACTCGGCCAGCCGGACGGTGCTCAAGCTTGTGCAGTTCCTCCAGCTCAACCCCCGCCGCATAGTGCGCATCGAAGGTTATACCGACAGCACTGGCACGCCTGAAGAGAATCTCAAGCTGTCCCGCGACCGGGCGCAGGCCGTGGCCGATATGCTGGCCGACCTGGGCATCGATGAAAAACGGATGCAAGTCGAGGGCTATGGCGACCAATACCCGGTTGAGGTCAACGCCTCGGAGCGGGGTAGGGCGCAGAATCGACGGGTCGAGATCGTGTTCTCCGACGACAAGGGCAAGCTCGCGCCAGCACGCTGATGGATGGGTGTCAGGCCCGGGCAATGGGTCATGCTGGCCGTCGAAATGGGCAGTGCATGGCAGCCGTTGCCCCTGCGCGTGAATGACTTTTGGGCGCTTGCCACCTGCCGGATAGGCTCATGACCAGCATGCCCGCACACCGTTTAAGTGCCGGTGCTGCAAATCGCTTCCAAGCACGTGTACCGTTGACTATTCTGTCATCTGTCCCAGTACACTTTGCAACTGTTCCGGTATCCTGAACCGCAGTGAGCGACACAAGAATAATGAGCCTGTCCGCGCGTCGAGATCCAGCCATGACCAACCTGCTGTTATACCAGCGTATCGCCCAGCAACTGGCCGAAGACATCCGGCGCGGTGTCTACCAGCCAGGCGAACGGGTGCCTTCGGTGCGCAAGATGAGTGCACAGCTCAATGTCAGCCATGCCACCGTCCTGCAAGCGTATGCCAACCTGGAGGACCAGGGGTTGATTCGCGCGCGTCCCCAGTCTGGCTATTATGTGCACCAGACCCCGGCGCTAACGGCGCCCACGCCGGACATCGCGCGCGTGGAGCGCCCCGGTCTGGTGACCCGGGCCAGCATCATCCAGCAGGTGCTGACCGAGGCGCGCCGCGATGGCGTATTCGCCTTCGGCGCGGCCGTGCCACATGTCGACTATCTGCCCGTGCGAGCCTTGCACCAGCAACTGGCCAAGGTGACACGCTTTCACAGCCCGCGCGCCTTCAGCTACATGTTCAGCCCAGGCTTCGAGCCCCTGCGTCGGCAGATCGCCATTCGCATGCGCGACGCCGGCGTGCTGGTCGACCCTCAGGAGGTGATCGTCACCCATGGCTGTGTCGATGCGTTACAGATGTCGCTGCGTGTGCTCACCAAGCCCGGCGACCTGATCGCGGCCGAGTCGCCGACCTACTACGGTCTTCTGCAATTGGCGGACTTGCTCGGATTGAAAGTGATCGAGATCCCCAGCGACCCCTCGACCGGCATCAGTCTCGAGGCCTTGCAATTGGCCGCCAACCAATGGTCCATCAAGGCGTTGGTGTTGACCGCGCGGTTGAGCAACCCGCTAGGAGGGACCGTTCCCGAAGAGCGGCAAAAGCAGTTGCTGCGCCTGGCATCGGACTACGACATCCAGATCGTCGAAGATGACATCTATGGCGAGTTGATGTTCGAGCAGGGCAAGACCAAGGCTTTGAAAGCGTTCGATCGTCTGGACAGGGTCATCTACTGCTCAAGCTTCTCCAAGACGCTCTCGCCTGGCGTGCGAGTGGGCTGGATGATTGCCGGCCGCTACCAGGACGAGATCCAGCGCTTGCAGACCTTCACCACCCATTCGGCGTGCAGCGTGACCCAGATGGCGGTAGCGGCTTACCTGGAAAACGGTGGTTATGATCGCCATCTTCGCTTCATTCGCCAGGAGTACCGCAAGAACCTCAGTGCGTATCAGTTGGCGGTGCAGCAGCACTTCCCGGAGGGCACTCAGATGACGCGCCCAACGGGCGGCTTCATTCTGTGGGTGAGCTTGCCTGGCCGGGTCAATACCCAGGAGCTGCACGTGCGGGCGCTGGAGCAGGGGATCAGCATCGCGCCGGGGCTGATTTTCAGCAACACCGAGCAGTTCAACCACTGTATCCGCCTGAACTGCGGGATTCCATGGAACAAGGAGGCCGAGCGCGCAGTCATCACCTTGGGACTACTGGCACAACAATTGTGCAGAGAGCCTGCAACCCCGCTTTTGTGAGGCTTGCCAGGCGGCTGCGGAACAGGGAGCATACGCATTTTCCATGGAGTTCTGTCCATTTGCCATGAACGCACTGCGCCGGTATCTGATGGTCTTGTGTCTGCTGCCCGTGGTTCTGCCGGGCAGCCCAGCCCAGGCTGCCCAGCCAGCAAGCCAGGCACAGTCCGGTACAGATAAAGCGCAAGTCAAACCCAAGGCACAGCAAAGTGCTCGCAAGGCAGTCAGCAAGCGCGCTAAATCGACGCACAAGAAGGTCAGCAAGCAAGTGGCCAAGCCATTGCCCAAAGCCAACCTCGACCTGAGCTTGCCGACCGAGCTGGTGGATAACCTGCAGCCGAATGTGGGTGAGCCATCGCCCATCAAGAAGCGCAAGCCCTTGCTGCCGCCGTTGTTCGTTGAAAAGTCCGAAGCCGACAGTCCATTTCAACTCAACGGCCGCTTGATCAGCAACGAAATGCAATTGCAGCTTCGCAACGACAGCCGCCGGGATGTCGAAGGCGCCGCCATCGATTTCGAGTACCGTCAGTGAGCGGGGACTGACCGGCCAGTCAGTGGATTTTCATCTGGGTGGCAATTTCAAACGTCTGTTTGAGCGGTTACTATCCGTGTGTGCCGCCCTATCCCGTTCTCTGGAGCCCTGAGTCACTTGAATGCCATGAAATGCCGCGAAGGCTGCGGCGCCTGTTGCATCGCGCCATCCATCACCTCAGCCATGCCACTGATGCCCGAGGGCAAGCCGGCAGGGGTGAGGTGTCTGCACCTTACCCCTGCGAACCTGTGCGACCTGTTCGGCAAACCCGAGCGGCCGGCGGTCTGTGGCGGTTTCAAGGCCGATCCCGAGGTGTGCGGCGCTGACAATGAAGAGGCGATCAGGATTCTGGGCTGGTGGGAGCGGGTAACGGCGGCGTGACAGGCTGGATCTTCGACAACAAGGATAAACATGATGAGATCGTTCAAGCGTATTGCGCTGCTGTGTGGCGTCAGTGTTCTGTTTGCACCTGTTGCCTTGGCTGAAAACTGGCAGGTGGCCAAGGACGAGGAGGGCATCAAGGTCTCTCTCAGTGAAGTGCCGGGCTCCAAGTACAAGGCTTACCGAGGCGTGACCGTCATCAAGGCGCCGCTGGCCAAGGTTCAGGCGTTGCAGGAGGATGTGGCCGGGGCTTGTGCCTGGATTCACGAGTGCAAGTTGCAGAAACTGCTCAAGCACGAGGGTGACCAGAGCTGGACCTACACCCAGTTCAATACACCCTGGCCTGTGACACCACGCGACTCCGTGCTGCGTGTAACCACGGTCAAGAGTGCCGATGGCAGTCTTACGCGCAACCTCGTCGAAGAGCCTGCCTACGTGCCCGAGGAGAAGGGCTTCGTGCGGGTGGCGAAGGTGGACGGTTTCTGGAAGCTGGTGCCCAAGGGTGACAGCACGGAGGTCACGTACCAGGTGCATACCGAGCCAGGCGGCAGTGTGCCGGCGATGGTTGCCAACAAGTTCGTGGTGGAAGCGCCGTTCAATACGCTCAAGGCGCTTCGGGCGCGCGCTGAGAAAAACTGACGTTTCTCTGCTGGATGGGTGAAGGGCCGCCTGTCACAAGAGGCGGTCAGCACTGGACCAACCAAAAAAGGCTGCCCGAGGGCAGCCTTTTGGCATTGGGCGTTGAACGCTTACTTGCGGTCGCTCAGTGCCACGATGTCGCGCTTCGCCTCGCCGGTGTACAGCTGGCGCGGGCGGCCGATCTTGTACGGGCTGGAGAGCATTTCTTTCCAGTGCGAAATCCAGCCTACGGTGCGCGCCAGGGCAAAGATCACGGTGAACATGCTGGTCGGAATGCCGATGGCCTTCAGGATGATGCCCGAGTAGAAGTCGACGTTCGGGTACAGCGAGCGCTCGATGAAGTAAGGATCGGTCAGGGCGATCTCTTCCAGGCGCATGGCCAGTTCGAGCTGCGGGTCGTTCTTGATGCCCAGCTCGCGCAGGACTTCGTCGCAGGTCTGCTTCATCACGGTGGCGCGCGGGTCGCGGTTCTTGTAGACGCGATGGCCGAAGCCCATGAGCTTGAACGGATCGTTCTTGTCCTTGGCCTTGGCGATGAAGGTGTCGATGTTGGACACATCGCCAATCTCATCGAGCATGGTCAGTACCGCTTCGTTGGCACCGCCGTGGGCCGGGCCCCAGAGTGCCGCGATGCCGGCAGCGATGCAGGCGAACGGGTTGGCACCCGACGAACCTGCCAGGCGCACGGTGGAGGTGGAGGCGTTCTGCTCGTGGTCGGCGTGGAGGATGAAGATCCGGTCCATTGCCTTGGCCAGCACCGGGCTGATCGGTTTGATCTCGCACGGGGTGTTGAACATCATGTGCAGGAAGTTTTCCGCATACGACAGGTCGTTGCGCGGGTACATCATGGGCTGCCCCATGGAATACTTGTACACCATCGCGGCCAGGGTCGGCATCTTTGCGACCAGGCGCACCGCGGAAATTTCGCGGTGTTGCGGGTTATTGATGTCCAGGGAGTCGTGGTAGAAGGCCGACAGGGCGCCGACCACACCGCACATCACCGCCATCGGGTGAGCGTCGCGGCGGAAGCCGTTGAAGAACGTCTTGAGCTGTTCGTGAACCATGGTGTGGTTCTTGACGGTGCTGACGAACTGGGCTTTCTGCTCGGCATTGGGGAGTTCGCCGTTGAGCAGCAGGTAGCAGGTCTCGAGGTAGTCGGACTGTTCGGCCAGTTGTTCGATGGGATAGCCGCGATGCAGCAGGATACCCTTGTCGCCGTCGATGTAGGTGATCTTCGACTCGCACGAGGCCGTTGCCATGAAACCAGGGTCGAAGGTGAAGTGACCAGTGGCCCCCAACCCGCGGACGTCGATTACATCAGGACCAACCGTGCCGGTTAAAATGGGCAGCTCGACGGGGGCAGTGCCCTCGATGACCAACTGCGCTTTTTTGTCAGCCATGTGGCCTCCTATTAATGCTTGAAATCATCAGACAGACCCCCCACGCAGGGCCCGCACCACTATAGAGGGATAAATTCAGATGTCAATTTGCCTAAAGGCTTGTTGAATCAGCTGTTCAAGCCTGATTTTTCCCGAAATTCTCGCCCATTTACGCCTTTTCCTCCTTAAAGGCAATGCGCTATTCGGGCTACCCCCTCACGTTGTCATGAGCAGCCTAACTGTCTATACTCGGCACCCGACCGCCAGGGGCTTGCAAGCCCGACCTGCTGGGGGTCGCCGTTCCCTGGGTGGTGGGTACCTGACCAGTACACTTACCAACAACTTTGCCCTGATTCGCTAGGGGCTCTTCAGTGTGAAAAAAGCCGTGAAAAGCCAACGACCTGTAAACCTAGACCTAAGGACCATCAAGCTTCCTGTCACCGCGTACACGTCCATCCTGCACCGTATCTCCGGCGTCATTCTGTTCATCGGCCTTGCCATCATGCTGTATGCACTGGGCAAGTCGCTGGGTTCGGAGGAAGGCTTCGGTGAAGTGAAGGCGTGTCTGACCAGCCCGCTGGCCAAGTTTGTGACCTGGGGCCTGTTGTCCGCCCTGCTTTATCACCTCGTGGCAGGTGTTCGTCACCTGATCATGGACATGGGTATCGGCGAGACGCTGGAAGGCGGCAAGCTGGGCTCGAAAATCGTGATCGTCATCTCCGTGGTGCTGATCGTTCTGGTGGGAGTTTGGGTATGGTAACCAACGTCACGAACCTGTCGCGTTCGGGCCTCTATGACTGGATGGCGCAGCGCGTCTCGGCGGTCGTTCTCGCGGCTTACTTCATCTTCCTGATCGGCTACGTGGTCGCCCACCCAGGCATCGACTATGCCCAGTGGCATGCCCTGTTCTCCAACAACGCGATGCGGATCTTCAGTCTGCTGGCCCTCGTTGCCCTCGGCGCTCACGCCTGGGTTGGCATGTGGACCATTGCTACCGACTACCTGACGCCTATGTCGTTCGGCAAGTCGGCAACTGCGATTCGTTTCCTGTTCCAGGCGGTATGCGGCGTTGCGATGTTCGCTTACTTCGTCTGGGGTGTGCAGATTCTCTGGGGTATCTGATCCATGGCTAGCATTCCAACCATTTCTTTCGACGCCATCATCATCGGTGGCGGCGGCGCCGGCATGCGCGCAGCGCTGCAGCTGGCCCAGGGCGGTCACAAGACTGCCGTGGTCACCAAGGTCTTCCCGACCCGTTCGCACACCGTATCCGCCCAGGGCGGCATCACCTGCGCCATCGCTTCGGCCGACCCGAACGACGACTGGCGCTGGCACATGTACGATACCGTCAAGGGCTCGGACTACATCGGTGACCAGGACGCTATCGAATACATGTGCCAGGAAGGCCCGGCTGCGGTCTTCGAATTGGACCACATGGGCCTGCCGTTCTCGCGTACCGAAACCGGCCGTATCTACCAGCGCCCGTTCGGCGGCCAGTCCAAGGACTTCGGTAAAGGTGGCCAGGCTGCCCGTACCTGTGCCGCTTCCGACCGTACCGGTCACGCGCTGCTGCACACCCTGTACCAGGGCAACCTGAAAGCCGGTACCACCTTCCTCAACGAATACTATGCCGTTGACCTGGTGAAGAACCAGGAAGGCGCCTTCGTCGGCGTGATCGCGATCTGCATCGAAACCGGCGAAACCATGTACATCAAGTCCAAGGCCACCGTTCTGGCCACTGGCGGTGCTGGCCGTATCTACGCCTCCACCACCAACGCCCTGATCAACACCGGTGACGGCATCGGCATGGCCCTGCGCGCCGGTGTTCCGGTGCAGGACATCGAGATGTGGCAGTTCCACCCGACCGGTATCGCCGGCGCCGGCGTACTGGTCACCGAGGGATGCCGCGGTGAGGGTGGTTACCTGATCAACGCCCACGGCGAGCGCTTCATGGAGCGCTACGCACCAAACGCCAAAGACCTGGCCGGCCGCGACGTGGTTGCCCGTTCCATGGTCAAGGAAATCATCGCCGGCAACGGCGTGGGCCCGAACAAGGACCACGTACTGCTGAAGCTGGACCACCTGGGCGAGGAAGTGCTGCACAGCCGTCTGCCAGGCATCTGCGAACTGTCCAAGACCTTCGCCCACGTTGACCCTGTCGTTGCGCCAGTGCCGGTCGTTCCGACCTGCCACTACATGATGGGTGGCGTTGCCACCAACATTCATGGCCAGGCCATCACCATGGACGAAGAAGGCAATGATCACATCATTCCTGGCCTGTTCGCCGTAGGTGAAGTGGCGTGCGTATCGGTTCACGGTGCAAACCGCCTGGGCGGCAACTCGCTGCTCGACCTGGTGGTATTCGGCCGTGCTGCCGGCCTGCACCTGGAGAAGGCGCTGAGCGACGGCATCGAGCACCTCGACGCCAGCGACACCGACATCGACGTTGCCCTGAATCGCCTGAACAAGCTCAACGAGCGCTCCACCGGCGAAGACGTAGCCAGCCTCAAGCGCGAATTGCAGAGCTGCATGCAGAACTACTTTGGTGTGTTCCGTACCGGCGAGTACATGCTCAAGGGTATCGAGCAACTGGCTGGCCTGCGTGAACGTATTGCCAACGTCAAGATTAACGACAAGTCCCAGGCCTTCAACACCGCGCGTATCGAAGCGCTGGAGCTGCAGAACCTGCTGGAAGTTGCCGAAGCTACCGCCATCGCGGCCGAAGCCCGTAAAGAGTCGCGCGGCGCTCACGCCCGTGAAGACTTCGAAGACCGTGACGACGAGAACTGGCTGTGCCACACCCTGTACTACCCGGGTGTCAAGCGCGTTGCCAAGCGTGGCGTCAACTTTGCGCCGAAGACCGTGCCGGCCTTCGAACCAAAAATCCGGACCTACTAAGGGTGGCTGCTATGTTGAAAGTCGAAGTTTATCGCTACAACCCCGACACCGACGCGGCCCCCAAGATGGAGTCGTTCGACGTCGATACCGGCGGCAAGGACCTGATGGTTCTGGATGTATTGGCGCTGATCAAGGAAAAGGACGAGGGCTTCTCGTACCGTCGCTCCTGCCGTGAAGGCGTGTGCGGTTCCGATGGCATGAACATGAACGGCAAGAACGGCCTGGCCTGCATCACCCCGCTGTCGGGCGTGGTCAAGGGCAACAAGCTGGTACTGCGTCCGTTGCCTGGCCTGCCGGTCATTCGTGACCTGGTCGTGGACATGAGCATCTTCTACAAGCAGTACGAGAAGGTGAAGCCGTTCCTGCAGAACGATACGCCGCCTCCGGCCATCGAACGTCTGCAGTCGCCGGAAGACCGTGACAAGCTGGACGGCTTGTACGAGTGCATCCTGTGCGCGTGCTGCTCCACGTCCTGCCCGTCGTTCTGGTGGAACCCGGACAAGTTCCTGGGCCCCGCCGCGCTGTTGCAGGCCTACCGTTTCCTGGCCGACAGCCGTGACACCAAAACCCAGGAGCGCCTGGCGTCCCTGGATGACCCGTTCAGCGTATTCCGCTGCCGCGGGATCATGAACTGCGTCAACGTTTGCCCTAAAGGTCTCAATCCGACCAAGGCGATCGGCCACGTACGTAACATGCTGCTGCAAAGCGGCACCTGATACACGTTGTACCTGCAGTACGCCGACGTGCGGGTGTAACACCCGCACCGAGGTAAAACCCGAACGGGGCTCACAAAGCCCCTGTTCATTACCTATGAAGATGAGACCAGCAGGGGCTTTCCGGGCTGGTACCCGGAAAATCAGCAGGATCCAGGTGGCGTGGTTCAGTCGCTGTTTTCGGACCGTTCCAGGTTTTCATGGCTCTCGCCGATCAGTCCCCTAATCGAGGGTGACCAAGCATGCAAGAAAGCGTGATGCAGCGCATGTGGGAAAGCGCCCACCTTTCAGGTGGTAACGCTGCATATGTGGAAGAGCTCTACGAACTCTACCTGCACGACCCTAACGCTGTGCCAGAAGAGTGGCGCACCTACTTCCAGAAGTTGCCCGCCGACGGCAGCACCGCTACCGACGTATCGCACTCCACGATCCGCGATCATTTCGTACTGCTGGCAAAGAACCAGCGCCGCGCCCAGCCGGTATCTGCCGGGAGCGTGAGCAGTGAACACGAGAAGAAGCAGGTTGAAGTGCTGCGACTGATCCAGGCCTATCGTATGCGCGGCCATCAGGCTGCCAAGCTCGACCCCTTGGGGTTGTGGCAGCGCCCTGCGCCCGTAGACCTGTCGATCAATCACTACGGCTTGACCAATGCCGATCTTGATACGACCTTCCGTGCCGGCGACCTGTTCATCGGCAAAGAGGAGGCGAGCCTACGCGACATCCTCGATGCGCTCCAGAAGACATATTGTCGCACCATTGGCGCCGAGTTCACCCACATCGTCGATTCCGAGCAGCGCAGCTGGTTCCAGCAGCGCCTGGAAAGCGTGCGTGGCCGTCCTGAATTCTCCGCCGACGTGCAGTCCCACCTGCTCGAGCGCGTCACCGCAGGCGAAGGCCTGGAGAAATACCTGGGTACCAAGTACCCGGGCACCAAGCGTTTTGGCCTGGAAGGTGGCGAAAGCCTGATCCCGATGCTGGACGAAATGATCCAGCGCTCCGGCTCCTACGGCACCAAAGAAGTCGTCATCGGCATGGCCCACCGCGGTCGCCTGAACGTGCTGGTCAATACCTTCGGCAAGAACCCGCGCGAGCTGTTCGACGAGTTCGAAGGCAAGAAGATGAACGAGCTGGGCTCCGGTGACGTGAAGTATCACCAGGGCTTCTCTTCTAACGTGATGACCCCAGGCGGCGAAGTCCACCTGGCCATGGCGTTCAACCCGTCCCACCTTGAAATCGTGTCGCCTGTGGTCGAAGGCTCGGTGCGCGCCCGTCAGGACCGCCGCAACGACAGTGTTGGCGACAAGGTGCTGCCTATCTCCATCCACGGCGACGCGGCCTTCGCAGGTCAGGGCGTGGTGATGGAAACCTTCCAGATGTCGCAGACCCGCGGTTTCAAGACCGGCGGTACCGTGCACATCGTGATCAACAACCAGGTTGGCTTCACCATCAGCAACCCGCTCGATGCGCGCTCGACCGAGTACGCCACCGACGTGGCCAAGATGATTCAGGCGCCGATCCTGCACGTCAATGGCGACGATCCGGAAGCCGTGTTGTTCGTCACCCAGCTAGCCGTCGATTACCGCATGCAGTTCAAGCGTGACGTGGTCATCGACCTGGTTTGCTACCGTCGCCGCGGTCACAACGAGGCCGACGAGCCCAACGGCACCCAGCCGCTGATGTACCAGCAGATCACCAAGCAGCGCACCACCCGCGAGCTGTACGCCGAGGCCCTCATCCAGGCAGGCCGCATCGACGCCGAGCGCGCCCAGTCCAAGATCGACGACTACCGCAGTGCGCTGGACAACGGCCTGCATGTGGTCAAGAGCCTGGTCAAGGAGCCGAACCGAGAGTTGTTCGTGGACTGGCGCCCCTACCTGGGTCACGCCTGGACGGCTCGCCACGACACCCGCTTCGACCTCAAGACCCTGCAGGAGCTGTCGGCAAAACTGCTGGAGCTGCCTGAAGGTTTCGTGGTCCAGCGTCAGGTCGCCAAGATCTACGAAGATCGCCAGAAGATGCAAGCCGGTGGCCTGCCGATCAACTGGGGCTACGCCGAAACCATGGCCTACGCCACGCTGCAGTTCGAAGGGCACCCGATCCGCATGACCGGCCAGGACATCGGACGCGGCACCTTCTCCCACCGTCACGCGGTGCTGCACAACCAGAAGGACGCCAGCACCTACGTACCGCTGAAGAACCTGTACCCGGGCCAGCCACGCTTCGAACTGTACGACTCCTTCCTGTCCGAGGAAGCGGTGCTGGCATTCGAGTACGGCTACTCCACCACCACGCCGAACGCGTTGGTGATCTGGGAAGCTCAGTTCGGCGACTTCGCCAACGGTGCGCAAGTGGTGATCGACCAGTTCATCACCAGTGGCGAGCACAAGTGGGGCCGTCTGTGCGGCTTGACCATGCTGTTGCCGCACGGTTATGAAGGCCAGGGCCCAGAGCACTCCTCGGCGCGCCTGGAGCGTTACCTGCAGCTATGTGCAGAGCAGAACATTCAGGTCTGTGTGCCGACCACGCCGGCGCAGATCTATCACCTGCTGCGTCGTCAGGTCATTCGCCCGCTGCGCAAGCCGCTGATCGTGCTCACGCCCAAGTCGCTGCTGCGTCACAAGCTCGCCGTCTCGACGCTCGAAGACCTGGCGGAAGGTTCGTTCCAGACCGTCATTCCGGAAATCGACACCCTCGATCCGGCCAAGGTCGAGCGCCTGGTGCTGTGCGGTGGCAAGGTCTACTACGACCTGCTGGAAAAACGTCGTGCCGAAGGCCGCGAAGACATTGCGATCGTGCGTATCGAGCAGTTGTATCCGTTCCCGGAAGACGACCTGGTCGAAATCCTGGCGCCGTACACCAACCTCAAGCACGCGGTCTGGTGTCAGGAAGAGCCGATGAACCAGGGCGCCTGGTACAGCAGCCAGCACCACATGCGTCGTATCCTGGGCCGCCACAACAAGGCGCTGAACCTGGAATACGCCGGTCGCGAAGCTTCTGCCGCGCCAGCCTGTGGTTACGCTTCCAAGCACGCCGAACAGCAGGAACGACTGCTGCAAGACGCGTTCACCGTTTAACGCCTTCGCGCATCTGAAACCGAATTTAAGGAAACACTGATAATGGCTATCGAGATCAAAGCCCCAACCTTCCCGGAATCGGTTGCCGACGGCACCGTTGCCACCTGGCACAAGCAGCCAGGCGACGCCGTCAAGCGGGACGAGCTGATCGTCGACATCGAGACCGACAAGGTCGTGCTGGAAGTGCTGGCCACTGCCGACGGCGTGTTGGGTGACATCGTCAAGGGCGAGGGCGATACCGTCCTGTCCGACGAAGTGCTGGGTTCGATCGTGGAGGGCGGCGCTGCTGCCGCTGCACCTGCTGCTGCGCCTGCCCAGGCCGCCGCACCGGCCGCCGCCGCTGCCGACGCCGGTGAAGACGACCCGGTCGCTGCCCCTGCTGCCCGCAAGCTGGCAGAAGAAAATGGCATCGACCTGGCCAGCGTGTCGGGTACCGGTAAAGGCGGTCGCGTGACCAAGGAAGATGTGGTCGCTGCCGTGGCCAACAAAAAGTCGGCGCCTGCCCCGGCGGCCAAGCCTGCCGCTGCAGCACCGGCACCGGTCGTGACCGCCGCTGGCGATCGTACCGAGAAGCGTGTGCCGATGACCCGTCTGCGCGCCAAGATCGCCGAGCGCCTGGTCGAAGCCCAGTCCAACATGGCCATGCTGACCACCTTCAACGAAGTCGACATGACCGAAGTCATGGCCCTGCGTTCGAAGTACAAGGACCTGTTCGAGAAGACCCACAACGGCGTGCGCCTGGGCTTCATGTCGTTCTTCGTCAAGGCTGCGACCGAAGCGCTCAAGCGCTTCCCGGCTGTCAACGCCTCGATCGACGGCAACGACATCGTCTACCATGGTTACGCGGACGTTGGTGTAGCGGTCTCCAGCGACCGTGGCCTGGTGGTCCCGGTACTGCGCAACGCCGAGTCCATGAGCCTGGCCGAAATCGAGAACGGTATCGCCACCTTCGGCAAGAAAGCCCGTGACGGCAAGCTGGCCATCGAAGAAATGACCGGCGGCACCTTCACCATCACCAACGGTGGTACCTTCGGTTCGATGATGTCGACGCCGATCGTCAACCCACCACAAGCCGCGATCCTGGGCATGCACAACATCATCCAGCGCCCGATGGCCATCAATGGCCAAGTGGTGATTCGCCCGATGATGTACCTGGCGCTGTCCTACGATCACCGCCTGATCGACGGCAAGGAAGCGGTGACCTTCCTGGTGACCATCAAGAACCTGCTGGAAGATCCGTCCCGCCTGCTGCTGGACATCTAATCGCGCAGCTGTAAGCTGCGAGCGACAGGCTTCAGATCGAAGCCTGTCTGTCTTGCGGCTTGCAGCGGCCGCTTGAGCTAACAAGGAATCTTTTATGACCCAGAAATTCGACGTGGTAGTGATTGGTGCCGGTCCTGGCGGCTATGTAGCTGCTATCAAGGCCGCCCAACTTGGTCTGAAGACTGCCTGCATCGAGAAGTACACCGACGCCGAGGGCAAGCTGGCCCTGGGCGGCACTTGCCTCAACGTAGGCTGCATTCCTTCCAAGGCGCTGCTGGACAGCTCCTGGAAATACAAGGAAGCCAAAGAGAGCTTCAACGTCCACGGTATCTCCACTGGCGAAGTGAAGATGGACGTACCGGCGATGGTTGGCCGCAAGGCAGGCATCGTCAAGAACCTGACCGGCGGTGTCGCCACCCTGTTCAAGGCCAACGGCGTGACCTCCATCCAGGGCCACGGCAAGCTGCTGGCGGGCAAGAAAGTCGAAGTGACCAAGGCTGACGGCACCAGCGAAGTCATCGAAGCGGATAACGTCATCCTGGCTTCCGGCTCGCGCCCGATCGACATTCCGCCGGCCCCGGTCGACCAGAATGTGATCGTCGACTCCACCGGCGCCCTGGAATTCCAAGCTGTGCCCAAGCGCCTTGGCGTGATCGGTGCTGGCGTGATCGGCCTGGAACTGGGTTCGGTATGGGCGCGTCTGGGCGCAGAAGTGACCGTACTCGAAGCCCTGGACACCTTCCTGATGGCTGCCGACACCGCCGTCTCCAAGGAAGCCCAGAAGGTTCTGACCAAGCAAGGCCTGGACATCAAGCTGGGTGCGCGCGTCACCGGTTCCAAGGTCAACGGCGACGAAGTCGAAGTGAC
Organism: Pseudomonas sp. DE0157; assembly: GCF_007678615.1. Classification (NCBI taxonomy): domain Bacteria; kingdom Pseudomonadati; phylum Pseudomonadota; class Gammaproteobacteria; order Pseudomonadales; family Pseudomonadaceae; genus Pseudomonas; species Pseudomonas sp. DE0157. The sequence goes on from NZ_VEJN01000021.1 coordinate 56,919, forward strand.
CTACACCAACGCCGAAGGCGAGCAGAAGATCACCTTCGACAAGCTGATCGTTGCGGTGGGCCGCCGTCCAGTGACCACCGACCTGCTGGCTGCCGACAGCGGTGTGAACATCGACGAGCGTGGCTACATCTACGTCGATGACCAGTGCGCGACCAGCGTGCCGGGCGTCTACGCCATCGGTGACGTGGTGCGTGGCCTGATGCTGGCGCACAAGGCCTCGGAAGAGGGCATCATGGTCGTCGAGCGCATCAAGGGTCACAAGGCCCAGATGAACTACGACCTGATCCCATCGGTCATTTACACCCACCCGGAAATCGCATGGGTCGGCAAGACCGAACAGTCCTTGAAGGCCGAGGGTGTTGAGGTTAACGTGGGCACCTTCCCGTTCGCGGCCAGCGGCCGTGCGATGGCGGCCAACGACACCGGTGGTTTCGTCAAGGTCATCGCCGATGCCAAGACCGACCGCGTACTGGGTGTGCACGTGATTGGCCCATCGGCTGCCGAACTGGTACAGCAGGGCGCAATCGCAATGGAATTCGGCACCAGTGCCGAGGATCTGGGCATGATGGTCTTCAGCCATCCAACCCTGTCCGAAGCGTTGCACGAAGCAGCGCTGGCGGTGAATGGCGGTGCCATTCACGTCGCCAACCGTAAGAAGCGTTAATCATAAGAAACCACGGCGGGCTGCCCGTCGTGAGTCTTGCGTGCATGACTCACCGCGGAAAGTCCGCCGGACCGGATCACATGGGATAACCCGGGGTCAACGGTCACAGGTGGTGCGGCGCCAGTGATGGCGCAGCGCCGAAGCGCAGTACCTAACGAAGACGGTAAAAAGCATGAATCTTCACGAGTATCAGGGTAAGCAGCTGTTCGCTGAGTACGGCCTGCCAGTTTCCAAGGGTTTCGCGGTCGACACCCCTGAAGAAGCGGCAGAAGCCTGCGACAAGATCGGCGGGAACGAGTGGGTCGTCAAAGCCCAGGTTCACGCTGGTGGTCGCGGCAAAGCGGGCGGCGTCAAGCTGGTTCGCAGCAAGGAAGACGCCAAGGCGTTCGCTGCACAGTGGTTGGGCAAGAATCTGGTCACCTACCAGACCGATGCCAACGGTCAACCCGTCTCCAAGATTCTGGTCGAATCCTGCACCGACATCGCCAAAGAGCTGTACCTGGGCGCTGTGGTCGATCGCTCGAGCCGCCGCATCGTGTTCATGGCCTCCACCGAAGGTGGCGTGGACATCGAGAAAGTCGCTCACGACACACCTGAAAAAATCCTCAAGGCCACTATCGATCCACTGGTCGGCGCTCAGCCGTTCCAAGGTCGCGAGCTGGCGTTCCAGCTGGGTCTGGAAGGCAAGCAAGTGCAACAGTTCGCCAAGATCTTCGTGGGCCTGGCCAAGCTGTTCAAGGATCACGATCTGGCCCTGCTGGAAGTGAACCCGCTGGTGATCAAGGCCGACGGCGACCTGCACTGCCTCGATGCCAAGATCAACATCGATGCCAACGCCATGTACCGTCAGCCCAAGCTGAAAACCTTCCACGACCCGTCCCAGGACGATGCCCGTGAAGCCCACGCTGCCAAGTTCGAACTGAACTACGTTGCCCTGGAAGGCAACATCGGCTGCATGGTCAACGGTGCTGGCCTGGCCATGGGTACCATGGACATCGTCAACCTGCATGGCGGCAAGCCAGCCAACTTCCTCGACGTGGGCGGCGGTGCTACCAAGGAACGCGTTACCGAAGCGTTCAAGATCATTCTGTCCGACAGCAATGTCGCGGCCGTTCTGGTCAACATCTTCGGCGGCATCGTTCGCTGCGACATGATTGCCGAAGGCATCATCGGTGCTGTGAAGGAAGTCGGCGTGAAGGTGCCGGTCGTCGTTCGCCTTGAAGGCAACAACGCCGAACTGGGCGCTAAAGTACTGGCAGAAAGCGGTTTGAACATCATTGCTGCAACCAGCCTGACCGACGCTGCTCAACAAGTTGTCAAAGCTGCGGAGGGCAAGTAATGAGCGTCCTGATCAATAAAGACACCAAAGTCATCTGCCAGGGCTTCACCGGCTCGCAGGGTACTTTCCACTCCGAACAAGCCATCGCCTACGGCACCAAGATGGTCGGCGGCGTCACTCCAGGCAAGGGTGGCACCACCCACCTGGGCCTGCCGGTGTTCAACACCGTCAAGGAAGCCGTTGAGGCGACCGGCGCCGATGCTTCGGTCATCTACGTACCAGCGCCGTTCTGCAAGGACTCGATCCTGGAAGCAGCGTTTGGCGGCATCAAGCTGATCGTGTGCATTACCGAAGGCATTCCGACCCTGGACATGCTGGACGCCAAGGTCAAGTGCGACGAGCTGGGCGTGACCCTGATCGGCCCTAACTGCCCAGGCGTCATCACGCCGGGCGAGTGCAAGATCGGCATCATGCCGGGTCACATTCACTTGCCAGGCAAGGTCGGTATCGTGTCGCGCTCCGGCACCCTGACCTACGAAGCTGTCAAGCAGACCACCGACGCCGGCTTCGGCCAGTCGACCTGTGTCGGCATCGGCGGAGACCCGATCCCGGGCTCCAACTTCATCGACATCCTGAAGCTGTTCCAGGAAGACCCGAAGACTGAAGCGATCGTCATGATCGGTGAGATCGGCGGTTCGGCTGAAGAAGAAGCCGCAGCCTACATCAAGGCCAACGTCACCAAGCCTGTCGTTTCCTACATCGCCGGTGTTACTGCACCTGCGGGCAAGCGCATGGGCCACGCTGGCGCCATCATTTCGGGCGGCAAGGGCACTGCAGACGAGAAGTTCGCAGCCCTGCAGGACGCAGGTGTCAAAACCGTACGTTCGCTGGCTGACATCGGCAAGGCCTTGGCCGAGCTGACCGGTTGGGAAGTGAAGAAGTAATATTGCTGCACCCCCCACGCGCACAGAGGCCACCTTCGGGTGGCCTTTGTCGTATAGGGGCGCCGATTAATCTCGTGAAGATTTGCTCGTCAGGTCAGGGGGCCAAACGGATTAGGTTTTCTCGATAGCTGTGATAGGAATTTTCGTACATACACCCTGTTCAACCAGCGGATAATACCGATCGTTCCGTTCACGCAGACGACAATGACGTACGCACATCGGACAACACGCACTGTGCAAGTGCGTTTGAAGGGTAAACCGGTTAATCTACGCGACTATTTTGTGCCCGTGCCCCAAAAGGGAACGACACGCTAAACGGGTCTGGCCTACCAAGCCGGGCAGCATTTCCCTCACCCATGGGGAAATCCCCTCACGAATCCCGATTTCAGCAGTGTGGTACTACCTCAAATGAAAGTTCTCAAAGGCCAGGATATCCTGGCGCTTGGCTTTATGACGTTCGCGCTTTTCGTAGGCGCTGGCAATATCATCTTTCCGCCCATCGTCGGCCTGCAATCCGGCCCGCACGTGTGGATGGCTGCGCTGGGCTTTTTGGTCACGGCGGTGGGGCTGCCTGTGATCACCGTGGTCGCCCTGGCCAAGGTCGGCGGTGGCATGGATGCGCTGAGCAGCCCGATCGGCAAGTTCTTTGGTGGCCTGCTGGCCGCCGTTTGCTACCTGTCGGTTGGCCCCTTGTTCGCAACACCGCGTACCGCGACGGTATCGTTCGAGGTGGGTGTAGCGCCGTTGACGGGTGAAAGCCCGCTGGCGCTGTTCATCTACAGCCTGGTCTACTTCATCGTGGTGTTGGCGGTGTCGATGTACCCTGGCAAACTGCTGGACACCGTGGGTCGGTTCCTGGCACCGCTCAAGATCATCGCGCTGGCCGTGCTTGGCATCGCGGCCTTCGCCTTGCCAGCGGGCACCATTGGCGAGGCGCAGCCTGCCTATGCTGCTGCCGCGTTCTCCAAGGGCTTCTCCGATGGCTACCTGACCATGGATACGCTCGGGGCGCTGGTATTTGGCATCGTCATCGTCAACGCCATCCGCTCGCGCGGCGTGGAGTCGCCCAAGTTGATCACTCGCTATGCCATCATTGCCGGGCTGATTGCCGGTGTTGGCCTGGCGCTGGTGTATATCAGCCTGTTCCGCCTGGGCGCCGGTAGCCACGAAATCGCGGCAGGGGCCAGCAACGGGGCGGCTGTGCTGCACGCCTATGTGCAACATACCTTCGGCTCGTTGGGCAGCGGCTTCCTGGCCGTGTTGATCGCACTGGCGTGCCTGGTGACTGCCGTGGGCTTGACCTGCGCCTGTGCCGAGTACTTCAGCCAGATCCTGCCGTTGTCCTACCGCGCGCTGGTCGTGATCCTGGCAGGCTTCTCGCTGCTGGTGTCCAACCTCGGGCTGACCAAGCTGATCATGTTCTCGATCCCTGTGCTCACCGCCATCTACCCGCCGTGCATCGTCGTGGTGGGGCTGAGCTTCGTGAACGAGCTGTGGAACTCGCCAACGCGCATCCTCGGCCCGGTGATGCTGGTCTCGTTGCTGTTCGGCATGGTAGATGCCGTCAAAGGTAGCGATATTGCCCACGTGCTCCCGGACTTCATGACTCACTTGCCCTTGAGCGATCAGGGCCTGGCTTGGCTGGTGCCGTCGGTGGTGACCTTGGCGGGTGCAGTGGTATGCGATCGCATGCTCGGCAAGCCCCGCCAGGCCATGGCATGAGTTGCTAAGCCCAGGGTGCGGCATCGGCCACAAGCCACGAGATGCTGGACCCACTGCTTGGCACTGCAAGCCCCGCATTCGCAAGGATGCGGGGCTTTTGTTCATATGCACCTTGGCAAACGTCGCAAGCGAGCCGCCTTGGAAATTATTCGCCGGAGTTCGCGTGCCTTTTGCGGCTTGCCAGCGTCGAAAGACGGTCTTTATGCTTTCGGCACATGGCACCTACGGATCTCTGCATGAACTTCATCCTGAGCAACCTCAATAACCTCATAGCGGCATGCTGGTTCGTGCTGTGCTGGGGCGGCTATACGCGCTATGCCATCTGGAAGGGGCGGGACACCGCATGCTTGGCCAGCGTGTTGCATTTATACCGTGAAGACTGGATGCGCAGGATGCTGCTGCGTGACAACCGCATTGCCGATGCCAGCGTCATCGGCAACCTGGAACGCAACGCCTCCTTTTTCGCCCCCAGCACCCTGATCATCCTGGCGGGTATCTTGACTGTGCTGGGGGCTTCCGACCGCGCGCTGTCGTTGCTGGCGGATTTACCGCTGGTGCAGCAGGCATCCCAGGGCATGTCGGAGATCAAGTTGCTGTGCCTGGCCACGGTGTTCGTGTATGCCTTCTTCACGTTCAGCTGGTGCATGCGTCAATACAACTTCGCTGCCGTACTGGTGGGCTCGGCGCCCATGATCGGCGAGCGTCAGGTAAGCGAACTAGAGCGCAAGGCCTTTGCCTTGAGGGCGGCCAGGGTGCTGTCATTGGCGGCCAACCAATTCAACTTCGGGCTGCGCGCTTATTACTTCGGCATGGCCATGTTGAGCTGGTTTATCAACCCCTGGTTGTTCATGGCGGTAAGTGTAGGGGTTGTGCTGATCCTTTATCGCCGCGAGTTCCATTCAGACGTGCTTGACGTCATGGTGTTCACCCCCACCGAAAGTTCGACAGGCGAGTTGCACGCCCCACAGTCCACGTTGCCTAACTGAAACGATTAGTCCACGAATGACAGGCATAAAAAAACCCGACAATGTCGGGTTTTTTGTTCGGTTCGATTACTGCTTGGCAGGATCGGCCGGCGTAGTGGTGGTCGCTGGCGTGGCTGGGGCAGCCTCTTCGGCAGCCTTGCGATTGGCTTCGGCCTGGTCTTGGGCAGCTTCGGCGTTTTCCTTGGCGGCTTCGTTCATCTTGTCCTGTGCGTCACCCATCTTCTCCTGGGCTTCTTCACGGTGTTCTTGTGCGTCCTGGGCTTTGTCTTCGCTCGCTTTATCGCAAGCAGCCAGGCCCATGGCAGCAGCCAGCATCAGAGCAAAAGCAAATGGTTTACGCATGAGGGTGTCTCTCCTTGGTGGAATAAGTTGACTTGATGCTTCGAGTCGGGCCCTGCTGGATTAGTTCCACCGTCATTACGCAGATATTAAATATCTTGAAACTGAACTTCCGGCCATGGCGATTGTTTCGCACTAAGGCGGGTTAACGGCCGCGGGCAACTGCAACTCCGCCAGTATGGCAGTGCACGGCAGGTACGCACATGCACGTCTTTTCGTTGCGTCAGTATCGGCACCCGTCTGAACCTGGAAACGATACACCGCCTGCGGCAAGCAGGGCGGCCAAGCAGCTCGCCACGACCTGCTCGGATTTGAAGATCGAATCGGGCAAGCCCTTGAAATCAATTCGGCAGCCCCCATCTGCATGACATCCGCCGCCAACGCAGCCATCCATGCCGCTTGGCGACCACTGTCATCTGATCGGAGTTTGAAGAACATGAGCGTGGAGACTCAAAAAGAAACGCTGGGCTTCCAGACCGAGGTGAAGCAACTGCTGCACCTCATGATCCATTCCTTGTACTCGAACAAGGAGATCTTCCTGCGCGAACTGATCTCCAACGCCTCCGACGCCTCCGATAAGCTGCGTTTCGAGGCGCTGGCAAAGCCCGAACTGCTCGAAGGCGATGCGGACCTGAAGATTCGCCTGAGCTTCGACAAGGAGGCCGGTACGGTCACCCTCGAGGACAACGGCATCGGCATGAGCCGCGACGACGTCATCGCTCACCTGGGTACCATTGCCAAATCCGGCACTGCCGACTTCATGAAGAACCTCACCGGCGATCAGAAGAAAGACTCGCACCTGATCGGTCAGTTTGGCGTGGGCTTCTACTCGGCATTCATCGTGGCTGATCAGGTCGATGTCTACAGCCGTCGCGCGGGCCAGCCCGCCAGCGAAGGCGTGCACTGGTCGTCCAAGGGCGAGGGCGAGTTTGAAGTCGCGACCATCGACAAGCCTGAGCGCGGTACCCGCATTGTTCTGCACCTGAAAAAGGACGAGCTGGAATTCGCCGATGGCTGGCGCCTGCGCAACGTGGTCAAGAAGTACTCCGATCACATTGCCCTGCCAATTCAGTTGCCCAAGGAACAGACAGCAGCCGAAGGCGAAGAGCAGCCAGCCCAAGAGTGGGAAACCGTCAACCGTGCAAGCGCCCTGTGGACCCGTCCGCGTACCGAGATCAAGGACGAGGAATATCAGGAGTTCTACAAGCACATCGGCCATGACTTCGAAAACCCGTTGGCCTGGAGCCATAACAAGGTCGAAGGCAAGCTTGAATACAACTCGCTGCTGTACGTGCCTGCCCGCGCCCCGTTCGACCTGTACCAGCGTGAAGCGCCGCGTGGCTTGAAGCTGTACGTTCAGCGCGTGTTCATCATGGATCAGGCCGAGTCGTTCCTGCCGCTTTACCTGCGCTTCATCAAGGGTGTGGTGGATTCCAACGACTTGTCGCTGAACGTGTCGCGGGAAATCCTGCAGAAAGACCCGATCATCGATTCGATGAAGACCGCGTTGACCAAGCGCGTGCTGGACATGCTCGAAAAAGTGTCCAAGAACGAGCCAGAGCAGTACAAGAGCTTCTGGAAGAACTTCGGTCAGGTGTTGAAAGAGGGCCCGGCCGAAGACTTTGCCAACAAGGAAAAGATCGCTGGCCTGTTGCGCTTCGCGTCTACCCACGACGAAAGCGGCGAGCAGAGCGTGTCGCTGGCCGACTACCTGGCCCGCGCCAAGGAAGGGCAGGACAAGATCTACTACCTCACCGGCGAGTCCTACGCGCAGGTCAAGAACAGCCCGCACCTCGAAGTCTTCCGCAAGAAAGGCATCGAAGTGTTGCTGCTGACCGACCGCATCGACGAGTGGCTGATGAGCTACCTGAACGAATTCGACGGCAAGGCGTTCGTGGATGTGGCCCGTGGCGATCTGGACCTAGGCAAACTGGATACCGAAGAAGACAAAAAGGCCCAGGAAGAAGTCGCCAAGGATAAGGAAGGCCTGGTAGAGCGCCTGAAAAGCGCATTGGGCGAAAACGTCGCCGAGGTCCGCGTCTCCCATCGCCTGACGGATTCGCCAGCCATTCTGGCCATCGGCGAACAGGACCTGGGGCTGCAGATGCGCCAGATTCTGGAAGCCAGCGGCCAGAAAGTGCCCGATTCCAAGCCCATCTTCGAGTTCAACCCGACCCACCCGCTGATCGAGAAGCTCGATCACGAACAAAGCGAGGACCGCTTCGCCGAGCTGTCGCACATTCTGTTCGACCAGGCCGCGCTGGCAGCCGGTGACAGTCTGAAAGATCCCGCAGCCTACGTCCGGCGCCTGAACAAGCTGTTGGTCGAGTTGTCTGCTTGAATTGACGTATGGCTAAAGCCCGCTTCGGCGGGCTTTTTTCATGGTGCAGCCTTAAGGAGTACAGCATGAGCAAGGTAGTCGTCGAATCCCTGGTCCATCACCTGTCCGGCAAGACCTTCGAGAGCCGTTTGGCCTATGAGCCCGGCGCCTTGGGTCGGCCTGGCCTGGTGATGGCGCCCAACTGGATGGGCGTGACCGAAGGGGCCGAGCGCATCGCCAAGGAAGTGGCAGCGCAAGGTTATGTGGTGCTGCTCGTCGATCTCTATGGTCAGACCGTTCGCCCGGCGAATGCCGATGAGGCGGGCGCTGCAATGATGCCGCTCAAAGAAGACCGCGCCGAGTTGCGCAGGCGCATGGAAGGCGCCCTTGCCCAGTTGCTGGGCCAGTCCAAGGCGCCGCTGAGCCCCGGCAAGGTGGCGACCTTCGGGTTCTGCTTCGGGGGATGCTGTGCGCTCGAACTGGCGCGCGCGGGGGCTGATCTGCGAGCAGCGATCTCCTTCCATGGCACACTGGACACGCCTGATCCTGAGGATGCCAAACGCATCAAGGGCTCGGTCCTGGTGCTGCATGGCGCATCCGACCCCTTGGTGCCCCAAGAGCAGCTCCCGGCGTTCGAAAATGAAATGAACGCCGCCAAAGTCGATTGGCAACTGGTGAGCTATGGCGGTGCGGTGCATTCGTTCACTGACCCGGATGCCAACGTGCCTGGCAAGACGCAGTACGACCGGCGCACCTCCGAGCGGGCCTTCCGCGCAATGCACAACCTGCTGGCCGAGGTATTCCAGCGCTAGCGCGCACGTGACCGGAGCGATTGCCAGCGCTGCGTTGATGGCAGGGCTGGCGAACCGCACGCTGCCCTTGCAGGTCTAGTAGGTTTGCCCCTTACAAGGAAGCCAACCATGATCGCCAGAGCACTGGCCTGCGTAGCGTTGACCGCCTGGCTTGGCCCAGGTGCCGAGGCCCGTGAATACCGCTACAGCGATGCGCACCTGCATTACGTGGATTTCTTCCAGGAATCCGAAGGTATGCCGGCGCTGCTCAGGGCCATGGACGCTGCAGGCATCGATCAGTCGATGATCTCCGGCATCCCCGTTGCCAAGAAATGGCATGAAGACGAGCCCAAGCGCCCCCGCTATTACGCCGGCGACGATGCCGACGCCTATTGGTACAGTGCCACCGATACTTACGTGGCAGCGGCGCTGCAGCAGTTGTCGGGCGAACAGCGCAAGCGATTTCACCCCTTCCTGACCGGCTTCAATCCAGTCGACAAGAATGCCGTGAGCCATATCGAGCGCATGCTCGACCTTTATCCAGGCCTCTGGCAGGGTATCGGCGAGGTATTCACACGTCACGATGACCTGACGGCGTTGACCAGCGGTGAAACCCCGCGTGCCAACAACGAAGCCATGACGCGGGTCTATCACCTGGCCGCCGAGCGCGACCTGCCGGTGCTGTTGCATTCCAATATCACCTCCAAGCGCGAGCGTAACCCTTTGTACCTGGCCGAGATCGAAGAGCCCCTGCGCAATCATCCGCATACGCGCTTCATCTGGGCACACGCTGGCAGCAGCATGGAAATTCACCGGCACCAGACACAGATGGATTTTCTGCTGCCCGTGCTGACGCGATTGCTCGAAGATTACCCGAACCTGTATGTGGACCTGTCGTGGAGTGTGCTCAAGCCCTACCTGCTCGATGAGCAAGGCGTCCCACGCGAACCCTGGCTGGCGCTGGTAAAGCGGTATCCGACGCGGTTCATGCTGGGCTCGGATGTGGTCGGCCGCTTCGATAGCCTGGGGAAGGAGATGGACAGTTTCAGGTCATTTCTGGATGCCTTGCCCGAGGACGTGGCCAGGCGCGTGGCCAAGGACAACTTCCTGGCTGTACTGCCCAAGGGGAAATGACACAGGTCCCGTCGTGCCCCATGGGATCTTTTTTACAACGTAAATGAAAACGCCCCGAACCAGTCGGGGCGTTTTCTATTGGCGCGTCAGCGAATCACTTGCCTTCCCAGCGCTTGAGCACCAGGGTGGCGTTGGTGCCGCCGAAACCGAAGCTGTTGCTCATGACCGTATCGATCTTGGCATTTTCTTCGGTCTTGCGCAGGATTGGCAAGTCAGCGACCGCCGGGTCCAGTTCGTCGATGTTGGCCGAGCCGGCGATGAAGTTGTTCTCCATCATCAGCAGGCAGTAGATCGCCTCGTGTACACCGGCAGCCCCCAGGGAGTGACCGGACAAGCTCTTGGTCGAGCTGATCTTCGGTGCATTTTCGCCGAACACTTCACGAACGCCCTTCATTTCGGCAACGTCGCCCACTGGGGTAGAGGTGCCGTGGGTGTTCAGGTAGTCGATCGGGGTATCGACGGTCGACAGCGCCTGCTGCATGCAGCGGATGGCGCCTTCGCCGCTTGGGGCGACCATGTCATAGCCGTCGGAGGTGGCGCCATAGCCGACGATCTCGGCGTAAATCTTGGCGCCACGGGCCAGCGCATGTTCCAGCTCTTCGACCACCACCATGCCACCGCCACCGGCGATGACGAAGCCATCGCGGTCTGCGTCATAGGCACGCGAGGCCAGTTCCGGGGTTTCGTTGCGCTTGGTCGACAGGGCGCCCATGGCATCGAACAGGAACGACTGGCTCCAGTGCTCTTCTTCACCGCCGCCGGCGAACACGATGTCCTGCTTTCCCCACTGGATCTGCTCCAGTGCAGTACCAATGCAGTGGGCCGATGTAGCGCAGGCAGAAGAGATCGAGTAGTTGATGCCCTTGATCTTGAACGGCGTCGCCAGGCACGCCGAAACAGTGCTGCCCATGGTGCGAGTTACCCGGTAGGGGCCTACACGTTTGACGCCTTTTTCGCGCAGGGTATCCAGCGCTTCCATCTGGTTCAGGGTCGATGCACCACCGGAGCCGGCAACCAGGCCGGTACGCGGGCTGGAGACCTGCTCTTCGGTCAGGCCGGAGTCCTTGATGGCGTCCTGCATCGCCAGATAGGCGTAGGCAGCCGCATGCCCGACGAAACGGAAGACCTTGCGGTCGATCAGTTCCTCGAGATTGAGGTCGATGGAGCCGGAAACCTGGCTACGCAGCCCCATTTCCTTGTATTCCGGGTTGTAACGAATACCCGGACGGCTGTTGCGCAGGTTTTCGGTGACGGTAGCTTTGTCATTGCCCAGGCACGACACGATGCCCAGACCAGTGATAACGACGCGGCGCATGCGAATAACCCTTAGAAGTTGTCAGTGGAGGTGAACACGCCGACCCGCAGGCCTTCGGCGGTGTAGATCTCGCGGCCATCGACACTGACCGAACCATCGGCGATGGCCATGTTCAGCTTGCCTTTGAGCACGCGCTTGATGTGAATGTTGTAGGTGACGTTCTTGGCGGTGGGCAGCACCTGACCGAAGAACTTCACTTCACCGGAACCCAGTGCACGACCGCGGCCCGGCAGGCCTTGCCAGCCCAGGAAAAAGCCGACCAGCTGCCACATGGCATCGAGGCCCAGGCACCCTGGCATCACGGGGTCGCCTTCGAAATGGCAGGCAAAAAACCAAAGATCAGGATTGATGTCCAGCTCGGCGACCAATTCACCTTTGCCGTACTTGCCGCCTTCTTCACTGATGTGGGTGATGCGATCGACCATCAGCATGTTCGGCGCGGGCAGTTGCGCATTACCTGGGCCGAACAGCTCACCGCGACTGCAGCGCAGCAGGTCTTCCCGAGTAAAGGCGTGTTGTTTGGTCATGCGAGCTCCTCAATAACCCCCTGCGGCAGGGGATGAATCTTCCCGGCCGGCCCGTCACGCATCGCGAGCGGGTCGGCAGCCTACAGGTAGACTATTGCGTTGTAGTGAAAGTCACAGCGCACCTGTCGAAAGAAGTACAGGTGTGCACTGAAATGTCTATTTTCAGGTCCGAAAGGAGTCCTGTCCAGTGTTTAAGACTGCCGCACTTTAGCATTTATCGCCAGTCGCGGTTGCCTGTTCTGGCAGCCAGCGCGCCAGCACCTGCTGCAATTCACTGCGGCGCAGGGGTTTGCTCAGGTAGTCATCCATCCCTGCGGCAATACACCGTTCGCGGTCACCCTGCAACGCATTGGCGGTCAGGGCGATGATCGGTACGTGCGCGCCGTTTGTCAGCAGGCGCAATTGACGCGTGGCCTCGTAACCGTCCATGTAGGGCAGGCCACAGTCCATGAAAACGGCGGCGAAATGCTGCAGCCTGACCTGCTCCACGGCCTGCTGACCGTCATCGGCCGTGCTCACCTCAACGCCCAGGCTGCGCAACATGGCCTCGGTGACGTTCTGGTTGACGGCATTGTCTTCGACCAGCAATACCCTGGTGGGTTCGGTCCAGGCAAGCTGGCCGGGCGGCGCAACGTGGCGGGCCCGGCGCGTCAATGCTGGCAATGCCAGGGGCATCTCCAGCGTAAAGGTCGAGCCATGGCCTTCGAGGCTCTGGCCATGCAGGTGCCCACCCATGCGTTCGGCCAGGGTGCGCGCGATGGACAGGCCCAAGCCGGTGCCGCCGTAGCGACGGGAAATCGAGCTGTCGGCCTGCTGGAACGCGACGAACATCATCTCCAGGCGATCGTTGTCGATGCCGATCCCCGTGTCCTGCACGCTGCATGTCAGCCAGATGCGCTGCTCATCCATCACCTGCCAACGGGCCTCGACCCGCACCTGTCCCTGTTCGGTGAACTTCAGGGCATTACCGATCAGGTTCAGGAGAATCTGCCGGATCCGGGTAGGGTCGCCGTTCACCTGCAACTGGGCGGTGTTCTCGGCCAGGCTCAAGTCCAGCGTCAGCCCTTGTTGCTGCGCTGCATGCTGGAATGACTGGACGCAGTGGGTGATGAGCTCGCCGAGGTTGAAGTCGATGTGCTCGAGCTGCAAGGCCGCCCGTTCAATCCGCGAGAAATCGAGGATGTCATTGATGACCCGCAGCAGATGCCCCGTCGACTCGCTCGCCACTGCGGTGTAGTCGGCCTGCTCGCTGCTCATCGAGGTGGTTTCGAGCAATTGCAGCATGCCCAGTACACCGTTGAGCGGTGTGCGCAGCTCGTGGCTCATCATGGCCAGGAAATCGGACTTGGCGCGGTTGGCCTGCTCGGCCTCTTCGCGAGCCTGGATCAGCTCGGCAATGGCTGTCTTCTGCTCGGTACTGGCCTGCTCCAGCGCACGGGCCAGATTATTGATGTGCCGGGCCAGATGCCCCAGCTCGCTGTCGTCCACCACCGGAACGGGCGTATCGTAGTGACCCTGCTGGATGGCCTTGACGGCATGGCCCATGTCGCTGATGGGTTTGGCCAGGCTCAGGGCCAGGCGGCGAGCCAGCAGGAAGGTGAACAGCAGTGCGAACAACGCCAGCACGGCGGCCTTGATCACGATCTCCTGCTGACGCTGACTGAACGCATCGTCCGACATGCCGACGATGACCCGCCCCAGGTAGTCATCGCCAATAGCCGGGGCAGCCGCCAGGCCTTCCTGGAGGAAATCGCTTTCGAGTCGAATCTGTTGCAGACGAATCGGCGCCTGAAACACCTCCACCTGCTGGGCGCGGTTGGTGCTTTCGTCAGACTGCTCGACGTACACCAAAATATGGTTGCGGCTGTCCTGCACCTCCAGAAACCGCACGTGGGGAATGCTCAGGGTGGCGCGCATCAGGCCTTCGAGCACTTCATTGTTGCCTGAGATGACCCCGTATTCGGACGCGGGCGCAAGCTGGTTGGCAATCAATTGGCCGGTGTGGTTGAGCTCCTGACGCAAATCCTGGATGCGCACGAACGTGAAGAAGCTGATCAAAAGCAGCGTCAGCAGCAGCGCCGGGCCTAGGCTAATGATCTGTGTGCGCGTATGAATGTCCCAGTTCAGGCCCTTGGTCATGGGGTGCGCTCTCCAGCAGCCAGGGCTTGGGCAGCGGCGTCGGGATCAATGGGCTCCAGGCCCAGCGCCCGTGCCACCTGCTGATTGCCGCTGACCCCGAAATGAGCTGGGTAGAGGCTGCGGGGCCAGCGCGCAGGCGATTGCCCGAGCAGGCTGTCGAGCACGCTCAGCCAATCTTGCTGGTCGCTAAAGGTGCTGGCCAGCGCGCCGGCACGGACGAATCCGGCATTGGGGCCGATCAGGGCCATTTGACGGCCGTAACTGCTGAGCAACAGGTTTTTCGCTGTCTTGGAATTGTACAGGTCCGAATCATCGAGCCCGAGCAGCACGTCACTGCTGCCCAGAAGGTATTGCAAGGGGCGGCTGTCACGCGGGTCGGGCCAAGCCTGTGCCACGATCTCCAGGCCAAGCGGTTGCGCGGCACGGCGCAGCTCATCCAGCAGAAACCCACTGTGCTCACCGTACAGCACCCCGATGCGCCTGGCTTGCGGCAACAGGTAGCGGGTCAAGCGCAGTTGCCGATCCAGCGGCGGGTCGCTCCACAGCAAGGTGAGAAACCCGGGGCGTGACTTTCCCAGGCGCTGTTCCACCTGCACCCGGCTGACCCTCATGGCCAGTGCCGGTGGCCCGGCGGTTTGCGACAGGCGCCATTGCAGTGCCTCATCGTCCAGCAACACCAAGCGCAGGTCCAGGTCAAGCCGGCCCGGCGCAGGCAGCTCGCTGGCAGCCTGGAAATGCACGTGGTCATTGGGGCGTCGACTTTCCAGGGCAGCGATGAAGCTGCGGATGCCCGGCTGGTCCTGGGCGCCGACCAGCAGGATTTCGCTAGCGGACAACTGTCCCAATGGCCACAGCCATAGCACCAACAGGCGCAGCAACCGAACCATCAGAACTCCAGCTCCGCGCTCAGGCTCAGCCGATGCCGGCTGTCGTAGCGGTTCTGCACGGCCGTGGTGGGCTCATCATCCAGGCGTTGCTGCCACAGGGCTGCCAGTTCCAGGTTGCTCTCGTACACGCGCCAACGCTTGGCTACGCGCAGGTCCAGGCGTTCGTAGCGGTACTGATTGAGGGCATCGTCTCCATAATAGAAAGCACCACTGGACCAGCCGTGGCCCCAGTCCCTCATCCAGCCGACTGAGCCGCTGTTGCTGGCGCTGAGGTTGCGGTCGGCAGGATTGCTGGCCCAGGCGTCGACATGGGCGAAGGTCAACCGCAGCCGGTCGCGCAGGGTAGGGCGCCAATCGAATTGGGCCTCGCTGCCGCTGAAGCGCGCGCGGTTCGCATTGCTGGCGATGTACTGGTTGTTCTTGAGCGGCTCGCTGATCATGCCGGTGATCTCATCAAAGAACACCTTCAGGTCCATGCTCAGGTCCAGATCGCTGAAGTAGCCGTTGTAGCCCAGCTCACGCGAGCGCATGTGCTCCTGCTCCAGGTCACCAGGGCCGCGGGTCTTGACGAAGTATTCGCCATGCTGCTGGCCAAAGGCGTAGGGCATCAGGTTCTTGACGGTGTAGCTCCAGTTGACGTTGTTTTCGAACATGTCAGGCGAACGTACCGCCTCGGAATAGACGGCGCGCAGGCCATGGCGCGGAGTGATCAGGTAATTGATCGCCAACCGTGGGGTAAGCGAGCTGCCAGAGAGCCGCGAATCCTCGAACATGGCGCCGCCCTGCACGATCCAGTGCTCGTCGGCTCGCCACTCCAGTTGCCCGAAAAGCCGCCAGGTCTGATCGTCCACGCTGCCATTGAAGTAGGTCTGCGAGTCGGCACGATCATAGCGATAGTTCATGCCGCTGAGCAGGCGCAGACTGTCGGTCAGGCTGTAGGTGTCCTGGATTTCCAGGTCATAGCGGGTTTCACGCGTGCTCTGGTCGACATCGCCGCACACCACGTCACTGCCGCCCTGGTTGTTCCACTGCTCCTTGATCGCATCGACCAGGGCCTGCTCCTGAGGGTTGCTGCTAGGGGGCGGATTGTTCGCGCCGCGGGCTACCCGTTCGGCGTAATTGGGGTTCATTTGCCAGAGGCGGGTGAGTTCAGGGCTGAAGGACAACGCCGCGTCGCAGGCCCGCCACACTTGCTGGCGGTCGAAGTGCTGCGCCGAACCCTGGACGTACAGGCTGTGTTCAGCGGCAAAGTCGATGTTCCAGCGCACCGAGCCTGCATAGTCCATGGACTTGACGTCGGCATCCTTGCCGCGCTGGGTCACGAACGGGAACACTGGCTGGTAGGTATAGGGCCGCTGGTTGGTGCCTTCTTTGGCGGCCAGTTGCCAGTCCAGTGTCTGGTCCTGCGCCAGGGCATGGCTGGCGCTCAGGTTCAAACGTGTGGCGCGGCGGCTGTCACGGTAGTGCTGGCCGAACTGGTCATGGTCGAACCCATCATCCTGCAGGCCCGAGATGGACAGACGCATATCGCCGTTGTCCCAGCCAAAGCCCTGGCTGGCATAGAAGTCGTCGATGCCGTTTTGCCCGCGCGTGACTTTCAGGCGCGTGCCGTGGCTGTCGGCAGGATTGCGGGTGAGGATGTTCACCACGGCCATCAGGGCATTGGCGCCATAGCTGACCGTGTTCGGCCCTCTGAACACCTCGATTCGGTCGATGTCTTCCAGCGCCAGCGGGATATCGCTCCAGTCTACCGTCGCCAGCCCGGCCCGATACACCGAGCGGCCGTCGATCAGCACCTGCATGCGGCGCGCTTCGTTGACGTTGCTGCCGTGGTAATTGACGGTCGGTTGATTGCCAGCCAAATAGCCCACCATCATCCCTGGCACGAGCCTGAGCAGCTCGGGGATGTCACGCGCGCCGCTGGCCCGGATCAAGGCGCCGTCGAGCACGGTCATGCTCCCTGGCACCGCAGCCGGGGATTGTTTGAGGCGTGTTGCAGTCAAAACCTGTGGCAGGTCGCTGTTGTCGATGAACAAGTCATCTGCCAGCGCAGGTGCACCGAGCAGGGCGGTCAACAGCAACAGCCGCGGGTAGGGAGGCGAGCCAGGGAGCACGGAGCGGCCTTGTATCGTGGGTAAGCCGGCATGGTAAATGAACTTTGCCGTTTTGCCAGTGATCTGCGGCGGTATTGATGCTGGCCGATCAGTGGGCATGCACCTGGCCTGGGCGAGCAATGCCCGACCGGCCTTGGCGCAGGGCAGGTGACCCGTATAATGCGCCGGTCGCCATTTATTTTAGGTGTTAACGGATTGGATATGACTGATCAGCAACCTGTTGCAGTTCTGGGCGGCGGCAGCTTCGGCACGGCCGTGGCAAACCTGCTGGCACAGAACGGTGTGCCCGTGCGCCAATGGATGCGCGACCCGGCACAGGCCCAGGCGATGCGTGAGCATCGCGAGAACCCGCGCTACCTCAAGGGCATTGGGCTGCACGAGGGGGTAGAGCCGGTCAATGACCTGCTGGCCACGCTCCAGGCGTGCGACCTGATTTTCGTGGCCTTGCCCTCCAGTGCCTTGCGTAGCGTATTGGCGCCACATGCCGACCTGCTGCGTGGCAAAGGACTGGTCAGCCTCACCAAAGGGATCGAGGCCCAGACGTTCAAGCTGATGAGCCAGATCGTCGAGGAGATCGCCCCGCAGGCGCGCATAGGTGTGCTCTCCGGGCCCAACCTTGCCCGGGAAATTGCCGAGCACGCCCTGACTGCCACTGTGGTGGCCAGCGAAGACGAGCGCCTGTGCCAACAGGTGCAGGCTGTGCTGCATGGCAGGACCTTCCGCGTGTATGCCAGCAGTGACCGTTTTGGCGTGGAACTCGGTGGCGCCCTGAAGAACGTCTACGCCATCATCGCTGGCATGGCCGTGGCGCTGGGCATGGGCGAGAACACCAAGAGCATGCTGATCACCCGCGCACTGGCCGAGATGACCCGCTTTGCAGTCAGTCAGGGCGCCAACCCCATGACCTTCCTGGGCCTGGCCGGCGTGGGCGACCTGATCGTCACCTGCTCCTCACCCAAGAGTCGTAACTACCAGGTGGGCTACGCGCTCGGCCAAGGGCTGAGCCTGGATGAGGCGGTGAGTCGGCTGGGGGAAGTGGCAGAGGGCGTCAACACCCTCAAGGTACTCAAGGCCAAGGCCCAGCAGGCGCAGGTGTACATGCCCCTGGTCGCCGGCCTGCATGCCATCCTGTTCGAAGGCCGCACGTTGAATCAGGTGATCGAGCACCTGATGAGCGCCGAGCCGAAGACCGATGTCGATTTCATTTCCACCAGCGGCTTCAACTGAACCCTGATAACCCTGGCAAACGGCAAGGAGCGACACATGAACGATACCCCTGAACATGCCCAGCGCGAGTCCCTGATCCTGCGCGTGGTCTGGATGCTGGTTTTCCTGGTGGTCTGGCAATTGGCCGAGTTGCTGCTGGCCGGTCTGGTAGTAGTCCAGTTGATCTATCGACTGATCTACGGTGCGCCCAGCGCCAGCGTGATGGACGTTGGCGATAGCCTGAGCCAGTACCTGGCTCAGATCGGACGTTTCGGCACCTTCCATACCGATCAGAAGCCCTGGCCGTTTGCCGATTGGCCAGCACCACGCCCGGCGGACGGCGAGGCGCCCCATGTGGCGCGCGCGCCTGCGCCTGCTGAACCTGACCGAGAGCCCAAGCTGTGAACCTGTGGGTGTTGCGCCACGGTGAAGCCGAGCCGCGAGCCACCCGCGATGCCGAGCGGCGCTTGACCGCGCGCGGTCACGAGCAGGTTCTGCACAGCGCTGCACACCTGGCAGGCAAGCCACTGCAGGCGATCATTGCCAGCCCTTATGTTCGGGCGCAGCAGAGCGCTGCGTTGGTCCATGAGGCATTGGGGTTTAGCGAGCCGGTACGCACGGTGCCGTGGCTGATGCCCGAGAGCGATGTGCAACACACGATCGGCCAGATTGAACGCCTTGGTCTGGATCACGTGCTGCTGGTCAGCCACCAGCCGTTGGTCGGCCACCTAGTCGGGTTGCTCGAGCACGGTCACCTGCAGCGGCCGGCCGCCATGGGCACGGCAAGCCTAGCGGAGCTAGAAGGGGATTGGCCCTTGGCGGGATTGATGTCGCTGCGCGCCTTGCACATGTCCTGCTGATTGCCTGCGCTGGCTACGTCATACAGGTTTGCAATGGAGGCAACTGGCATTTTTGTTAGTTGTTTCAATCGATTGCGACTTGCTAGCTTAGTCACAAAGAACAGGCATAAGGTTGGGTCGATGACGGGCGAAATGTTGAAATTGTTGTGCTCGCTGAACCTGCAAACCACCACGGAGAAGGTCGAGCAAGGCATCGCCCTGGACCACGCCCAGCACAGCTTGCTGCGGGAGGCCGCCGACGCCAAGTTCTACCACCTGCTGCGCAAGATCGAGGCGAACACGGCGCTTGAGGAAGGTCGACGCCAGCAGGCCGAGCAGGAACTGCTTGCCTTGCAGCTAGCCTGCACCCGCGTTGCCCACCTGATACAAACCAGCTGCCTGGCGCTGCGCAGATTGGATCTTGACGCTGAAGACCAGCGTCTGGCGCGCGAGGCGCTGGAAAGCCAGCAAGCCTTCATCAAGGCGTGTCTGCGCCGCTCGCTGGGTAGCTTTGATCGATCGGCCTGACCTGATCGCCCTTGCCGATGACCTTTCCGAACGTTGCCTGGGGCTTGGTGGACAACCACAATGGGCCACTCTCTGCGCCCGGAAGCCCACCATGCCGCAACCGATATTCTTTGCCCATGCCAATGGGTTTCCGTCGGCAACCTACGGCAAGTTGTTCGCCGCCCTGGCGCCGGACTACTCTGTGCAGAGCTTGCCCCAGCACGGCCACGATCCGCGCTTTCCGGTAGACGCCAACTGGCAGAGCCTGGTGGACGAGCTGTTGTACCACCTTGAGCAGCAGCCAGGCCCCGTATGGGGTGTGGGACATTCGTTAGGGGGTGTTCTGCATTTGCATGCCGCCCTGCGGCGACCTGAGCTCTACCGGGGCGTGGTCATGCTCGACTCGCCCGTGCTGACCCGCGCAGACCAGTGGCTGCTGCGCGCTGCCAAGCACCTGGGCTTGATCGACCGCATTACCCCGGCCGGCCGGACGCTAGGTCGGCGCGCCGAATTCGAAGATCGGCTCAGTGCCCGTTCCTATTTCGCCAGCCGATCACTGTTCCGCCACTTCGACCCCGACTGCCTGGATGCCTACGTCGAGCATGGCCTGCACGAGCATCAGCACGCGCTGTGCCTGCGCTTCGATCCTGCTATCGAAATCAGCATCTATCGCAACGTACCCCACCTGAGCCCTGCGCCTGTTCAGCAGTTGCACCTGCCGCTGGCCATGGTCCGTGGTCAGGCCAGTACCGTGGTGCGTCGTCATCATGCCTTGGCGGTGCGGGGCATGCCGAAGGGGGAATATCACAGCGTTCCGGGTGGCCACATGTTCCCGCTTGAGCACCCGGAAGATACCGCCAGCCTGATCAAGGGCCTGTTCGATCGGTGGGGTCAGGCATGAATATCCAGGTCGAAGACATACGCTTGAACCTTGGCCATATCGAGCTGGCCGGCCACGTGTTCGGCCCCGAGGACGGCCTGCCGGTGATCGCATTGCACGGCTGGCTGGACAACGCCAACAGCTTCGCGCGCCTGGCGCCCCGCCTTCGGGGCCTGCGCATCGTGGCCTTGGACATGGCCGGTCATGGCCATTCGCAACATCGTCCGCCGGGTGCCGGCTACGCGCTGGCCGACTACGCCTACGACATCGTGCGCGCAGCCGAGCAACTTGACTGGGAGCGCTTCGCCCTGCTGGGGCATTCACTGGGCGCTATCATCAGCGTGCAACTGGCCGCCGCATTGCCCGAGCGTGTCAGCCACCTGGCGCTCATCGATGGCCTCATCCCGCCTACCGGTGAGGAGCAGGATGCTGCCGAGCAGCTGGGGATGGCGCTGCGCGCCCAGATGCGCCTCGATACCAAGCGCAAGTCGGTGTACAGCACCCAGGACCAAGGCGTGGAGGCACGCATGAAGGGCATGGTCGCGGTGAGCCGCGAAGCGGCCGAGCTGCTGGCCCAGCGTGGGCTGATGCCCGTGGCCGGTGGCTACAGCTGGCGCAGCGACAGTCGCCTGACCTTGCCCTCGCCGATGCGCCTGACGCAAGCCCAGGCGATGGCCTACGTGCGGCACGTCAAGTGCCCCGGCTGCCTGGTGGTGGCAGCGCAGGGTATGCTGGCGCGTCGCGAGGGGTTGCTTGAGCAGCTACCCTTTGAACAGGTGACCTTGCCCGGTGGCCATCACCTGCACCTGAACGATGAGCAGGGCGCAACGCTTGTAGCAGACTGTTTCAATCGCTTCTTTGGCTTTGCTTGACTTGCACCGGACAAGTGTCGAGGCTTGGCGGGTTGATCAGGGAGACAACCATGCAATTGCCAGACATGTACATGCTTCACCTTGACGCCGAGCGCCGCGTGGGCCGCCTATGAATGCGCCTGCCGCCTTGCGTTGCCTGTTGGCCGTCAGCGCGCTGCTTGCCAGCACCACGCTCTGGGCCGGCAGCCTGCCAGTGCCAGTGGACGCCAAGGTTGTCGATCAGCGCCCGGCTGTGGAGCAGGAGCGCGTCTATCCATTGGGGCCACTGCGCAAGATTAGCGGCCGCCTGCGGGTGGAGGATAAAGTAGAGAGCCGTGGCCAGGTCAGTTCCACCACCTATGAGCTGCCGGTTGAGCGCTCCGCGCGGGAGGCTTTCACGCGCGCGCGCGAGGCCTTGCAGCAAGACGGCGGGTATCCGTTGTTCTGGTGCCAGGGCCGCGACTGTGGCGAGGCTAGCCTGTGGGCCAACGATGTCTTTGCCAATGCTCGGCTCAATGGTGGCGATGAGCGCCAGGCGTTCATCCTGCTGCGCCGCTCTGCCGAGCAGGCCGATACGTTGGTCGCACTCTACAGCGTGACCCGTGGTAATCGCCGGGCCTACCTGCATGTGGAGGAGTTCGTCGCCGCCAGCCCGTTGGGTGAACTGCTGCCTACTGCTGCAACCGTGCTGCGTGAAATGCGTGACACCGGCAAGCTCGATTATCCTGATCTGAGCGAGCCGCAGCCGGCTTGGGCAACCCTGCTTGCACGCAGCCTCAATCTGGACAGCACCTTGCGCGCCACCCTGAGCGGTGCCCAGGCCGAGGCCTGGCGTGAAGCACTGATAAAGGCCGGTGTACGCAGCGCTCGCCTGGAGCTCGGCGATTCGCCGACCGATGGCCTGCACCTCGAACTGATCCGTTGACGGGCAAGACCATGGTTGACAATGATCGCCTGCTGATCCAGATCCTTTTGCTGGCATTGCTAGGCGCCGGCCTATGGGTCATGGCCCCCTTCATTTCGGCGCTGCTGTGGGGCGCCATCCTCGCATTCGCCAGCTGGCCCTTGATGCGGTTCCTGACCCGCGTGCTGGGTGGGCGCGAAACCCTTGCCGCCGGATTGTTGACCAGCGCCTGGATCCTCATCGTGGCGCTGCCCTTGGTCTGGCTGGGCTTCAACCTGGCCGACCACATTCGTGATGCGACCTTGTTCGTGCGTGATGTGCAGGTCGATGGCCTGCCGGATGCGCCTTTGTGGCTGGTCGACATCCCGTTGGTAGGCGAACGCATGGCCAGCTGGTGGTCGTCGCTGGACCAGCAGGGCGCCGCGCTGCTGGCATCGGTCAAACCCTACTTGGGGCAGGTGGGCAACTGGCTCCTGGCCCGCAGCGCGCAGATCGGAAGTGGCGTGCTGGAACTCACCCTGAGCCTGGTCTTCGTGTTCTTCTTCTACCGCGACGGGCCGCGGCTCTCGGCGTTCGTGCTTCGGCTGCTGCACCGGCTGACCGGCGAGCGCGCCGAGTATTACCTGAACCTGGTGGCCGGCACGGTACAACGGGTGGTCAATGGCGTGATCGGTACGGCGGCGGCGCAAGCCCTGCTCGCGTTGATCGGCTTTCTCATCGCAGGCGTGCCGGGTGCCATCGTGCTTGGTTTGATCACCTTCATGCTCAGCCTGATCCCCATGGGCCCGCCGCTGGCCTGGCTGCCGGTGACCGGCTGGCTGATCTGGAAGGGTGACTACGGCATGGCGATCTTCATGGGTATCTGGGGCACCTTCGTGATCAGTGGCGTGGACAACGTGCTCAAGCCCTACCTGATCAGCCGTGGCGGCGACTTACCGCTCGTGATCGTGTTGCTCGGCGTGTTCGGCGGCCTGATTGCCTTCGGCTTCATCGGCCTGTTCATCGGCCCGACGTTACTGGCCATCGGCTACAGCCTGCTGCTGGACTGGAGTCGCAACGTGCAGCCTACCCCGACTGCCTAGGCCTGCCGCCTGGTCGAGCATGTTTCTTTACGTGTTCTTTATGCCAGGCCTGCCCCCACGATCTCGAGCCTTTACGCTGGCCTGACCGAAAATCCCCATAAAGCGGCCGCAGCCGCATCAACGGGGATTGATTCATGAACTTGCTCGAAGGGTTGTCACTGCTGATCGCGGTGGCCATGGCGGTGTACCTGCTGACGGCGCTACTACGCGCCGATCGCAGCTAAGGGGGCGCCAATGCACGCCTACGATATCGCCTTGCTGATGGCCTTCTTCGCCATTGTCCTGCTACCGGCCCCTTGGCTGGGAAGGTTCTACTTCAATGTCATGGAAGGCCGGCGCACCTGGCTTACGCCATTACTGGGACCGATCGAAAATGCCTGCTATCGGGTGGCCGGGGTCTGCCCATCGCAGCAGCAGGGCTGGCGCCACTATGCCCTGGCGCTTTTGATCTTCAATTTGGTTGGGTTCCTGCTGCTGTTTGGCGCGCTGTTGGCCCAAGGCCTTCTGCCATTGAATCCGCAGCGCTTACCCGGCCTTGAGTGGTCGCTGGCCTTCAATACCGCGGTCAGCTTCGTGACCAACACCAACTGGCAGGCCTACAGTGGCGAGGCCTCCATCAGCTACCTGAACCAGATGCTCGGCCTGACCGTGCAGAACTTCATCAGTGCGGCCACGGGCCTGGCCGTGCTGGTAGCCTTGTGCCGTGGTATCGCCCGTCGCAGCAGTGCGGCCTTGGGTAATTTCTGGGTGGACATGACCCGGGCCACGCTTTATGGGCTGTTACCCCTGTCCCTGCTACTGGCGCTGCTGTTGGTGTGGCAGGGCGTGCCCCAGACCTTCGGCGACTATGCCCATGCCCTGACATTGCAAGGGGCCGAGCAGCTGATCCCGCTCGGCCCGGCAGCCAGCCAGATTGCGATCAAGCAACTGGGTACCAACGGCGGTGGCTTCTTCGGCGTCAACTCGGCGCATCCGTTTGAAAACCCGACAGCGTGGAGCAACCTGTTCGAGGTGTCGGCGATCATCCTGATTCCCGTGGCGCTGGTGTTCATGTTCGGCCATTACGTGAAAGACCTGCGCCAGAGCCGCGCCATTGTGGCCTGCATGCTTGCATTGTTTCTGGTCGGCGGCGCATCGGCTTTGTGGTCCGAACACCAGCCCAACCCGGCGCTGCACGTCAGCGAGGTGGAGCAGGCAGCCCCTCTGGAAGGCAAGGAAAGTCGCTTCGGTACCACGGGTTCGGTGTTGTGGACAGTCACTACCACGGCAGCCTCCAACGGTTCGGTCAATGCCATGCACGACAGCCTCAACCCACTGACAGGCATGGTGGCCATGGTCAACATGATGGTCGGCGAAGTCATCTTCGGCGGCGTCGGGGCAGGCCTGTACGGCATGTTGCTGTTCGTGCTGATCGCAGTGTTCCTGTGCGGGCTGATGATCGGCCGCACGCCGGAGTACCTGGGCAAGAAGCTTCAAGCCCGCGAGGTACAGCTGCTGGTGGCGACGTTGCTGGTGATGCCGGTCGGCGTGCTGGTACTGGCCGCCGTCGCTGCCAGCCTGCCAGGGCCGGCCACAGCGGTGAGCAACCCTGGCGCCCATGGCTTCAGTCAGTTGCTTTATGCCTATACCTCCGGGGCCGCCAATAACGGGTCGGCCTTCGCAGGCTTTGGCGCCAACACGGTGTTTCACAACCTCATGATCGGTCTGGCGATGCTGATCGGCCGTTTCGGTTACATCCTGCCTGTCCTGGCGCTGGCTGGGAGCCTGGCAGCCAAGCCACAGGCACCTCAAGGCCCCAACAGCTTTCCCACCCAAGGGCCACTGTTCACCCTCCTGCTGCTGCTGACCATCCTGCTGGTAGGCGGGCTGACCTTCCTGCCGACCTTGGCCTTGGGGCCGATTGCCGACCATTTGAGCCAGGCCTATTGAGAGATGACCATGAACATGCCCATTCCAGAGATCAAGGCCCAACCAGACGCAGCAGCCCGGACGCGGCTGGCCGCGCTGTGGCGGCCAGCGTTGCTGCAGGCGTTGCTCAAGCTCGATCCACGTCAACTCATACGCTCACCGGTCATGCTGGTGGTGGCCATTACGGCCTTACTGACCACCGTGCTGTGCCTGGCCCCGGCCAATGGCGTCACCCCAGGCGTTGCGGTGCAGATCGCAGCCTGGCTGTGGTTCACCGTGCTGTTCGCCAACTTCGCCGAGGCCCTGGCCGAAGGCCGGGGTAAAGCCCGAGCCGACAGCCTCAAAGCCGGCAGCCAGGGGCTCTCGGCCAGGCGTCGCAATCCGGATGGCAGCTTCGACAACGTGCCGGCTGTATCCCTGCGCAAGGGTGATGTAGTCCGGGTGGAGGCTGGCGAGATGATCCCCGCCGACGCCGAGGTGATAGAAGGTATCGCTGCCGTCAACGAGGCAGCCATCACCGGGGAATCTGCGCCCGTCATTCGGGAGTCAGGCGGCGATCGTTCGGCGGTGACCGGCAATACCCGTCTGGTGTCGGACTGGCTGCTGATCCGCATCGCCAGCAACCCCGGTGACTCCACCCTGGACCGTATGATCGCCCTGGTCGAGGGCGCGCGCCGGCAGAAAACGCCCAACGAGATCGCCCTGGACATGCTGTTGATCGGCCTGACCCTGGTGTTTCTGATTGTGGTGGTGACCCTGCAACCCTTTGCTCACTTCGCTGGGGGCAGCTTGCCGCTGATTTTTCTGGCCGCGTTGCTCGTCACACTCATTCCCACCACCATCGGCGGCTTGCTCTCTGCCATCGGCATCGCCGGCATGGACCGCCTTGTGCGCCTCAACGTCATCGCACGTTCAGGGCGCGCCGTGGAAGCCGCAGGCGACGTGCACACCTTGATGCTGGACAAGACCGGTACCATCACCTTCGGTAACCGCCGCTGCAGCGCACTGTACGCCGCGCCCGGTGTGACCGCCCGTGAGCTGGGGGAGGGGGCCTTGCTGGCTTCGCTGGCCGATGACACGGCAGAGGGCAAGTCGATCGTCGAGTACCTGCACCAGCTTCATGATTTCGTCGAACCGGCGGCCGGGCACTACCAACCGGTAGCCTTCACGGCCCAGACACGCCTGTCTGGTATCGACCTGGGGCCACGTCGTTATCGAAAAGGCGCCGTCGATGCGCTCCTTGCCTTCGTCGAGATGCAGCGCGCGGACATGCCGACAGCCCTTGCCCGAGAGGTAGAGCGCATTGCCCAGTCAGGCGGTACGCCGTTGCTGGTGTGCCTCGACAAGCGTCTGCTGGGCGTGATTCACCTCAAGGATGTGGTCAAGCCTGGCATTCGCGAACGCTTTGCCGAACTGCGCAAGCTGGGTATCAGGACCGTCATGGTCACTGGCGACAACCCGCTCACGGCAGCCGCCATCGCGGCCGAAGCGGGCGTGGATGATGTGTTGGCAGAGGCAACACCGGAGAAAAAACTGGCGCGCATTCGCCAGGAGCAGCAAGACGGCCGTCTGGTGGCCATGTGCGGCGATGGTGCCAACGACGCGCCAGCTCTGGCCCAGGCGGATGTGGGTATGGCCATGAACGATGGCACCCAGGCTGCACGGGAGGCGGCCAACATGGTCGATCTGGACAGCGACCCGACCAAACTGTTGGACGTGGTGCAGGTTGGCAAGGCGCTGCTCATCACCCGTGGGGCGTTGACGACCTTTTCCATCGCCAACGACGTGGCCAAGTACTTCGCCATCCTGCCAGCGTTGTTCGCGGTGATTTATCCGCAGCTGGGGGTGCTCAACGTCATGCAGCTGGCAAGCCCGCAGAGCGCGATCCTGTCGGCCATCGTGTTCAACGCACTGATTATCGTCGTGCTCATTCCGTTGGCCTTGCGTGGGGTGCAGGTACAGGCTGCCAGTGCTGCGCAGCTGCTCAGGCGCAACCTGCTGATCTACGGGCTGGGCGGCATCATCGTACCGTTCGCCGGCATCAAGGTCATCGACCTGCTGCTCAACGCCTTGCACCTGGTCTGAGGAGGCCATCATGACTGCATACCTACGCCCGGCTCTGAGCCTGGTTCTGTCGATGACCTTCCTGACAGGTGCGCTGTACCCCCTGGCAGTCACCGGTATTGCCCAGGTGGCGTTCCCCTACCAAGCCAATGGTAGCCTGGTGCAAGACGAGCAGGGTCGCGTGCGCGGCTCTGCCTTGATCGCCCAGCGCTTCGAGGGTGACGGTTGGTTTCATTCCCGTCCCTCGGCAGGTGATTTCGCGACCGTGGCCAGCAGCGCCAGCAACCTTGCCCCTGGCAACCCAGCCTTGATGCAGCGTGTTCAGGCACAGGCAGCCGCGCTGCACCAGCCAGAGCAGGGGCCGGTCCCACTGGCGCTGGTCACAACCTCGGGCAGTGGGCTGGACCCACACCTGCCGCCGCTGGCCGTGGCCTATCAGTTGCCACGGGTAGCCGCCGCCCGACATCTACCCATCGAACGCTTGCAGCGTCTGCTCGAAGCCGCCACGCTGCGCCCATTGGTGGGCCCTGCGGTGGTCAACGTCCTGGCCCTGAACCAGGCACTGGAAAGGATGAGCCGTTCGGGCCAGGGCCTGTGACCCTTGCTGTGAAGGAAACCCCATGAGTGATTCCGACCGCGCCGATGCGCTGCTGGCAGATTTCCCAAAGCCGGGGCGAGGGCGGCTGAAGGTGTTTCTTGGCGCCGCGCCCGGTGTCGGCAAGACCTTCGCCATGCTCACCCATGCCCATGCCCAGCAGCGCATGGGCCGCCAAGTGCTGGTAGGCGTGGTCGAAACCCACGGGCGTGCCGAAACCGAAGCCCTGTTGGCGGACCTGCCCCAGCAACCGCTGTTGCGCACCCGTTACCGGGGCGTGACCCTGCACGAAATGGACCTGGATGGGGTGCTCACTACCCCGGGCAGCCTTGTGCTGGTGGACGAACTGGCTCACAGCAACGCGCCGGGCAGCCGCCACGCCAAGCGCTGGCAGGATGTGCAGGAACTTCTAGCCGCCGGTATCGACGTCTACACCACAGTCAATGTCCAGCACCTGGAGAGCCTCAACGACAAAGTGCGCGACATCACTGGTGTTTTGGTGCGTGAAACGGTGCCGGACTGGGTGGTGCACGAAGCGTTCGATCTGTTGCTGGTGGACCTGCCGCCACGCGACCTGCTCGAACGGCTGCGCGAAGGCAAGGTGTACGTGCCTGAGCAAGCGCGGGCGGCCATCGACGCATTCTTTTCCCAGCGCAACCTCAGCGTGCTGCGGGAGCTGGCCATGCAGGCCGCTGCCGCCCAGGTCGATGCCGACGCCGCCCAGGGCTATCGCCAGGGCGGCACTGCAGCGCCAGCGCTGCGCGGGCGCTTGCTGGTCGGGGTAGATGGCGACGACCAGGCCGAGCGCCTGGTGCGTCATGCCAGCCGCGTGGCGCAGCGTCGGCACTTGCCCTGGAGCCTGGTCCACGTGGACAACGGGCGCCTGCACGACGAGAACGGGCGCCAGCGAATACAAGCCGCCCAGCAACTGGCCGAGCGCCTGGGTGGGGAGGTGGTCGTGCTGCGCGCTGCGGAGGTGGCTCGTACGCTGATCGAGCATGCCCGCGAGCGGCGTGCCAGCCTGGTACTGGTAGGGCAGTCCCGTGACCGGTGGCGCCGCCGACTGTTCGGCGCCGGTGTCGCTGCACGGCTGCTGCGGGGCAGTCATGGTCTGGAGGTCAATGTGCTCGATCGCGACGTCCAGCGCTCGGCACCCAAGCCCGCAGCCCGATATGTGTGGGCATGGCGACATTACCTGTTGGCGCTGGCCGCGACCGTCCTGGCGGCGGGCCTGGCCTGGGCGGTGACCAGCGTGCTGGCGTTGCCCAACATCTCCCTGGTGTTTCTGGCAGCGGTGCTGCTGGTGGCAGTGCGCACCAGCCTTGGGCCCGCCCTGGCTTGTGCGATGCTGTCCTTCCTGGCGTACGATTATCTGTTCATTGCGCCCAACTTTTCCCTGAGTATCCAGCGCGAAGAGGACGTGCTGACCCTGGTGTTTTTCCTGCTGATGGCCGCGCTCACGGGTAACCTTGCCGCGCGCCAGCGCAGTCAGTTGCAGGCCCTGCGTGAAACCCAGGCGCAAACCATCCAGTTGCTGGACCTGTCTCGCCGCCTGACCGGAGCCACGGACCGTCAGGCGGTGCTGGAGGCTGCGCACCAGCACCTCGATGGCCGGCTTGGCTTGCAGGTCTGCATCCTGCAGCGCGACGAGCATGGCCAACTGCACGTAGCCAGCGGCGACCCCACTTCTTTTACCGACAACGAGCGCGCAGCGGCGCAGTGGGCCTGGCAGCACGATCAGGCGGCCGGATTTGGTAGCGATACACTGCCCGAAGGGCGTTGGTGGTGGTGGCCCTTGACCGTGGACAGCCAGCCTTTGGCCTTGATGGGCGTGGCTCAGTGCGCAGGCCAGGCGCTCAGTGGCCCCGAGCGGCGATTGCTGCGTGGCTTGGCGCAGCCAGTGGCCCAGGCCCTGGCCCGGGCACAGCTGTCCGAGCAGTTGGAGGCGGCGCGTCTGCACGGCGAGACCGAACAGCTGCGCAGTGCATTGCTGGCCTCCGTATCCCACGACTTGCGCACGCCGCTCACGTCCATGCGCGGCAGCATCGACAGCTTGCTGGCGTTGGGCGAGGCCATTGCCGAATCGGACCGACGTGAGCTGCTTGAAGGCACCCGCGACGAAGCCGAGCGGTTGGACCGCTATATCCAGAACCTGCTGGACATGACCCGCTTGGGGCACGGCAGTCTCAAACTGGCCCGCGACTGGGTAGCGCCTGCCGACATCGTGGGCAGCGCGCTGCATCGACTGCGGGCCGTGCTGGCACCCCTGAACCTCGATACCCAGGTGCCGGCCAACTTGCCACTGCTGTTCGTGCATGCCGCGTTGATCGAACAGGCCCTGGTCAACGTGCTTGAGAACGCCGCACGGTTTTCGCCTGCTCAGGGGCGCCTGCGTGTCGAGGTGACGGTGCACGACCAGCAGCTGCATATCGCCGTCAGCGATGAAGGCCCTGGCATCGCCCTGGCGGACCGGGACAAGGTCTTCGACATGTTCTACACCGCTGCACGCGGTGATCGCGGTGGCCAGGGCACGGGCCTGGGCTTGGCGATCTGCCAGGGCATGGTCGGGGCCCATGGCGGTCAGGTCAGGGTTGGCGAGGGCATCGATGGTGTTGGCACCTGCATGACCTTATGCTTGCCGCTGCCTACCCAACCGGACACTGGAAGCGACGTGCCATGAGCCAGACCGCCACCTTGCTGGTCATCGATGACGAGCCTCAGATCCGCAAATTCCTGCGCATCAGCCTGGCTTCCCAGGGCTATAAAATTCTTGAAGCGGAGAACGGCACCCAGGGGCTGGCGCAGGCTGCCTTGGGTAAGCCTGACCTAGTGGTCCTCGACCTTGGCCTGCCGGACATGGACGGGCAGCAGGTGCTGCGCGAACTGCGCCAGTGGAGCACGGTGCCGGTGATGGTCTTATCAGTACGCGCCAGCGAAGTACAGAAGGTCGACGCCCTGGACGCCGGCGCCAATGACTATGTGACCAAGCCGTTTGGCATTCAGGAGTTTCTTGCACGCGTTCGTGCCCTGCTCAGGCAGGTGCCGCAGAGGGGCAGCGCACCGGCCCGCATCAGCATCGGACCGCTGACCGTCGATCTTGCCTTGCGACGCGTGACCCTGGAAGACACCGATGTGACCTTGACCCGCAAGGAATATGCACTGTTGGCGCAACTTGCGAGCCATCCCGGGCGCGTTATCACTCAGCAGCAACTGCTCAAGGACATCTGGGGGCCAACCCATGTGGGTGACACGCATTATTTGCGCATCGTGGTCGGGCACCTGCGGCAGAAGCTTGGCGATGACCCGATGGCGCCGCGCTTCATCGCCACCGAGGCAGGGGTAGGGTACCGATTGCTCGCCCCGGTGCAGTGAGCGGCCTGGCTCAGGCCCTGGGCGGGTCCTTTTCGAATAGCTTGCGGACGCTGTCCAGGTAGTGCCGTGCGCCGAGGCCCAAGGGTCGAGGCTTGATCCAGATGATGTCCACCCACAGGCGCAGGCGACTGGCCATGTTGTCAAAGCGCACCTCAGCCAGCGCGCCCGAGGCGATGAGCGGCTCGACCAGGGGCTGCGGCAGATAGGCCCAGCCAAGGCCTGAGTGCACCAGCTCCAGTGTGGCCAGGTAGCTATCGGTCAGCCAGATGCGCCGGGACAGCACCATGCGCGGGTCGGAGCCGGTGGGGTTGCCGGAGGCGACGATGATCTGCCGCTGTTCGGCGAAGGTCTCTTCGGGCAGGGGCAAGGCGCCCTGCATGCCGGCGGGGTGACGGGGGGAGGCGACTGCCACCAGTAGCTGACTGCCGGCTTCGAGAAACGACTCACGCTCATCGATACCTGGGCGTTCGAAGACCAGTGCCAGTTGCACGGTACCGTCATGCAGCAAGCGGATGGCCTCGCGCTGGCTGGCCGAGCGCACCTCCACTTCCAGGCCAGGAAAGGCCTGCGCCAAGGCGTGTAGTGGTTGGCTCCAGGGCCCTGTTTGCAGTTCGGGTGCCATGGCGATGGTCAGGCGTTTTTCCAACCCTTGATGCAGTTGCAGGGCCTGAGCATCGAGCAGGTTCAGCTGGCAGATCACCTGCCTGGCCTGCGACTCCAGCGCCAGCGCTGCGCTGGTGGGTAAGGCTTTGCGGGTGGTACGGTCGAACAGCGGCAGGTCCAGTTCTGCCTCCAGTTGCGCGATGGCCATGCTGATCGCGGATGGCACCCGGCCCAGCTTGCGCGCTGCAGCGGAAAAAGACCCGGCCTCCAGCACGGCCAGGAAGATCGTCAAGGAGTCACTGGTGAAGGCCATGCGGGTGCCTGCTGATGAGCCGATTGGGTGGGGCGAGGGTAATGCTGGGGCGGGGGGATTGCTACCGCCTACCGGGCCTTCAATGCCCATCTATTAGATTCGTCCTGGAACTGGAGCTACAGTTTAAGCCCAAGATGCCGTTGCCGTTGCCGTTGCCGTTGCCGTTGCCGTTGCCGTTGCCGTTGCCGTTGCCGTTGCCGTTGCCGTTGCTTTGGCTTTTGCTTCTAA
>NZ_VEJN01000022.1:0-79577 GCF_007678615.1 Pseudomonas sp. DE0157
ATGGTCGGCGACTGTACCGAACCCAGGCTGTTCCGCGGCCACATTTCAGTTTCTTGGGATTTCAGACAGAGCCTAGTACCTTCGGTTGACAAACTGCAGCGTGGGCAGACCAAGCGGCAGCCGCCATCCAAGTACCGTCTGCCTATGCTGCGATGGTCGAGCAACTGCTCGATCACTGCATTGCATTGGGTGAGCGGTGATACCTCTTCGGTACCATAGCGGGCGGCAAGTTTTGATCGGCTATCGGCTGTCATACAATTCCTCCAGAACGATAGGAGGCTATCAAAAAACGGCCACGCGCACATAATGGGTGTTGTAGTCTCTGAGCCTAATGGCTGGCTCAAGTGCCATGGGCTAACTGACTTGCAACCCAATCGAGTACGGACCATCAGCGTGACAACACCTTCCATGGCAACTCGTGAGGTCTACCAGATATTGCGCGATATCGCCCTCGGGATCCGGAACTTACAGCGCGTAAGCGAACCAAGCTGGACAGAAATAGCCTGTGGATCCATGACCGTGCAAGCAGACGGCTGGATACTCACCTTGCGCAATGAAGCCGGCGCGTTAGATCACCTCATCAGCTGTTTCAGCCCCGACGGCCGTGTTTACGCGTTAAACACCCATCACCACTACGGCACCGACCCGGTTGCGTTGATGAGCACTTGGGAGCACGCCCAGTTGCTGCGGTTACTCGGCGCGGCCTAGCCCCTGTACGGAAAGCTTTGCTACCGTCCGTTCCCAGCACTGTGCGATCTCATCACCCACCGCCCCGCAGCGCGCAACTGCCGGCTCGAACGGCCGCACCTTAACGTGCTCGGTCAAGAACTCATCCGTCCAGCCTGCCCACTCACCGGCCACGGACCTGAGGTTCCAATGCAATGCCGGGTATAGTTCATGCCACAGGATGCTGTGCAATTGATCAAGCGTGTAGGGGCTCTGAGCCACGGTCCTAGCCACCCACGCCAGGCTCGACTCTGTCAGTTCGGTGTCCAGAAAGAACTGCGACAGGGCTTGCCAGGCTTGCAGGCGGCTCTCGTCTATCGTTTGCACCGACTGAGCTACCACTGCTCTGCCAGCGTCACGGGGACGCGCAGCGGCGCCAGGGGACCATCGCGCTGGCCGCACATCTCGTCATGCACCACATGCTGCACCAGCATGCATGGCACAGGCGGCACATCGGCCAGTAGCTCGCGCAGCTCCGTCATCGACCGCAGGCGCACCGCCTGCCCCTGGGCATCGCTGAACGTCTGCGGACCGTCGGCCGTCAACGCGCGCAGTACGTAAAAGCCGCCTTCGAGCGACAGCAGTTCGAGTTCGTTGACGGTGCCGGCAGTGGCCAGTTGCTTCAGTTGCTCTAGGTTCATGGCTAATACTCCATCCGGCAGGCGCGGCCTGCATCGGGCTTGATGGATAACGTCGAGCGCTCGCACTTATACAAATCTAGCGCCTTGTATAAGGATACCGCAGCGCTGCCGTCGTTCCGTCTCGTTTGCAAAACCCGAACACGGGTCGCGAAACTATCTGCACCCACTTGAACTCAATCGTGGCGATGCCGCAGTGCTTCATCCTGCACGCGG
The DNA here is from genome assembly GCF_007678615.1 of Pseudomonas sp. DE0157. Lineage (NCBI taxonomy): Bacteria > Pseudomonadati > Pseudomonadota > Gammaproteobacteria > Pseudomonadales > Pseudomonadaceae > Pseudomonas > Pseudomonas sp. DE0157. The sequence continues at coordinate 1,581 of NZ_VEJN01000022.1, forward strand.
CCTACCTACTGAGGAAGATTGACCACCATGATCGCTCGCTGGCGTTGGGCACTTGCGCAAACGACGAAAAGGCTATGGTTTCGCGCCAGCCTGTTTTCCCTGATCGGTGTACTCACCGCGCTGCTGGCCATTGCCTTGCGCGACATGGTGCCGGCGTCGTTGCCGGCGAAAGTCGGGGCGGACTCGGTCGACAAGATCCTGGGCATCATTGCCTCCAGCATGCTGGCGGTGACCACGTTTTCGCTCAGCACCATGGTATCGGCCTACAGCGCCGCCAGCAGTGGCGTGACACCTCGCGCGACCAGCCTGGTAATGGAGGACGCCACGACTCAGAACGCCCTGGCGACGTTTATTGGCTCTTTTCTGTTCAGCCTGGTGGGCATCATCGCCCTGAGTACGGGCATTTATGGCGCTCAGGGCCGTGTAGTGTTATTTGCAGTGACCTTGGTGATGATTGTACTGATCGTGTACACCCTGCTGCGCTGGATTGATCACTTGTCCAAGCTTGGCCGCGTGGGGGAAACCATCGACCGCGTGGAGGACGCGGCCATTGCAGCGCTCAAGCGCCGCGCGCAGTGGCCTTACCTGGGGGCACAGCCCTACACGGATGCTACGCAGGTTGACCCGGACGCAGTACCGATTCCCTGCGATGACATCGGCTATGTACAACACGTCGATGTCAGCGCCCTCGCCCACGCAGCCGACAAGTACAGTGCCGTAATCTACCTGGAAGTGCTGCCGGGCAGTTTCGTGCATCACGGTACGGTACTGGCACGCGCCGTGTGCAGCGTACAGGCAGGCAATACCGCAGAACTTGAAGCTGAGATTCTGGCTGCAGTGACGCTCGGGGCACGGCGCACCTATGGCCAGGACCCGCGCTTCGGGCTCTCGGTGCTGGCAGAGATTGCATCCCGCGCACTGTCTCCCGCCACCAATGACTCTGGCACGGTCATCGACGTCATAGGCCGTGGGGTACGCTGCTTTTCCACATGGGCACGGCAAGCGCCGGATACAACGACCGATGGCCAGTTTCAGAACGTGCATGTGCGCGGTTTAACGGTCGACGACATGTTCGATGACTTCTTCACCCTGATTGCACGGGACGGTGCCGGCTTGCTGGAAGTGGACATCCGCTTGGTAAAGGCCCTGGCGAGCCTGGCGCACATCGCGCCTGATCGTTTTGGCCAAGCGTGCATCGCGCACGTGGATTTGTTGCTCAAGCGGGCCGAGCAGGCATTGCCGTTGGATGAGGACAGGCAGCGATTGCGGGCGTTGGTCCAGAATCTGGAATGGCCACGGGCGCAACTGCCTTAAGGGTCATCTCACAATCTGACCGTTCATCGGCTTTACCGCTCAAATTAGCGCTCTACACAATGGGGACTTTTATTTCACCGAATTTTCACGTTGCCAAGTGGATTATCAACTCATCCCCATGAGAAAGACTTAAGCCCGACTAGCAGCGGGCTTTCTTTTGCCCGCTCGAAAATCCCCCTCCTTTAAATGCCACCCTCCTTTGCTCAGTCCATGGCGACGCCCACGCTGAACCGTGGCTATTACCCTCAGGTCAATTGATCACAAGGTGGAGATGGAGGGCGCTTGATGGAGTCATTCGATCTGCAAAGGATGCTGCTGGGTGACTTGCCCGTCACGTTTCTGATGGAAGTGATGATGCGCGTGGTTGCGGCCTTTCTCGCCGTGTTTCTGTTTCTGAAGTTCAGCGGCAGGCGTGGCATCAAGCAGCTTTCGCGCTTCGAACTGGTCGTTATCCTCACCTTGGGTTCGGCCGCCGGCGATGTGACCTTCTACGAAGATGTGCCATTGCTGCCGGTGGCCGTGGTGTTCGTCACGCTACTGCTCCTGTATCGCGGTACGATCTACCTGATGCGCCGGAGTAAGACGTGCGAAGCCTGGATCGACGGCCTCCCGATCACTGTCGTCAAGGACGGGCAGTACGAAATTCACTCATTGCGCAACCTGAACATATCCTCCAACGAGTTGTTCATGGAGTTGCGCCAGCAAGGGGTTGAGCACCTGGGCCAGGTGCGGTTGGGTTTGCTTGAGACCGACGGCGAACTGAGCCTCTACTTCTACGAAGCCGAAGACACTCAGCCGGGACTGTCAGTGCTGCCACCTGAACACCGCCTGGAATACGACGCCCCACCTGCAGCAGGTTTGTATTGCTGCGTCAGTTGTGGTCTGCCGGTACAGCATCAACTTCATGACGTCATTGCCTGCCCGCGCTGTGGCCATCGCAGTTGGTCACTCGCCCTGATGACCACCCGCACCCGCTAGTGGCCGGCACCCACGAGATCCGTAAGCAACCATCGAGTTACAACTTGGGCCCGGCGATGCAAACAAAAGCTTAGCGATAACGATTCCCACTCGCTATAATTCTGCACCTTGCTGCAAGGCCATTTCCTGTCGTCCCAATTCCTTCATCAGGTTCTCACATGCCCGTCCCAAATTTTGCCCGCAAGCCTGCGTTGCACACTGTCGTCTGGTTGCCCCTGGGGTTGGTCGCAAGCGTGGCGTCACCGCTCGCACTTGCCCAGAACACACTGGAAATCCCGGTGCCGGTCGCACAGCCCGTGAATGCGGCCGGCGCCACCGGTACGGTTCTGGAGCTTGAAGAAACCGCAGTCTCGGCCAGCGCCGACGCCTCCAGGGATGGCTTGGTACCCGAATATGAAGGGGGTCAGGTAGCCCGCGGTGGGCGCGTTGGCATCCTGGGCAACAAGGACTACATGGAGACGCCCTTCACATCCACCTCCTATACCAATCAACTGATCCAGGACCAGCAGGCGCACAGCGTCGCCGACATTCTGCAGAACGATCCTTCCGTCAGAGTCGCCCGTGGCTTCGGCAACTTCCAGGAACTCTATGTCATGCGCGGCTTCCCGCTGTATTCCGATGACATCGCCTACAACGGCCTCTATGGCCTGCTGCCGCGTCAATATGTGGCGGCGGAGTTCATCGAGCGGGTCGAGGTATTCCGCGGGGCCAACGCCTTCCTCAACGGCGCTGCCCCCGGCGGCACCGGCATCGGCGGCGCCATCAACATCCTGCCCAAGCGCGCCCCGAACGAGCCCCTCACCCGGCTGACCGCTGGCGTTGAAAACCGGGGCTTCGGTACCGTTTCGGCCGACGTGGCGCGGCGCTTTGGGGAGCAAGACCGTTTTGGCGTTCGCGTGAACGTGGCCAAGCGCGACGGGGAGACGGCGGTACAGGACCAGGACCGCTCCCTGGACATGTTCGCCCTGGGCCTGGACTACCAAGGCGAGCGCCTGCGGCTTTCGGCCGACATCGGCCACCAGTACCATTTCATCGATAATCCGCTGCCCAGCGTCACCCCTACAGGCCGCGTACCCAGCCCGCCGGATGCCGACAAAAACTACGGCCAGCCCTGGACGTACTCCAAGGAGAAGCAAACATTCGGCACCTTCCGTGCCGAGTATGACCTCTCCGATGCACTCACCACCTGGGCTGCCATCGGCATGCGCAAGGGGGAAGAGAAGAACGTGCTGGCCAACCCCTCCTCCGACGCCAACGGCGTGACCCGTTCGACGCGCTTCGACAATTACCGGGAAGAGACCGTGGCCACCGGTGAGGTGGGCATGCGCTACACCCTGCAAACAGGTCCGGTATCGCATCAGTGGGTGCTGTCCGGCTCGATGTTCGACAACAAGGACCGCAATGCCTGGGCGGGTAATTTCGGTGGTTTTGCCAACGATCTCTATGACCCGGTGTATGTCGCCAAGCCCGACAACACCAGTTTCAGTGGCGACATGTCCGACCCACATGTGACCGCGAGAACCCGTACCCAAAGCCTGGCCATCGCTGACACTCTAGGGTTCTTCAATGATCAGTTGCTGATCACTCTGGGGGCTCGTCGGCAAGGGCTGGACGTGACAGGTTACGACTACAATTCCGGCGACAAGACATCCAAGTACAAACGCTATGAAACCACGCCGGTTGCCGGCGCGGTGTATCAAATCAACGAGCAGTTCTCGGTATACGCCAACTACATCGAGGGCTTGACCAAGGGCGATACCGCCGGCGCCACCACTACCCTGCCTGACGGCTCCAGAGCGCCGGTGCTCAATGCCGGCGCCTCCCTGGCGCCCTACGTGGCCAAACAGACCGAAGTGGGCGTGAAGTATGACGGTGGAGGCCTCGGTGGCAGCCTGGCGGTGTTCGAGACGCGCAAGCCGGTCGGCATCGTCGAGGACCAGGTCTTCAAAGAAGGCGGCGAACAACGCAACCGCGGGATCGAGTTGTCGGTGTTTGGCGAGCCGACGCCCGGCGTGCGTCTGCTCGGCGGCGTCACCCTCCTCGATGCTGAGCTCACCAAGACCCAGAACGGTCAGGACGACGGCAACCAGGCCATCGGCGTGCCCAAGACCCAGGCCAACATCGGTGGCGAATGGGACGTGCCAGGTGTGAACGGCCTGACCCTGACCAGCCGAGTGGTCTACAGCGGCCGTCAGTACATCAACAATGCCAATAACCTCGAGATCCCTTCATGGACGCGGCTGGACCTGGGGGCCCGCTACGGCTTCAAGGTCGACGAGAAGGATGTCACCCTGCGTGCGCGTCTGGACAACGTGGCCGGTCGTGACTATTGGGCTTCCGCTGGTGGGTATCCAGGCTCGAACTATCTGGTACTCGGTGCGCCACGTACGCTGTCTCTAAGTGCGTCGGTCGATTTCTGACCGCGCAGGTCGCACGACCTGCCCCCCCCTACGGCAAGCGTTGTGCCATGCACCGCTTCAGGGCTGCTTCGCAGCCCGTCGCCGTCAGGCCGGGCCCCTCACAACTTAGAGCCAATGCAGGCCTCAGGTTTGAATCTTCGCGCATCGACTACCCTCCCGTTTTCACTCCTGAAAAGAAAGTATTAATCCTCTAAGCCTGTTTTTCTTCACAAACGATAGGAATAGCCTAGGCAGGTACCTTTTCACTCAAGGCCCTGCCCCATGAAATCTGTCGTTTACTCGCAGCCCGGCTTGCCGCTGCAAGACCCTCAATCGCTCTATGATGCAGACCTGCCCAAACCGTCCCCCGGTGCGCGAGACCTGCTGGTCGAAGTCAAGGCCGTCGCAGTCAACCCGGTCGATACCAAGATTCGCGCCAGCCGTGGCGGTGACCAGCCACAAGTGCTGGGCTGGGATGCGGTCGGTATTGTCCGCGAGGTGGGCGAGCAGGTGACGCTGTTCCAGCCAGGGGATGAGGTGTTCTACGCCGGCGCCATCGACCGCCCCGGCTGCTACAGCGAATTCCATCTGGTAGACGAGCGCATCGTCGGGCGCAAGCCGTCCAGCCTGGATGCTGCCAGCGCCGCCGCGCTGCCACTGACGTCCATCACGGCGTGGGAGCTGCTGTTCGACCGCTTGCGCCTCGAAGAAAACGGCGGTCAGGGTCAGCACCTGCTGATCATCGGCGCTGCCGGTGGGGTGGGTTCAATCCTGGTGCAATTGGCTCGCCAATTGACCGGGTTGACCGTGATCGCTACCGCATCCAGGGCCCACACCCAAGCCTGGGTGAAGGACCTGGGCGTGCACCTGGTCATCGACCACACGGCCCCACTGGCCGCCCAGCTCAGCGCACACGGCGTTGAAGCGGTCGATCACGTGATCAGCCTGACCCATACCGACACCTACCTTGAGCAACTGATCGAGGTCCTGCGACCGCAAGGGCAGCTTGCCTTGATCGATGACCCGGCGCAGCTGGATGTGGTCCCACTCAAGCGCAAATCCTTGTCGCTGCACTGGGAGCTGATGTTCACCCGCTCGCTCTATCAGACGCCCGACATGATCAAGCAGCACCAACTGCTTACCCGCATCAGCCAGATGGTCGACAGCGGTGTGCTCAAGACAACGTTGGGTGAACACTTCGGGACGATCAATGCGAGCAACCTGAAACGGGCGCACGCGGTCATCGAGAGCGGCAAGGCCAGGGGCAAGATCGTGTTGGAAGGCTTCTGAGCACGGCGGCTCGAGGGTCGCGTTCAGGCGTGCAACAGCGGCGTGATGGACTCCATCAACTGGTCGACTGCAGCCGTCACGGTGCCGTCATTCTGACAGAGCAGCCAGCCGTGCTTGTTTGCAGCACGGCTGAACGCCTGGGTGCTTGCGATCTGCTCCTGCAAGGTATGCATCACCGTGCTGCCCAGGCCCCGGCGGCGTGCCGCCGCCCTCGCCCAGGACGTTTGCGCTGTGGTGAGCACCGCAATGTTCAGGTCAGGCACCTGCACGCCGTGTTCGATGTTCAACCGCAAAACCTGATCGAACGGCACGGTTCGGCGAAACGCTGCGTCCGAGGGGTACCAACGGTCGATCAGAACAATGCTGTCGCCAGGTTGACGCGGCAGTACGTGCCGGGTGATCCAGGCGCGACTTTCGGCCAGTTGTTCGCAGACCTGCCACTCAAGTGCTGGCGAAGGCTGCCTAGCCAGCTGATTGACCAACGCCATGGTCTGCGCGCGCTGTGGATCATTGTTGCGCTCACACAGCCTGACCACCTTGTTGCCCTGGGCTCGCAACGCCTGGGTCAGTGCTTCGAGCAGCGTGGTCTTGCCAGTGCCCTTGGGGCCATCCATAGCGATGAAAAGCGGACGACTCATGCGCGTTTACCTTCACAATCATGGGGCGCATGAAACCACCGAAGCCTGTCATGCACAAGGGCGGGCACCTGGTGCAGACGACCGGCACCCACAAAACTGCTATCCGGGGCACTCACCGGCTTTGCCGTACGCGGGTGTACTGCTAGGCTGACGGCGGCGGCCGCGCAGGCAGCCTCTACATCATCTACAGGCATGGCTAATGACCCTCGACCCACAGGTAAACCTGAGTAATTGCGACCGCGAACCCATTCAGATTCCTGGCAGCATCCAGCCCCATGGCTGCTTGCTGGCCTGCGACGCCACCGCAACCGTGATCTTGCGCCACTCGGTCAATGCGCCGCAGTTACTGGGGGCGGCGCTGCCACTCAATGGCCTTAAACTCGATGACGTGATTGGCGGGGAGCTCGCCCATACCTTGCGTAATGCCCTGGCCCGGGTACGCGAAGGCTCGCGCCCGGCGTTGAGCTTTGCAGTCGCCCTGCCCGATGGCAGGCGTGTGGATGTATCGGCGCACCGCTTCAAGGGCAGCACCATCCTGGAATTCGAGCCTGCCGGCCAAAACGTTGCGGAACCCATCGAGCTCGCCCGCACATTGATCGCGCAGTTGCGTGAAATCGACCAGACCGACCGCCTGTTCCGCGATGCCGCACGGTTTGTCCGTGCAGTACTGGGCTACGACCGGGTGATGATCTACCAACTGGGCACCGATGGCGCCGGCAAAGTGATTGCCGAGGCCAAGCGCAGTACGCTGGAGAGCTTCCTGGGGCAGTATTTTCCCGCTTCGGACATCCCGCAGCAGGCACGCGCCTTGTACCTGCGCAACCCGATCCGGGTCATCCCGGACGTGCAGTTCGAGGCAGTTGCCCTGGAGCCTGTGCTGGACCCTTCGGGCGAGCCATTGGACCTGTCCTATGCGCACCTGCGCAGCGTCTCCCCAATCCACTGCGAATACCTGCAGAACATGGGCGTGGGTGCCACCATGTCCATCTCGATCATTGTCAATGGCGCGCTGTGGGGGTTGATTGCCTGCCACCACTATTCACCGCGCAACCTGACCATGGGCCGGCGAGTGGCGGCCGAGATGTTCGGCGAGTTCTTTGCCCTGCACATCGAAACATTGCGCAGCCGGCAACAACTCGAAGCGGCCGTGCAGGTGCACGACACGCTCGACCTCATGCTGCGCGATGCCAACCATGCCGCCGACATGCACAGCTTCTTCGAAGAACGGCTGCCAAGGCTGATGTCGCTGATCCCGTGCGATGGCATCGGCATCTCGCTGCAAGGGCGTTGGTCGAGTGCCGGTAGCGTTCCGCCCCGAACCTGCGTGCCTGAATTGTTGCGCTTTGCCGAGAGCGTGGCCGAGGCCAGAACATGGGCATCGAATAGCCTGTCCCAGGCCCATCCGGCGGCCCAGGCCTACTTCAGCGACGTATCGGGCGTGCTGCTCATCCCCATTTCGCAGCGCCCGCAGGACTACATCATGTTCTTTCGCAAGGAAGTGGTGCAGACCCTCGACTGGGCGGGCGACCCCAACAAGACCTATACCAGTGGCGCGATGGGCGACCGGCTGACGCCGCGCACGAGTTTTTCCATATGGAAACAGACCGTGCACCAGCAATCTGCGCCCTGGTCGGAGCAGGATCGGCAGTTCGGAGACGCCATTCGGACTGCCATCGTCGAGGTGTTGCTGCACAACAGCGAACTGCTGGCCAGCGAGCGCTCCAAGGCCGAGGTTCGCCAGCGAGTACTCAATGAGGAGCTCAACCACAGGGTCAAGAATATCCTGTCACTGATTGGTGCACTGGTCGCCCATCCCACGGCCGAGGGCCAGACGCTCAAGGGTTACGTGAACACCCTGCAAGGCCGCATCCAGGCCCTGTCGCTGGCCCACGACCAGGTCGTGCGGGGTGACGGTGGTGGGCGCCTGGCGATGTTGCTCGATGCCGAGTTGTCGCCTTATCGCACGGCGATTGCCGACATCGTTATGCAAGGCCCCAACGTAATTCTCGATGCCAGGGCCTACTCGGTAATGGCCCTGGTGCTGCACGAACTGGCGACCAATGCCGCCAAGTACGGTGCGCTGTCATGCCCAGGGGGGCGGCTGTGCGTCAGCTGGGCAATCGACGCTGCGGGCGCCTGCGCCATTATCTGGCAGGAAAGCGGTGGCCCGCCGGTGCAGGTGCCCAGGCGTCGAGGTTTCGGGTCGGTCCTCATCGAGCGCAGCATCCCGTTCGATCTGGGCGGTACCAGTAGCGTGGAATACTACCCTGAAGGGGTTCAGGGCTTGTTCACGCTGCCAGCCCGGCACCTGGCGGTCGCGGAATCCGAGCCTGCGCCTGCTGCTGCCTCGCCCCTGATCGATTCGACAGAGGCATTCGCCGCACGACCTGGCCTGAGCGTGATGATTCTGGAGGATCAGTTGGTCATTGCCATCGGCCTCGAGCAAATACTCAACGATGCCCAAATCGAGCACGTCATCACGGCCAGTTCCGAACAGGAAGCCTTGCAGATATTGGAGCGGCACTCACCCGACGCCGCCATTCTCGATGTGAACCTGGGAAGAGGTACGTCCATTGCCGTGGCCGAGGCATTGGTACGTCGGCGCATCCCTTTCCTGTTCGCAACCGGTTATGGCGATGGCATCAGTATTCCCGCGCACTTGAAGCACATTCCGGTCACGCGCAAACCCTATGACATGAGTACCATCGTGATGAGCCTTCGTGGCCTGCTTGAACCCCAGGACTGAAGACGCTCAAAGCACGGCGGCCATTGCGGCCGCCGCATACAGCGGGAGATTACATCTTCACCGCCTGTTGCATCTGGTCGATGCAACAGGATGAACGACTCAGCGATCAGCCACAGCGTGTGGGTACGCTTCAGATCGCCAGCGCTCGCTCACGCAGCTCGCTGTTGAGAATGCGGTCGTTTTCGCTGTAGTCGACCGGGCAGTCGATCACATGAACGCCTGGGGTAGTGATGCAGTGCTCCAGCAGTGGCAACAGGCCCTCAGCGCTTTCGACACGGTGGCCGGTGGCGCCGTAGGCTTCGGCGTACTTGACGAAGTCTGGGTTGCCATAGTCCAGACCGAAGTCGGTGAAGCCCATGTTGGCCTGCTTCCAGCGGATCATGCCGTAGCCATCGTCACGCAGAATCACCACGGTGATGTGCATGCCCAGGCGCACTGCGGTTTCCAGTTCCTGGCTGTTCATCATGAAGCCGCCGTCGCCGCACACCGAAATCACCGGGCGGTCCGGATAGACCAGGTGCGAGGCCATGGCCGACGGCAAGCCGGCACCCATGGTCGCCAGGGCGTTGTCCAGCAGCACGGTGTTGGGCTTGTGCGCCTTGTAGTTGCGGGCAAACCAGATCTTGTAGATGCCGTTGTCCAGGGCCACGATGCCCTCGGAAGGCAGTACACGGCGGATATCGGCCACCAGGCGCTGTGGATAGACCGGGAAGCGGTCGTCGTCGCCGCCTTCGGCAATCTGCGCCTCGTTGGCTTCACGAATGGCCATCAGGCGGGTGAAGTCCCAGTGCGCGGTGTCGGTCAGTTGTTCGCTGATCTGCCACACGGCGTTGGCGATGTCGCCGATCACTTCCACCTGAGGGAAGTACACGGCATCGACTTCGGCGGAGCGGAAGCTGATGTGGATGACTTCGGTGCCGCCACGGACCATGAAGAACGGCGGCTTCTCGATCACGTCGTGGCCGATGTTGATGATCAGGTCGGCCGCTTCGATCGCACGGTGCACGAAATCACCGGACGACAACGCCGCGTTGCCCAGGAAGCGCGGGTGACGCTCGTCGACCACGCCCTTGCCCATCTGGGTGGTGATGAACGGGATGCCGGTCTTGTCGATCAGCTGCTTGAGCACCTTGGCCGTCATCTTGCGGTTGGCACCGGCACCGATCACCAGAATCGGGCTGCGAGCCTTTTGCAGTTTTTCCACAGCCGCTTCGATGGCCACGTGCTCGGCCAGCGGACGACGGTGCAGGCTGCGCGGAATAGGCAGGGCGTCGGTCTGCTCGGCGGCGATGTCTTCAGGCAGTTCCAGGTGCACGGCACCCGGCTTTTCTTCCTCGGCCAGGCGGAAGGCTTCGCGCATGCGGGCCGGGATGTTGTCGGCCGAGGCGAACTGGTGGGTGTACTTGGTGATGGGGTCCATCATGCCGCACACGTCGATGATCTGGAAACGGCCCTGCTTGGACTTCTTGATCGGCTTCTGCCCGGTGATCATCATCATCGGCATGCCGCCCAGGTAGGCATAGGCGCTGGCGGTGACCAGGTTGGTGGCGCCAGGGCCCAGGGTGGAGAGGCTGACGCCGGTCTTGCCGGTCAGGCGACCGTAGGTGGCAGCCATGAAGCCTGCAGACTGTTCATGGCGGGTCAGTACCAGCTTGATCTTCGACTTGCGCAGGGATTCGAGCAGGTCGAGGTTTTCTTCACCGGGAATGCCGAACACATACTCGACACCTTCGTTTTCCAGGCATTGCACAACGACATCGGCGGCCTTGGCCATTTAATGTACTACCTCAAGATCCAGGGAGGATGCAGCCAGCTGGCTGCGTGACTGAGATGTTGCAGGATGTCTCAGTGCCGCGCATCGTAGGCGTTGGCGTTAATAATAGTAAATATATTGTTATGATGCTGAGCATCACAAAACGTTATCAATTCTGGAATGCCCTAAATGAATCTCAAGGCGCTGCGTTGTTGCGTCGAAATCGTCCGCCAAGGCAGCTTCACCAAGGCCGCTCAGCACCTGCATATCGCCCAGCCTGCGCTGAGCATGGCCGTGACCCGCCTTGAAGAAGAACTGGGCGTCAGTTTGTTCAACCGCACCACGCGCAAGGTGGTACTGACCGTGGAAGGCGAGCAATTTCTGCCCCGCATCGCATCAGCCTTGCGGGAGATGGACGTGGCCCGCCAGGCACTGCGTGACATGGCCGACCTCAAGCGCGGCGAAGTGCGGCTGGGGATCCCGCCCATGTTCGGCCTGCACTATGTGCCCGGGTTGATGAACGCCTTTCGCAGGCTTTATCCCGGCATCGCCATGACCGTGTTCGAGGGCAGCGCCGAAGACATTGGCCAGCGCCTAGAGCAACGAGAAATCGACCTGGCGCTGCTCGAGTCCCGCCGCGTGCCCGCGGATAAGGAATCGATCCTGTTGGGCAGCGACGAGATGCTGGCCTGCATGCACCCGGATCACCCCTACGCCGGCAAGGCAAGCCTGACTGCCGAAGACCTGCGCAGCACCGACATGGTGGTGTTCGACCGTACATTCGTGCAGCGCCAGTTGCTCGACGCCTTCTTTGCCGAACACGGCATTACCTACCAAGTGGCATTGCAGAGCAATTTCGTTTCGTTGGTGGTCCAGGCTGCACTGGACAACATGGGCGTGGCCACATTGCTGCGCTCCGTGCAATTACGAACGCCAGGTATCGTCGGTGTGCCGTTCGAGCCTGCCCAGCAGATGAGTTTCCGGCTGTGCTGGCGGTCGGGTGAGTACCTGTCGCTGGCCAGCCAGCGCTTCATCGACTTTGCCGGACAGAGTCAATATCTAGATCGCTAATGCTATGGAGTACATCTGTACTCCACCTCGCATTCGCCCTACTTTTGCGCCCGTTAGAAGACCGCTGGTTGCGTCGGCGAGCGAGTCGGCGCGGCTCGACGCACCGTTCGCGTTGCCATTATCATCCCTTGAACGTTTCAGCATGTTTCAAGGAGCCAGATGTCAGTTTTAGAACCCTCCCCGTTGCCCAGCAAAAGCACGGTCGTAAAAATGGAAGCCGCCATGGCGCTGGGCAGCTTCGCCATTGGCACCGGTGAGTTCGCCATCATGGGCCTGATGCCGGATATCGCCAGTAACCTGAACCTGAGCGAACCTCAGGTCGGACATGCCATCAGCGCCTACGCGCTGGGGGTCATGGTGGGCGCACCCACCTTGGCCATCCTTGGCGCCAAGATTTTGCGCAAGCACATGCTGCTGTTGCTGATGGGCCTGTATGCGCTGGGTAACTTGGCCACCGCCTTCGCACCTTCATTTGGCGGGCTGATCGCGTTTCGCTTCATCAGCGGCCTGCCCCACGGCGCGTACTTTGGCATTGCCGCAGTCGTGGCCTCGAGCATGGTGGCCAACAACCAGCGCGCAGGCGCCGTGGCTCGGGTCATGATGGGGCTTACCTTGGCCATGTTGCTGGGCAACCCGATCGCCACCTTTCTGGGCCAGTACTTTGGCTGGCGTTCGGCGTTCGTGCTGGTCGGGCTGATTGCCGTGTGCACCATCGCCATGGTGTGGCGCTTCGTGCCCCAGCGTCATGATGAGGTGCGCAGTGACCCGCGCAAGGAGCTCAAGGCCTTCACCTTGCCCCAGGTCTGGATGGCGCTGGGCATTGCGTCCATCGGCTTTGCCGGGATGTTCTGCGTGTTCAGCTACCTGGCCCCGACCATGCTCGAAGTGACCCGCGTGGCGCCGCAGTGGATTCCGTTCGGCCTGGCAGCCTTCGGCGTGGGCGGCATTGTCGGCAATATCGTCGGCGGCAAATTGTTCGACCGCTTGCAGTTCCGCGCCGTGGGGCTGGTGCTGGCGTGGTCGGTGTTGGTCCTGCTGTTCTTCACCTTTGCCGCCGCGAACCTGTGGAGCCTGCTGCTGGGCATCGGCCTGGTGGGTACCATGATCGCCCTGGCAGCGCCCTTGCAAATCCGCCTGATGGACATCGCTCACGAAGCCCCAAGCCTTGCAGCGGCCTCGAACCATGCCGCCTTCAACTTGGCCAACGCCCTGGGCCCATGGTTGGGAGGCATGGCGATCACGGCGGGGTTGGGCTGGACCAGTACAGGTTACATCGGCGCTGCCATGGCGCTGCTGGGGCTGGGGCTCTATGTTGTCGCACGGCGCATGAAAGGCGGCGCTTGAGCCAAGGCTACATTCCCGCACGGGCTGGTATCCAAGACGGTGTCTGGCCCTCTCAGACCTATAACTGCCGAGCCCGCTCATGTTCGATTGGGAAGACTTACGCCATTTCTCGACCTTCTGCGCGACCGGGTCGCTGTCTGCCGCCGCCAGGGTACTGTCAGTCGACCACGCTACCGTCGCTCGGCGGATCGCATCTCTCGAGGCTTCGCTCAACCTGAAGCTGGTCGACCGCCGCGCACGGGCCTATGTGCTCACCGAGGATGGCGAGCGCGTGGGCGAGTTGGCCGGTCAGATGGCCGCATCGTCCTTCGCCCTCGAACACTTTGCCAGCGCCGGTCAACAAACGGTAGAAGGTGAAGTGATCCTCTCGGCACCGCCCGCCTTGCTGGGCAGCATCATCGCAAGGCGCCTGGGGGATCTTTACAAGCACTACCCCCAACTGCGCCTGCGGCTGGTGGGCAGCAAATCTCGGGCATCCCTGGCCAGGCGCGAGGCCGACATCAGCATCGTCCTGTCACGGCCCACCGAGCCGACCCTGGTGGTCAGCCTGCTCGGGCACCTGGACTATCGTTTGTATGCCAGTGCCGATTACCAAGCCAGCGGTTCGGCACGCCGGTACATTGGTTATGACGCCTCCCAGGCCCATTCACCGCAGCAACAGTGGCTCAACCGCCAGGCGGGCGAGCAACCCTTCGCCTTGCTGAGCAACGACTTGCGCATCCAGGCCCAGGCGTGTGCCGGAAGTATAGGCATCGCTTGCCTGCCCGCCTTCATGGCCCATGAGCACGGGTTGACCGTGGCTGGCCAGCCTGAGCAGACCATCAGCATCGAGATCTGGCTGGCGGTGCATGAAGACGTGCGCGCCACGCCGCGGATAAAGGCAGTGACCGATTTCCTGCACCAGCAGATCAAGCCCCTGTTGCGCTTGTGAATTCCTGCAGGTCCCACTTGCAGCAACACGGAATTTGCCCGCATGGCCAACGCGGGTACGCTGCACCTATTCAAAGGCTGACGAGGACACACTGATGCAATACGTGAAATTGGGTACCACCGGGTTGGACATTTCCAGGTTGTGCCTGGGCTGCATGACCTTCGGCGAGCCGGATGCCGGCACGCACCCCTGGACACTGGGCGAAGACGCGAGCAGGCCCATCATTCGCCATGCCGTCGAGCAGGGCATCAACTTTTTCGACACGGCCAATAGCTATTCCGCGGGCACCTCAGAGGTGATCCTCGGCAAACTGCTCAAGGAATTCACCCGGCGTGACGAGACGGTGATCGCCACCAAGGTTTTCTACCCGGCCAACATGTGGCAGGGCGCCAGCCGTCCCAATGAGCAAGGGTTGTCGCGCAAGGCGATCATGACCAGTATCGACGCCAGCCTGTCGCGTTTGGGCACCGACTACGTCGACCTGTACCAGATCCACCGCTGGGACTACACCACTCCCATCGAAGAAACCATGGAAGCGCTCAATGACGTGGTCAGGGCGGGCAAGGCCCGCTATATCGGCGCTTCGTCGATGTATGCCTGGCAATTTGCCAAGGCGCAGCAGGTGGCCACCAGCAACGGCTGGAGCCGTTTCGTGTCGATGCAGAACTTTTTGAACCTGCTGTACCGTGAAGAAGAGCGCGAAATGATTCCCCTGTGCCTGGATCAGGGCGTCGGGCTCATGCCCTGGAGCCCCATGGCACGTGGTCGCCTGACCCGCCCCAACGGGCAGCAGACCGAACGGACCCGCACCGATCTGTCCGGGCAGTCATTCTTCGAGAAAACCGAGGCGCAAGACGGACGCGTCATCGACGTGGTCGAACAGATTGCCCAGGAGCGTGGCGTGCCGATGGCCCAAGTGGCGCTTGCCTGGGTACTGGGCAAGCAAGGGGTCAGCTCGCCCATCGTCGGTGCGTCCAAGCCCGCGCACCTGGACGACGCCTTGGCCGCCATCGACCTGCGCCTGACGGCTGAGGAGACCGCTCGACTCGAGGCACCCTACGTGCCCCATGCAGTCACGGGTTTCAAATAGCATCACGCCTTCCCTGCGACCATTGGCCACCCGTTTTCCTACGCGTGGTGGTCAATGCGTGCTGTCTGCTCTGGGTAGAAGTACTACAATGCACGCCCCAGTAATCTGCGTGTTGTTTACCCATGAAATCATTGCGTTACGCCCTTCATCTACTTCTGATTCTAAGTAGCCCTGCCTGGGCAAACCCGCCCTCCACTTTTGCTGAAGCCAAGGTCGTGGCCAAGCAGCAGGTCTACATGGACCAGGACAAGAGCGCCATGGGCGAGCTGTATTGCGGCTGCCAGTGGACATGGGTAGGCAAGTCAGGCGGACGGATCGACGCGGCTTCGTGTGGCTACCAGACCCGCAAACAGCAAAACCGCGCCGAGCGCACCGAGTGGGAGCACATCGTGCCGGCCCATACCTTCGGCAACCAACGCCAGTGCTGGAAAAACGGCGGCCGGGAGCACTGTGTGGACAGCGACCCGGTATTCCGCGCCATGGAGGCCGACCTCTTCAACCTCTACCCTGCCGTGGGTGAGGTCAACGGTGACCGCAGCAATTTCAACTACGGCATGGTCAGTGGCAACCAGGGCGAATATGGCCAGTGCACGACCAAGGTGGATTTTGCCCAGCGCGCGGCCGAGCCCAGAGATGAAGTCAAGGGCCTGGTCGCCCGTACCACGTTCTACATGTTCGATCGCTACCGCCTGAACATGTCTCGCCAACAGCAACAGCTGCTGATGGCATGGGACCGCCAGCACCCCGTTTCAGCCTGGGAAAAAGAGCGCGACAGACGCATTTCCGCCATCATGGGCCACGCCAACCCGTTCGTCACGGGCGAACGCAAGTGGACCCTGAACTACACCCCAACGGGCGATGGCGTGCAGCCAGCGCTGGCGGCGCCTGCCCGTACCACCGTAGCAAGCCAAGCCCCCGTGGGCGCCGTACTGGGCAACCGCAACAGCCACGTGTATCACTTGTCTGTCGGGTGCCCGGGCTATCACCAGGTCGCGCCCAAGAACCAGGTCGCCTTCGCGACCGAGGTAGAAGCCCAGGCAGCGGGCTACCGCAAAGCCGGCAACTGCCGCTGATCAACCATCCTCAGCGGCGGCGCATCAGCCGTTGACCGCGTTGGCTGGGCGTCTACCCGCTAGCGCGGCGAGCATGTTGTCCACGGCGCAACGCGCCATCGCTTGCCGGGTGTCTTCGGTGGCCGAACCTATGTGCGGGGTAGCCACCACGTTAGCCAGCCGCAGCAAAGGCGAGTCGACCGCCAATGGCTCCTGAACGAACACATCCAGGCCCGCGCCGCGGATGCGCCGTGTTTCGAGGGCATCGATCAGCGCCTGTTCGTCCACGACACGCCCTCGGGAGATATTGATCAGGATGGCCGCAGGTTTCATAAGCGCCAGTTCCTTGCGCCCGATCAGCCCCTCGGTAGCTGCGCTCAACGGGACGGTGAGGCAGACGAAATCTGCCTGCGCCAATAGCGCGTCCAGCGCAACGCGTCTGGCCCCGTAGCGGGCCTCGACGTCAGGCTTGGGTCGCTGGCTGTGGTAGATCACCTGCATGCCGAAACCCGCGGCCGCCCGCCGCGCCAGTGCTTCGCCGATACGCCCCATGCCGACGATGCCCAGCGTCTTGCCGTGTACGTCGCTGCCGAACTGCGCAGGGCCAAGGCTTGATTGCCAATGACCATCGCGCACCCAGTTGGCCAGTTCCACCACCCGCCTGGCCGTGGCCAGGATCAGTGCGAAGCCAGTGTCGGCCGTGGTTTCGGTCAACACATCGGGCGTATTCGTGAGCACGATGCCGCGTCGATCAAGGTCGGTGATGTCGTAGTTGTCCACACCCACCGACACACTGGAAATGACCTCAAGCTCGGGCGCCAGGTCGAGCAGGCTGGCATCCAGGCGCAAACTGGCGCCTAGCAGGCCGTGGGCGCCGGGCAGCGCATCACGCAAGCGGGCCATCCCATCGGGGCGGGCCAGGTCGACGGTGGTGACCTCTGCCGCGGCCTGAAGGCGCGCGAGCAAGTCGTGGGACAACGCCTTGTACAACACGATGCGTTTTTTCATGTTGGGTTCCTGAAGGGGGTGGCCGGACGCAGGCAAGGCGTCTTGGCGCGCCCGGAGGTGGTTGAGTTGTTCAGCGCTGCGGTCAGGGCAACGGCACACACCAGCGCGCCACACATGAACAGGTACGACGCTGCGGGACTACCCGTGGCGCCGTTGAGGTATCCCACCAGCCACGAGCCACCGAATGAGCCCAGCGCGCCCATGCTGTTGATCAAGGCCATGGCGCCACCGGCCACGTTGGCCGGCAGAATCTCGGGCACGATTGCGAAGAACGGACCGTAGGGGGCATACATGCAGGCCCCGGCGACCACCAGCAGGGCGTACGACAACCAGAAGTGTTCGGTCCCCAATGCGTAGGAGCCGTAGAAAGCGAGCGCCGCCACCAGCAGCGGTGGCCACACGAAGCGCTTGCGCCGTTGCATCCGATCAGAGGCCCAGGAGACGCCCACCATGGCGATCACCGCCGCCAGGTAAGGCACCGAGGCCAGCCAGCCGGCCTCGACGATGTCGACGTTGGCCGCCTGCTTGAGGATCGAGGGCAGCCACAGCACGAAGCCATATACGCCAATGCTCCAGCAGAAATACTGCAGTGACAGGATGATCACCTGCGGCGAGCGAAACGCCTCACGGTAGTTCTTGACCGGCTTGATGCCCTGCTGCTCTGCTGCCAGTGCCTGTTGCAGATCATTTTTCTCCTGCTCGCTCAGCCAGGAAACCTGCGCAGGCCGGTCATCGACCAGGCGCCACCAGCAAAACGCCCAGAGCACCGCCGGCAAGCCTTCGATGATGAACATCCAGCGCCAGTCGAAATGCTTGATCAGGTAGCCCGATACCACCGACATCCACAGGATGGTCACTGGGTTGCCCAGCATCAGGAAGGTGTTGGCGCGCGAGCGTTCCGCACGGGTGAACCAATGGCACAGGTAGACCAGCATGGCCGGCATCACCGCCGCCTCCACCACGCCCAGCAGAAAACGGATGCCGATCAACATGTACACGTTGCTGACCATGCCGGTCAGCGTGGCCAGCCCACCCCACAGGATCAGGCAGACGAAGATAAGCTTCTTGACGCTGCGCTTTTCGGCATAGATAGCACCCGGCACCTGGAAGAAGAAGTAGCCCAGAAAGAACAGCGCACCCAGTAGCGAGGACAGCACAGGGGTGATGTGCAGGTCTTCGGCCATGCCCGATGCTGCTGCGAAGCCGTAGTTGGCACGGTCCAGGTAGGCAAGGCTGTAGGTGATGAACACGATGGGGATGATGTACCACCAGCGGCGTGGCGCCAGGCTTGTACGTTTCATGGTGAGTTTCTCCTGAGCTTGTTGTTTTTGTGCGACAGGTGATTCAGGCCGTGCGTATTTCAGGGTTATGTGGGAATTCGTATGCCGTCAGGTCCTGCCGGCGCGGCAAGCCCTCCATGTCACCGCGCGACTGCACGGCGCGGCTGCCGCACCAATTGCCACGGGCAACGGCGTGCTCGACGGGCTGGCCTTCGAGCAAGGCGCTGAGCACACCGACGGCGAAGGCATCGCCAGCGCCCACGGTGTCGACCACCCATGGCGCGGGTACGGCCGCGACCTGGCCCTCGTCGTTGGCGCTGCGGTAATAGGCGCCCGCCTCGCCCAGCTTGATCACCACCAGGTCCACACCAAGGTCCAGGTAAAAGCCGGCGATCTCGGCAGGTGTCTGACGACCCGTGAGCAGACGCCCCTCCTCCAGCCCCGGCAACACCCAGTTGGCCTGGGCAGCAATGGCGTTGATCTCCTCGATCATGCGCTGCTTGTCGGGCCATAGCGTCGGGCGCAGGTTGGGGTCGAATGAGATGGTGCGACCGGCTGTGCGCATCTGGCTGACCAACGCCTGGGCCAGCGTCCGACAGCCATCCGACAGCGCCAGCGGAATGCCGGTTACATGCAGGTGGCCCGCGCTCAGCCAGGCAGGATCCAGCATCGAAGCACTCATGTGGCTGGCTGCCGAGCCACGCCGGAAATACTCGACGACCGGATCACTGCCGTCATCGCAGCGCGCCTTCAGTTGAAAACCCGTAGGATGAGTGGGGTCAACCTGCACATCCGCGCAGTCGAGCCCTTCTGCACGCAAGCTATCGAGCACGAAGCGCCCCAGCGAGTCGTTGCCTACCCGGCTGATCCAGCGCACCCCAAAGCCAAGCCGCGACAACCCGATGGCGACATTGCTGTCGGCGCCGGCAATGCGTTTGCCGAACCGCCCGACCTGTGCAAGATCCCCCACATCGTCGGCCACGAACATGGCCATGGTCTCGCCGAAGCACAACACGTCATGATCAGGCATGGCTCAGCTCCCGTGCGTGATGGCGCGCACCCAGTGCGGACAGTTGACGTACATGGCTGCGCGTTACGGTCAACAAGTCTTCGCCGAGCAGCGGGTATTCGACCGCGCGTACCACCCCAGGTGTGAAATGGGCCAGTATCTGCTGCCAGTGCTCAAGGTCGGGCGCCTGAGGTGCCGCGGCAGCCAAGCGCCCGGTGGCATGGCGTATCACTGCCTTGCAATGCACGTACTCCACCCAACGTCCAAGCCGGTTGGCGGCCTCCAGCACAGGCTCGTCCAGCCACTGCCAGTTGCCGATGTCGAACGTCATGCCGACGCGCACACCGCATGCCTGTGCCTGTTCGAAGAAACACACGAGCGGCGCTATCCGCCCACCGTGCTCAGTCTGGTCGTTCTCGACCAGCAATACCGGGCCGTCCTCGGACAGCAGCGCCCGCAATGCCCGCATGTCGACGTCACCCCGGTAATGCCCCAGGGACACCTTCACCGCCACAGCTCCAAGTGCCTTGGCGATGCGCAGCTTGGCCTTCAACTCGGGCGCGAGGACCCCTTGGGCGCACCAGAGCTCTAGCGGCGTGGAGTACAGACACTGCAGCCCTGCACCGGCGATGAATGCACCCAGGGCAGTCGGGTCGGGCTGACATGAGAACAACTCCTCACGTAACTCCACGCGGCTTGCCCCGGCGCTGGCCAGCAGATCGATGAACTGCTCCTGGCCGCGGTGTCGGACGAAGTCTGCGCCGTAGCTGGACAGGCTGATGGAAACAGGATTTGCATGCATTGTTATTGTCCTATGAAACCGGTTTCATTTTTAAGCGGCAGGCATCGCGGGCAAGGCCCAGGCCGCCGTTGTGTTCAGCGTGGGTGGGTGGAACCTCGTATGATCAGCGACGCTTTGAAATCGATGCGCCGGGCGACGCCTTGTTCACCGTGCAGGCGACTGAGCAAGTGTTCGAAGGCTGCCATACCGATGCGTTCGGTGGGCTGCGCTAGGGCCGTGATGCCGTTGCCAACCAAGGGATACCAGTCAAGGTCGTCCAATGCGATCACCCCGACCTCACCGAACAGCGCATGCCCGGCCTCGCGCAATGCGGTGGTCACCGCCAGCGTCGCAACGCCATTGAGGGTGAAAAGTGCCTTGGGACGGGTGCCGTCGCTCCCCAGGAAGCGGGTGAGCGCTTGCGACAGTTCAGGGCCGGTTGGCACCACCTGGCACTGCATGTCAGCACGGGTTTGGACAAGGGCTGTCAACGCCTGGACGCGCTCGGCTCGCGAGCTGGTACCGTCCAGCGGCTCGGTAATGGCGAGAATGTTTCGGTAACCACGGGCGTGTAGATGCTCGATACCCTGCTGCATCGCGTGCGCATTGTCCAGGCCGACCAGGTCGGCGTTGAGCTCAGGTAACTGCCGGTCGACCAGCACGATGGGCAGGTCGCGCATGACGGTAAGCAACTCACCCGGGTGGTGGCCCAGGGTGTTCACGATCAGTCCTTCCACGTTGTAAGACTGCAAGGCGCGCAGGTGGTGGCGCTCTTGCTCGTCATCGCGGTTGGTGTTGCACACGACCAGGCTGTAGCCATGCTGGCGGCACGCCGTCTCCACGCCGTGCATAACGGCGACCGAATAGGGGTTGAGAATATCGGCGACCAACATGCCGATCAGCCGTGTCTGCCCGCGCTTGAGCCCGCGCGCCATCTGGTTCGGCCGATAGCCAAGCTGCTCGATCACCTCGCCCAGGCGCTGGGCGGTGGCATCGGCCAGCAATTGGCGATCGCCCCCGATGTACCGGGAAACGGTGGCCTTCGAGACGCCTGCGACACGGGCCACCTCGCTGATGGTGACACGGTCGCGCACTGGCGCGGGTGCTGGGCTCATGATGGGACCTTATGGTTGTTGTGATCATGATGAAACCGGTTTCACTAGACCAAAAACACCTGTGCGCGTCAATCCACCGTTGATCGGGAATCCTCCGTGCCGCTTGTTTCCGGGTAGATACCGTCTTGACCCTCACCTCGCAAGCGCGATTTGAGGGTCGACCGGCTTGCCGGATTTTAATGCTCAGTCACCTGCCCCAGATCATCACCCGATGTCTGCTTCATGTCGCTTGTGCGCAGCTTTTTCACCGCCTTGACCTCGATAGGCTCCCCCTGGTTACCCCAACTGGTGCGGATGAAGTTGACCACGTCAGTCACCTCCTGATCGCTCAGGCGCCAGCCATAGGCCGGCATGGTGAAGGTCGAGGGCGCAGTGCGGGTCGCAGGCAGGGTCCCGCCCTTGAGGATCAAATGGATCAACGAGGTAGCATCCTGGGTCTGCACCACCGGGTTACCGGCAAGCGCTGGAAAGACGCGCGTGTATCCCTTGCCATCGGTACGGTGGCAAGCGGCGCAATTGTCGATATACACCCCAGCCCCAGGCTTGCTGTCGTCGCCCTTCCACAGCGCATCCGCTACTTGCTGGTCATAGACGTGGGGTGTGTCATTCGGATTGCTGGGCGGCAAGGTCTTCAAGTAGCGCGCGATGGCCGTCAGGTCGGCGTCGCTCATGTACTGCATGCTGTGCTCCACCACATCGCTCATGCCACCGAACACGGCACTGGTGTCGCTGCGGCCAGTCTTGAGAAACTGCACCAGTTGCGCCTCGCTCCAACTGCCCAGGCCATCCTTGTGATCGCCTCGCAGATTCTTCGCCACCCAACCTTCGAGCGGCGCGCTGCCGGCCAGGAAGGCATCGCCCTCCTCTGCACTTAACGCTTTTTCCTGCATGGTCAGTGCCCTTGGGGTATGGCAGGCACCGCAGTGGCCCAGGCCTTCGACCAGGTAAGCTCCGCGATCAACCACCGGATCTCGCTCGGGCAATGGCTGCCAGGGTTCAGGGTCCGGGGCGAATACACCGCGCCAGATCGACAACGGCCAACGCATGCTCAAGGGCCAAGGAATGTCCGTGTCCTTGTTCGGCTCCTGCACGGGCGCCACGCCTTTCATGAAGTAGGCGTACAACGCCTGCATGTCGGGTTCAGTCAACCGGGCATAGGACGGGTATGGCATGGCCGGGTACAGCGTACTGCCATCCTTGCGGACCCCATGGCGCAGGGCACGGTCAAAATCTTCGAAACTGTAATGACCAATGCCCTCGGATGAGGGCGTGATATTGGTCGAATAGATCGTGCCGATCGGCGTTTCCATCGGCAACCCGCCTGCAAACGGTTTGCCGTCTTTGGCCGTGTGGCACGCCACACAGTCTCCTGCCCGCGCCAGGTACTCACCCTGGCTGACCAGCGCCGGCTCGTCCTGCGCTGCCTGCGCCGTCATGCCTACACCGATCAGGACGGTGGCGATCAACATTCTGTTCATGCTCATCGCTCCTTACACCGCCACCAGGGGGCCGGGATTCTTCAGGTACCGTTCACGAATGGCCCGCGCCGACCAGTAGGTCAGCGCAGCGACCAGGCCGGTCGGGTTGTAGCCAAGCCCCTGCGGGAATGCCGAGGCCCCAGGCACGAACACGTTGTGCACATCCCAGCACTGCAAATAGCGGTTCAAGGCGCTGGTTTTAGGGTCAGTCCCCATGATCGCCCCACCGTTGAGGTGAGTGGTCTGGTAGGTGGCAGTATTGAAATGCTCGTTCACTTGCTTGCCCAGCACCGCAATGGCCTTGGGGTTCATGGCCTTGGCGATGGCGCTGAGCTTGCCGACCATGAACTGATTCATGCGGATGTCGTTTTCCTGCCAATCGAAGGTCATGCGCAGCAGCGGCAGGCCATAGGCATCACGGTAGGTTGGGTCCAGGTCCAGGTAATTGCCGCGGTAAGACTGGTGCGCGCCGTGCGCATCCATGGAGATCTGGTGGGTGTAGTAGTCGGCCGTGGCCTTTTTCCAGGCGCTGCCCCAGGCGGGTGTGCCCGGGGGGTTGCCTACACCTGCAATGGGCCGCGTCCCTGCCTGGTTGACCCACATCGGTGAGCCACCGACGAAGCCGTGGGGGCCATGGTCGAAATTGTCGGCGTTGAAGTCGTCGATCGCCACGCCATTGCCACCGGCGCCGATGAAGTTGTTGGTGTGCAAGTCCTTGTCGAAGAAGGCCTTGACGGTGCCCATGTTCTGATAGGCGAAATTGCGCCCGACCACACCCTCATTCTTGACCGGGTCATAGGGCTTGCCGATGCCAGAAAGCAGCATAAGGCGGACATTGTTGAACTGAAAGGCCGACAGGATCACCAGGTCAGCCGGCTGTTCGACTTCACGGCCTTGGGCGTCGATATAGGTCACGCCGGTCGCACGCTGCTTGCTGTCGTCCAGGTTCACCTTCAGCACATGGGCATTGGGCCTTAGCTCGAAGTGCTCCACCTGGCGCAACGCTGGCAGGATGTTCACGTTGGGCGACGCCTTGGAATACATGTAGCACACGTAGCCGCTGCAGAAGCCGCAGAAGTTGCACGGCCCCATCTGAGCGCCATACGGGTTGGTGTACGGGCCGGATGTGTTGGCCGAGGGCAGGTTGTAAGGGTGATAGCCCAACGACGCGGTGGCCTTCTGGAAAACCTGGGCCGACACCACGTTCTTCTGCGAGGGCAGCGGGAACGGATTGGAGCGGTCTGGGGCAAACGGGTTGCCGCCTTTGCCCTGCCCGACCAGCTCACCCTTGACCGTCCAGGCCTGGCCAGAGGTGCCGAACACCTTCTCGGCAAAGTCGAAGTAGGGTTCCAGTTCTTTGTAGCTGACGCCGAAATCCTGAATGGTCATGTCCTGGGGGATGAACGATTTGCCGTAGCGCTCTTCGTAGTGGCTGCGCATGCGCAGCTCCATCGGGTCGACACGAAAGTGCACCCCCGACCAGTGCAAACCGGCACCGCCCACCCCCTTGCCAGGCAAGAACGCACCCAGCTGGCGGTACGGCAGCGCTACATCGTTGACGGTATGGCGTATGGTCACCGTTTCCTTGGAAAGGTCCACGAACAGTTTCTTGCGCACGCTGTAGGTCAGCTCGTCGATGACTTGCGGATAACTGCCATCAGGGTACGTGTCCTGCATGGGCCCGCGCTCCAGCGCAACCACGTGCAGGCCGGCCTCGGTCAGCTCCTTGGCCATGATGGCCCCCGTCCAGCCAAAGCCGACGATCACGGCGTCCACCTTCTTCAATGCATTGGCCATGGCTCAGGCCCTCTCGCCGCGAATGGATACAGGGGGAAACGGGTAGCGCTCGTTGCGCTCGGCCCAATCCATGAAGTCGGCGCGCGCTCCGGGAAAGCCGATGAGCTTCCAGCCGACCATGCCCTGGTTGCCGCCATGCACCGGATCGCAGAAAAAGCCTTCGCGCGTGTTTTGCAGCAGCAGGCTGAAAAATGCCTTGGCCGGCACGTCCTGCAAAGTCAGCTCGCCAGATTCCAGCTGCGCCAGCACCTTGTCCTGCTGCTCGGGGCTGCGCGCGTGGAAGGCTTTGTTACCGTTGGCCAGGCACCATTGGTGAACACCCGCGATACCTAGGCGGTAAATTTGTTGCGGGGTCAGTTGCAATTGATAGCCAAGCTCTGGCGCCGCATCGGCCTTGAACGGACCTTGCATGTACCACAGCCCGCCACTGGCGTAAGCAGTGCCCATCTGGCGGTCGATATACTGCGCAGCGCCGGCCTCGAGGGCCCCAGGCCCTAGCTCGTCGGCTGGAATGAGACGGCTGACCGCTGCTTGGACAAAAGCGAACTCCTCTGGGGTGAAGAACGCAGGATGGTAGGCAGTGGCAGCGGGCTTGGATTCGGGCTGGTCGGGCTGGCGTACCGGCTCGGCCAGTGCGGTGGCACTGCCCAGGCCAATGCCGGTACTGGCCACCGTTACCACTGGTATCAAGGTCAGGGTCTTGCGCAGGAAGTCCCTGCGGGGGTTGTCCGGTACGTGCTCAGACATGTGTAATCCTCATCATCAATCGGCTACCGCGGCCACGGCACGATGAAGACCATTAACAGACGGATGGCGTTCAGAAACGTTTTGAATTAATTGGTGGCTCACCGATAGTGAACACCCATGAACTCCAGCTTTCCTCTGCTGGGTAACAGGCCAACTGGAATACTCAGACTGATGATCCAATCCGATCTGGACCTGTTCGGGGCCCAACCGCAGCACTTGGCACCCTGCACAGTACTGTTGCCAGGCGTCGCGCTGGAAGATGTCGAGCACGTGCTGGATGCGCTTCGCCCGATACTGCGTTGCGCGCCCTGGCGGCACATGCGTACCCCTGGCGGTTTGAATATGGCCGTGGGCCTGACCAACTGCGGCGCACTGGGTTGGATCAGTGACGAACGCGGTTACCGATACAGCCCCGTGGACCCGCTGTCTGGTAGACCCTGGCCGGCGATGCCGCCCGTACTGCTGACCTTGGCCACGCAGTGCGCTGCGCGTGCAGGATTCGAGGGCTTCGTACCGGATGCGTGCCTGATCAATCATTACCAACCAGGTATTCGCCTGAGCCTGCATCAGGACCGCGACGAAAAGGATTTCAGCCAACCCATCGTGTCCCTCTCGCTGGGTTTGCCTGCCGTATTCCTGATGGGTGGATTGCAACGTTCAGACAAAACCCAGCGTATTGCCTTGAATCATGGCGATGTGCTGGTGTGGGGGGGTGAAGACCGTCTACGCTTTCATGGTGTACTGCCCATCAAGCCTGGCGTGCATCCGCGCATGGGCCCGCGCCGCATCAACCTGACGTTTCGCAAGGCAGGCGCCTGAACGCCAACGCAATCGAATTGAACGCATGAAGCAGGATTGAACTCCCATGCAGCCTGCAGCCTCCTCACGTTTCTTCCCTAAAGGAGATCGTCATGACACATCGACATGCCCCAGCACGTACCACGGTCAGAGAGCAGCGTCCATGAGAATGCCAGGCCGCGCTCCTAATGCATCGGTACAACTTGACTACGTCCGCGATACCCTGTTCGGACCCGTGGCGCAAAGTGTCGAGTGCCAGTGCCAGCTCGCACCGCTCAACCTTCAAGGGCGGCCTGCACTGCGCCTGCACATCTGCCCGCCCCTGCCTAACAAGGTGCACCGAGCGCACAGTGTCGCATTCATCTGGGACGGACACAGTTACCATGGCGTTGTCAGAGACCAGGGTAAGTGCGGCGACGGTGGGCTCAACCTTCTGCTCGAACTGCAGTGACGGCCGGTTAGAAGCGTCGGTTGCGCCGCGCTGTCAGGCCAACTTCTTCCAGTACACGGGAGCGCCGTCGCGCATTGCGTGTAATTGGCCGACCAGATTGACCAGGTCCCTGCTGCTGTTGAGGCTGCTGAGCGGGACATCACAAAGCGTGACGGCTTGTGTCAGATCCTGACCATTTCCAAGGCGGATGGTCAGGTGTGCGCCGTCGGCGCAGCTGATTTCACACCGATCTGGCAAGCAGGCCTGCTCGATCATCTGTCGCAGTTCCAGTGTCGATACGCCTATCAGAGACATGGCAGAGCCCTCTTTGGGTTAGCTGTGGGTGAATAGGCCTGGGTGTCAGGCACAGGATCACAGGAAGAGGAACCTGTCGGGGCGCATGCAACGATGCGGTATCGAAGTGCTGGGTTCCATCTGCACCTTAGTTGAAGAACACGCCGAGTGCTGGGTAGTTCGAGCCGTATCGAATCGGTGCGACGGGTGGTGGTTAGCGCCCTGGGACGGTGCGCGTTCAGGGCATCCGGCCAAACTTCCCTGACTTGAACCCTTCGATGGACTCGATGATTTCATCCCGCGTGTTCATCACGAAGGGGCCGTATGCCACCACCGGCTCGTCGATAGGCTCGCCGCTCAGCACCAGCACACGAGCGTGCTGCGGGGCTTCAAGCAGCACGTCGGCGCCTTCACGGGCCAATATCGTCACTGAGCACGGGCCAGCCTCACAGACCTGGTTCAGCCGCACACCGCCTTGTAGGCTCACCACTGCAGCCGTGCGGCCTGCAGGCACGGGTAGCACCAGTTTGGCGCCGGCCTCAAGGTTCAGGTCCCACACGTCCATCGGTGTGAAAGTGCGAGCCGGGCCGCTCGCGCCTTGATACTCTCCTGCGATCACACGCAGGCTGCCCACGCCCGCACCCAAGTCCACCGTGGGGATATCGGCGCTGGCCAGAGTCTGATAGCCGGCCGGCGCGCGCTTGAACCGGGCCGGAAGGTTCACCCATAGTTGCACCGACTCCAGCACGCCGCCGCTGCGGGCGAACCCACGTGAATGAAACTCTTCATGAACGATGCCGTCTGCAGCGGTCATCCACTGAACGTCACCCGGTCCTATGACCCCGCCAGCGCCAGTGGAGTCGCGGTGCTCGAGTTCGCCCTGGTACACGATCGTGACCGTCTCGAAACCCCGGTGTGGGTGAGATCCGACCCCGCGGCGCGCCGAGGTGGAGGCAAAGGTGTGGGGGCCGGCGTAATCGAGAAGCAGAAACGGGCTGGTGCGACTGACGTCGTCGTCATAGGTGAACAGGCTGCGGACCGGAAAGCCATCGCCGACCCAGTGCCCGGCAGGGTTGGAATGGGTATTCAAAATTGTCTTCATCGTGCGCTCCTCAACGTGCGGGTGCCACGATAACGTTGCATCGACTCACGGGCTAGCTACCTGGAACGGCCCAGCGTGTTCTATGGGTAGGACGCTGGATCGGAGGAAAGCCAGCACCTCCTGCGCCGCAGCCTCAGGATTTTCCTGCATGAAACAGTGTCCGCCAGCGACCTGCTGCGCACTGACATGAGGGTTGAGCGCTGCCAGCCGTATCGCCGAGGCCTGTACATACGAGTAGGTCTGGCTGCCGTACACCACACGCGTCGGCACGCTGATACGCGCCAGGCTCGACCACAGGTGGGACGGATAGCTACTGAAAATGTCCACTTCGCGGCTTGGACGGCACTTGAGTATTACACCCCCTTCGCCTTCGGCGATCGCGTGCGCCACGTAGGCCTGCAATGCCGCGTCGGTCCAGCCTTTGAAAATGCCCCGCCCTTGCAAGGAAGTCATGGCTGAGGGGCGGTCCGGCCAGGTGCTGCGCCTGCCGGCCGTTTTGCGCGCCAGCGCATGGTGCCGATTCAACCCGAAGCAGGCGGCCAGCTTCATCGAAAACAGCATGCGCCGGCTGAAGATCACCGGGTCGAGTAGCACCGCGCGCTCGAACAGCTGCGGCTCATTGGCCAGCAGCAACCCGGTGAGCACTCCACCGAAGCTATGACCGATGGCAAGCCGGGGTACGTTGCCATACTCAGCCACGTGTGCGCTGAAGGCTTCGGCGGCCAGCGCTGCCGTGCGGTTCCAGCCACGGAATGGGCCGCCGTGGTCACTGTCCCCATGCCCCTGGACGTCGCTGAGCCAAAGATCGAAGTGCAGCCCCAGGTGCATCAGCAACGGTTGATAGGCCAGCGAGCAGAACCCGTTGCCGTGCAGAACGTGCAGCAGAGGTCGCCCTGTAGGCTCGCTGCGCCAGCCGCGCAGGGTGAACCCTTCGCTACAGTCGTGGGACCACGGTGTCAGTTGCATGATGGGCGCTACCTTCTGCATCAAGGGTGAAACGCCGATTCTACAAACAGCAGCGGGTAGAGAGAAATGACCAGCAGTGCAGCCATCAGGACATTGAACAGCATCAGCCAGCGCGGGTTCTGCAGCAGACCGCGCAGCGCACTGCCGAACATGACCCATACCCCCACGCTGGGTAGGTTCACCAAAGCGAACAAGGCGGAGATGACCACCACGTTAGCGACGTAGCCTTGCGCCGGGGTATAGGTGGTTATTGCGCCGATGGCCATGACCCAGGCCTTCGGGTTGACCCATTGGAAAGCAGCCGCAGCCCAGAAGCCAATAGGCTTGGGCTCTGCCGCAGAAGCAGTGCCAACCGGCCCTGAGGTGGCGATTTTCCAAGCCAGGTAAAGCAGATAGCCCGCTCCGGCATAGCGCAGTACGGTGTAGAGCGCAGGCCAGGCCTTGAACACCTCTCCCAGGCCCAGGCCGACGGCAAGCACCATGACCATGAACCCTACGCTGACGCCCAGCGCATGTGGCACCGAGCGGCGCACACCGAAATTCACGCCCGAAGCCAATAGCATGGTGTTGTTGGGCCCAGGAGTGATGGAAGAAACGAATGCGAACAGGACGAAGGCGATCAGCAGGTCGAGCGAGGCGAGCATGACGGGTATTCCACTGGGTTCAGGAAAGGGTTCACACTAGCCCAGTGCACGCTTCACCCTTGCAGTACAGATGCAGAGAATTTTGCAGATACACATAGCTGTACCACTCGCAGCCGATAAAGGATAAGCGCTCGATGAGTCTTGTAATTCGCCCTGCCCTACGCACTGACGCCCAACAGATTCTGGATTTCATTACCGAATTGGCCGAGTACGAGCGCGCCCGCGACGAAGTGCTGGCCACTCCCCAGGACATCGAGCGCAGCCTGTTCGACGCAGGCAGCACCGTTCATTGCCTGATGGCCGAACGTGAGGGCCGTGCGATTGGTTTTGCCATTTACTTCTACAGTTACTCGACCTGGCTTGGGCGCAATGGCATCTACCTGGAAGACCTCTACATCACCCCAAACGACCGTGGCGATGGCGCCGGACGTCAGTTGCTCAGGCACATTGCCAAGCAGGCGGTTGCCCAAGGCTGCGGCCGTCTGGAATGGAGTGTGCTGGATTGGAACGAGCCGGCCATTAGGTTTTATGACGCACTAGGGGCGCAACCGCAGAACGAGTGGCTACGGTATCGGCTCGATGGCGAGCGGCTAATCGCCTTCGCTCAGCAATGATCGAGCGCTTGGCCGCCTCGCCTGTGCATTTGACGCAGCGCAGCGCCCGTGCTTTTCTATCGCATTGCGTCAGGTGCCCCAAGAGGGTGAAACGGGAAATCGGTGCGTCACAGGCCTGTCAGGCAGGCTTTGACTATTCCGGTGCTGCCCCCGCAACGGTAAGCGAGTGAGGCGTCTTTACCACTGTGCCAGGAAATTCGGCATGGGAAGGTGACGCTGCCCAGGAGATACACTCCTCCTCGCAAGCCCGGAGACCGGCCTGGCGTCCATCAACACCCCGCGGTGGGCGGGCGCTGTCGCATTCCTGCGGGTATCGCCTGCAGCTGCCGCGCCTGCCCGTCCCCAACACGCAGAGGAAGGCGCCAATGCCCATCACAACCCGCCCGCACGTTACCAGCATCGTTGCCCCCGTATCCCTCAGCCAACGCATTGTCGTCGCTGTAAGCGCCAGCCTGCTGGGCTTGTGCCTGGTCTACTTTGCCGGTTTCTCGCACATCGAAGCCGTTCACAACGCTGCGCATGACACCCGGCACAGCGCCGCCTTCCCCTGCCACTGAGTGCCACCCATGATCACGCACATTGCCCGTACGGCGGGCTTCAGCGGACTGCTGGCGGCAGTGCTGCTGACCGTGCTGCAAAGTTTGTGGGTCAGCCCGCTGATCCTGGAAGCGGAGACATACGAGGCATCGGCCCCGGCACATGCCCATGCCCATGCCCAAGATACCGAGGCTGCCCATGAGCACAGTGACGAGGCCTGGTCACCCGAAGAGGGTTGGCAGCGCACGCTCTCGACCACCGGCGGCAACCTGGTCGTGGCGGTGGGGTTCGCTTTGATACTGGCTGGCTTGTACAGCCTGCGCCAACCGCGCACCATGGCCAGTGGTGCTGCCTGGGGCCTGGCCGGTTTCGCCGTGTTCTGCCTAGCGCCCACGCTCGGGCTGCCGCCGGAGCTGCCGGGCACCGCTGCGGCGGACTTGGCGCAACGCCAGGTCTGGTGGGCTGGCGCCGCGGGTGCCACGGCCGTGGGCCTGGCACTGCTGGTATTTGCCCGCCACTGGGCCTTGAAGGGGGTGGGTGTCATTGTCCTGCTGCTGCCGCACGTGATGGGTGCGCCTCAGCCTGAAGTGCACCAGAGTTTGGCTCCAGCGGCGCTGGAGACTCAGTTCCAGCTGGCGTCCTGGCTCACCAATGCAGCATTCTGGCTTGCCCTTGGCCTGATCAGCGCAGCGCTGTATCGCCGCTTCAGCCGACCAGAGTGAAGCCGTTCTACGTAGGGTTTGGCTGCCGCAGGGGTTGCCCGATGGACAGCTTGTTGACCTTGCTCGAACAAGGCCTCGCCCAGCGAGGCCTGGACCCTGCGCACCTTCACGGTATCGCCAGCATCGATCTCAAGGCGCACGAGCCAGGGCTGCATGCACTGGCCAGCCACCTGGCGCTGCCCTTGGTGTTCTACCCTGCACCGCACTTGAATCGCTTCGAAACGCATCTGAGCCATCGCTCGGCCGTCGCCTATGCGCACAGCGGGTGCTGGGGCGTGGCAGAGAGTGCAGCGCTGGCCATGGCTGACCAGTACAATGGCGACCCGCAACTGCTGGTCACGCGTCGAACGCTGGGCCCTGCGACCCTGGCCATCGCTCACTGATCCCGCTCACCTTTGTCAATCATTCAGGAATACCATGACGGTTTACTTCATCGGCGCAGGCCCCGGCGACCCCGAGCTGATCACGGTCAAGGGGCAGCGCCTGATTCGCACCTGCCCTGTCATCATCTATGCCGGCTCTCTGGTCCCCCTTGCCGTTCTGGAAGGCCACTGCGCCGATACCCTGATCAACAGCGCAGAGCTGCACCTCGAGCAGATCATCGATGCCATCGAGTGCGCCCATGCGCAGGGCAAGGATGTCGCGCGTGTGCACAGCGGTGATCCGAGCCTTTATGGCGCCATCGGTGAACAGATCCGCCATCTGCAGCGTCTTGGCATCGACTATCAGATTGTGCCAGGCGTCACCGCCGTGGCTGCCAGCGCCGCGTTACTGGGATGCGAACTGACCTTGCCCGACGTCGCCCAGAGCGTGATCCTGACCCGCTTCGCAGACAGCTCGCCCATGCCAGCCGGCGAGCAGCTGGAGGCGCTTGCGCGCCATGGCACGACGCTAGCCATTCACCTGGGGGTCAAGCACCTGGCACGCATCGTCGAACAGCTACTGCCGCACTACGGTGGCGACTGCCCCGTTGCCGTGGTCTACCGCGCCACTTGGCCGGACCAGAATTGGGTGCGAGGCACACTGGACGACATCGTCGAGCGCGCCACTGTCAAAGGTTATCGCCGCACCGCGTTGATTCTGGTGGGCCGAGTACTGGGCGACACGCCATTCGCCGAATCGGCCCTTTACCGTGCGGGGCATGCGCACCTTTACCGCGTCTAGCTTGCCAGCCAGTTCCGGTCCGGAACACACTGCGTGCAGACAGTCCCGACAGGAATCACGCTTATGCTGGAATTGCGCCCCAACTGCGAGTGCTGTGACGCCGCCCTGCCCGGTGACAGCCTCGATGCCTTCATCTGCTCCTTCGAGTGCACCTTTTGCCGAGGGTGTGCGCAGGAACGTTTGCAAGGTCGATGCCCCAACTGCCAGGGGATGCTTGCAGCTCGACCCGCGCGGATTGGCAAATCTTTGGTTGAGCACCCTGCATCGTCAGCACGCGTAAGTAAAGTACACACAGCGTGTAGCTGATCTTACGGTTCGGCGGCCAACAATAGGCCAAACGCCGCTGAATCGGCCTCCTTTTTGTAGGAATTTTCAACAGCCCCTTGAGGGTAATTCAACACCTCATATACTCGGCATTACTAAAGTTCGGTAATGGTCGTATCGTGCTGCGCTTCTGACAACCCGCTTACAGAAGTATTCCTGAGTACCTCAGGAGCTGGACCACATCTGAACAGGAGTTTTCCTAATGACCAACGTGCTGATCGTGGAGGACCACCCCATCGTCCGCTTATCTTTGCGCATGCTGCTCGAACATGAACGTTTCAATGTGATCGCAGAAGTGGGCAATGGCAGTGAAGTCGCGCAAATGGCACGCGAGCTGAAACCGGACGTGGTGATTCTGGACATCGGTTTGCCTGGGCTGGACGGCATGGAAGTCATCAAGCGCCTGCAATCGCTCGATCAGGTGCCCAAAATCATGGTCCTCACCGGCCAGGCAACAGACTTGTATGTACGCCGCTGTCTGGACGCAGGCATCGGCGCATTCGTGACCAAGGAGGAAGATCACGAAGCCTTGCTGTTCGCGCTCAAGGCCCTGGTAAAAGGCTATTCGACGTTCCCGCAGATGTCGGTCAACAGCAATTCGCTGGAAAGCGAGCCGGTGCGCTTGGCGAGCCTTTCCAACCGCGAAATGGAAGTCCTCAGGCGCCTGACACGTGGAGAAAGCAACAAGAACATCGGCAGCTGCATGAACCTCAGCGCCAAAACCATCAGCACCTACCGCGGCCGGATCATGGAAAAACTCAAGACCGAGTCACTGGTGGAGATGGTCGATCTCGCCAAGCGTAACCACGTCTACTGAGCGGCGCATGACGATCAAACGCGTGCTGGCGAGCACCGTCCTGCTGATGGTGCTGGCGTGCGCCGTCGCGCAGTCGCTGGCCAGCGAGACGCGCAGTTTGCTGGCCCGTTCAGTAAGTGCCACGCAGCCTTTGAAGCTGCAAACGGCCGAGCGCCAGTGGCTGGACGCCCGCAAGCGCTTGGTGTTGGGCACTTCCCGGCCCGACTATCCGCCATTCGATATCAATGTCAGTCCCAATGACTACGAAGGCCTGACGGCAGATTACGTCGGCATCATTGCAGATTTGTTGGGTATAGCCGTTGAAGTCAAACGTTTCGATAGCCGCTATCAGGCCATAGAGGCGCTGCATGAAGGACGTGTGGACGTGCTGGGCAGCTCCAACAGCTTTGAGGCTGCAGACGCCGGGTTGAGCTTGACTACAGCGTATGCCGATGACCTGCCGGTGATCGTGACCCGGGAAGGCCAGCGCCTTGCACCTGCCCACGACCTTGCAGGGCTGCGTCTGGCCATGGTTGACCATTATCTGCCGGCCAATCGTGCCCGCGCCCTTTATCCGGCAGCGCAACTGATTTTGTATCGCTCTACCCAGGCGGGTCTGGCCGCCGTGGCAATGGGCGAAGCCGACGCCTACCTGGGCGATGCTATCAGCACGGACTATCTGATTGGCAAGACATTCAAAGGCGCACTGCGGATCGATCACTTCTCACCGATTGTTCCTGAGGCGTTTGCCTTTGCAGTGGCACGCGATAACGATGCACTGCGTCAACTGCTCGACAAAGCACTGCGCCGGATTGGCGAAAGCGAGCGCCTGGCCATTCTCAAGCGCTGGAGCAACAGCAACACCAGTCTTTTGTTACAGCGCCACCTGAGTGTACTGACCGACGAGGAGCAAGCCTGGATCACGGCTCACCCGGTCGTAGACGTGTTGATCAATCCGGCCTTGGCGCCCTTGACGTTCTACGATGACCAGCAGCGGCCCAGTGGCATAACCCTGGACCTGCTCAAACAAATTACCCTGAGGACCGGGCTGCAATTTCATATCAGGCAAGCCGAGTCCGCCCAGTCCATGATCGACCGCCTGGGCCAAGGCGACGCAATGATGATCGGCGCGTTGGGTTACGGCGCCGAACGGTCCAAGCACGTGCGCTTTACACGGCCCTACCTGATCAGCCCGCGTGTGCTCGTTACCCGCGCCGATTACCCGTTGCAGGCCGGTAGCCAGCGCTTTGAACCGCAACGAATCGCGTTGATTCGCAGCTCTCCGCAGCGCGCCATGCTGCAACAGCGCTACCCCCAGGCCCGGCTTGTCGAAGTCGACAACCCCCTGGACCTGATGGAGGCTGTGGTCAATCGCAGTGCCGATGCCGCTTTGAGCAGCCATATCAATGCGGCTTACTACATCAGTCACGTCTTCAAGAACCGACTTCAGATCGCAAGCATTCTTGACGAAGATCCGGCCGTTGCGGCGTTTGCCGTCGCGGCCGATCAGCCACAATTGCAATCGATCCTGGACAAAGCCTTACTGAGCATAGCGCCCGAAGAACTCGAGCAATTGATCAATCGCTGGAGGACCAGCACCGTGGTCAGCGACAGCCCATGGCGCAACTACCGAGAACTGGCACTACAGGTGTTGGTCCTTGCGGCGTTGCTGATCGCAGGTGTCGTCTTCTGGAACAGCTACCTGCGCAAACTGATCCAGAAGCGAGTCGAAGCCGAGCGCGCCCTGCAGACACAACTGGCGCTGAGTCGTGGCTTGCTGGAGCAGCTTCGCCATGCCAAGGATGAAGCCGAGCAGGCCAGCCTCATGAAGAGTACGTTCCTGACCACCATGAGCCACGAGATACGCACCCCCATGAATGCCGTGATCGGCTTGTTGGAATTGGCGCTCGAGGACAGTCGCGACGGTCGATGCGATACCCACATGCTCGAGACCGCGCATGAGTCAGCACTGGGTCTGCTAGCGCTGATAGGCGATATTCTTGATATTTCCAGGATCGAATCAGGCCACATCAGTTTGCAGCCGACCCCCACCGACCTGGTGGACCTGGTGCGCGCTACCGTTCGCGTCTTCGAGGGCAATGCGAGGGCCAAGGGCCTTGAGCTTGCCTGTGACCTACCCACCGAACCTGTGTGGGTTCAGGTAGATGCTGCGCGCCTGAAGCAGGTGCTGTCGAACCTGATCAGCAATGCGATCAAGTTCACCGACCGTGGTGAAGTCCACACCTCGATGCACACGTCGTTGCAAGGAGAACGCCAGTGCGTCGAGCTTTGTGTCCGCGACTCGGGTATTGGCATAAGTCCTGCGGACCAGGCGCGTCTGTTCAATGCATTCGTTCAGGTCGACGGGCCCCGTGCGCGCCAGGGTACCGGGCTGGGTCTTGTCATTAGCCGGGCTCTTGCCGAGCTCATGGGCGGTACGCTGACGCTGCAAAGTGTCGAAGGCGTGGGCACCAAGGTACAGATCGTGATGGCCCTGCCCCAGTGCGCCCCTGAGCTCAGTGCCGACAAGCAGGACTCAGCCACGGACCTTGAAGTTTGCACGATGAACGTTCTGGTCGTGGACGACTATCCGGCTAACCTGCTGTTGCTTGACCGCCAGTTGCGCGCACTGGGGCATCAGGTGACCCAGGCGCAGAACGGCGAAATCGCGCTGCAACTGTGGCGTGAAGCGCACTTTGACGTGGTGATCACCGACTGCAGCATGCCTGTGATGGACGGTCACGAACTGGCTCGCCGTATCCGTGCTCAAGAACGCCGGCAAGGATTGTCGCCCGTAACGATTCTAGGGGTGACCGCCAATGCCCAGGCCGAGGAGCGGGAGCGATGCCTGGCCAGCGGAATGAATGACTGCCTGTTCAAGCCTATCGGCCTGCACGGCCTCAAAGCACACCTGCCCCAGTTGGCTGGCAAGCCGCAAGCAGCCCCTGCACCTGCCCGGCCCGTTGGCTTGAACCTGGCCGAATTACGTCACTTGACCCGCGACGACGACGATTTGATCCGGCATCTGATCGAGCAGTTGTCGCAAAGCGTGGCCGAAGACCTTGCAACGCTGCGTACGCTTGACGGGCGAGCCTCGGATGGCGCACTCAAGGCGTTGGCTCACCGTAGCAAGGGTGGGGCCAAAATGCTCAAGGTACGTCACCTGGTTGCCGACTGCGAAGCGCTCGAGCAGGCGCTTGCAGCAGGTGGTCCTGTAGACGACTTGCGTCGCGTACTCCAGGGCACCCTGCAAGTGCTGCTGCAAGACCTGATTGCCACCTTGGAGACCATGCCCAAACCACCAGAGCGGAACTGAAGCGGTCGCATCACTTGGGTGTTGAATCTCAGGAGCTTTCTCGCACCATCAACTCAAACCCCAGGTCCTGCCGGGCTGGCGTGACGGCTTTGCCATCGAGCAGCGTCAACAATGCCTGGGCGGCGACCCGCCCCACCGCAGCCCTTGGCGTGCGAATGGAAGTAAGCCTGGGCACCATGTGCGCCGAAGCCGGCAGATCGTTGAAGCCAACCATGGCAACCTGCTGCGGGACATTGATGCCCTGGCGCAGCGCTTGAAGCACAGCGCCCTGGGCGAGGTCATCATTGCAAAAGAAGATACCATCCACTGCCGGCGCCTGCCTGATCAGGCGGCTGAACAGCTCACCGCCGAGTGCGATGGACGACGGTGCTGGGGTCAGGACCTCTCGCTCGGCCGCGTGCAACCCAGCTTCGGCCAACGCCTGACGAAAGCCCTCGGCCCGCTGCATGACCCGGGGATCGAGCTGGGCCGCAATGAATCCAGGCCGTGTGCAACCACGTTCGATCAGGTGTTGAGCCGCGGCCCGGCCCGCTTGGTGCTGGGAAAAGCCTACCGCCAACGCGTCGGCATCCCCATCCAGTTCCATCATGTGAACGCAGGGGACGCCACTGGCCGTGAGCATCTGACGTGAAGCGTCAGTGCGATCGAAACCCGTCAGCAGCATCCCACAGGGCTGATAGGCCAGATAGTTGCGGATGAGGTTTTCTTCCTCGGCGGTATCGTAGTGGTAGTTGCCGATCAGCACCTCCAGCGCTCGTGGGCGCATCACATCATGGATGGCTTCGAGGGTGTCGATGAACAACTGGTTGGACAGTGACGGTATGAGCACCACGACCGAGTGGCTGCGGGCAGAAGCCAAAGCCCGGGCGGCTGGATTGGCCACGTAGCCAAGGGTCGTGGCCGCAGCCATGACCTTGGCAGCGAGTTCAGGGGCCACGGTCGTGACGCCGCGCAAGGCCCGGGATGCAGTTATGGGGGAAACCCCGGACATTCTGGCGACTTCAGCCAGGGTGGGACGACCAGTAGTGCGCGAACCAATGCGGGCCATAATGTTGTAATTTTACTACTTGCAAGGACTGGGAACGGCCTCTAAGGTAGCGCTGTCTCAGGACGTAGGCAACGGCTGTTTGCACGTTGCCCTCAGGTGATTGCCGCACGGCGTCCATACTGCGTAAGCACAAGATCAATAACACTGGGGAGACTGCGCTGCCCGAGCTTAAGACAGCGCTGTCCCACCCTGCAGGAGGTACAGATGAATTCCCCACTGCCCGCCATCGTGGTCATGGGTGTGGCCGGCTGCGGCAAGAGCTGCATCGCATCGGCCATCGCCGCCTACAGCGGCGGGCACCTGATCGAAGGTGACGCTTTTCACCCGCAGGCCAATATCGACAAGATGAGCGCCGGTATCCCCCTGGATGACAATGACCGTGCTGGTTGGCTGGTCCGTCTGGGCGAGGAAATGCAAGCGATAAGTCAGGCCGGCACTCGACCGATTCTCACCTGTTCCGCACTCAAGCGCAGCTACCGCGACACGCTGCGTTGCGCGATGCCTGGGCTGATGTTCGTCTTTCTTGAGCTCACCCCTGACCAGGCTAAGCAACGGGTTCTGGCGCGACCAGGGCATTTCATGCCGGCTAGCCTCATCCAGAGCCAGTTCGCCGCCCTTGAGCCACCCTACGATGAACCGCTTACCCTGACACTGGATGCCACCCAGCCGATCGTTGCGCTCGCCGAGGCGGTAGACGGCTGGCTCAAGCGCTGCGCCGAGCACAGTGTTGCGCAGACTGCCTGAGCCTGCTCGCACTTCGCATCGCCAAGACAGCGCTGTCTTACCAACGACTTACCCACCAAGCTCCGCCAAAAACAACGATAAGACCGAGGCCTACACACCATGTTCGGACTGGCTACTGATACCTTCCTGCTCCTCGACGCGTTGGTTACCATCGTCGGGCTGATTCTGCTTATCACCCATTTCAAGGTGCACCCCTTCGTCGCCCTCACCCTGGCTGCCGGTTTCCTTGGCCTGACCTCTGGCATGCCGGTAGCCAAGGTCATGAAGTCGTTCCAGGACGGCTTCGGAGGCGTGCTGGGGTTCGTCGGCATCGTGCTCGCACTGGGGACGATGCTGGGCAAGCTGATGGCCGATTCCGGCGGGGCTGACCAGATCGCTCAAACCCTGATCAGGGCCTTTGGCAAGAAGAACGTGCATTGGGCGATGATGTTCGCTGCCTTTCTGGTGGGTATTCCGCTGTTCTTCGAGATCGGTTTCGTCCTGCTCATCCCCCTGGTCTTCATCGTCGCGCGGCGCTCCGGGGTCTCGCTGATCAAGATCGGTATCCCCTTGCTGGCAGGCCTATCGGTCGTGCACGGCCTGGTACCGCCGCACCCAGGGCCGTTGCTGGCCATCGGCATCTTCCACGCCGACATCGGCAAGACCATCTTCTATGGCCTGATCGTGGCCCTGCCCACAGCCATTATCGCCGGCCCCCTGTTCGGCAACTTCATCTCGCGCTATATCCCCGGGCACCCTTCCCAGGAGCTGATGGACCAGATCGCCAAGGAATCGGACCAGGCCAACCTGCCGAGCTTCAGCGTCACCTTGATTACCGTGTTGCTGCCGGTGGTACTGATGCTGCTCAAGACCTTCGCCGACGTGGTGCTGCCTGCCGAGCACATCGTGCGCCAATGGATGGACCTGATCGGGCACCCTATCACTGCATTGCTCGCCGCCTTGCTGCTGGCGTTCTACACCTTTGGCTCGGCGCGCGGTTTCAATCGCCAACAGATCATGAAGATGCTCGATCACAGCCTCGCGCCCACGGCTGCGATTGTCCTGATTGTTGGCGCCGGCGGCGGCTTCAAGCAAATGCTGGTCGATACTGGCGTTGGCAACGTGATCGGGCAAATGGCTGTGCAAGCCGAGATCTCGCCGATTCTGCTAGCCTGGTTGGTCGCTGCGGTCATTCGAATCGCCACGGGGTCTGCCACCGTGGCGACCATTACCGGCGCAGGGATCGTGGCACCTGTGATCGACCTGGTGCCTGGGGTGAACCGTGAACTGCTGGTGCTGGCGACCGGTGCCGGGTCGCTGATTCTGTCCCATGTCAACGATGCCGGGTTCTGGCTGGTCAAGCAGTACTTCAACATGACCGTGGCCGAGACCTTCAAAACCTGGAGCATGATGGAGACCCTGCTGTCAGTGGTCGGCATCGTGTTCATCATGGCGCTGTCGTTGGTGGTGTGACCGTTGATCGGGGTGCTGGCACTTTGAACTGCCGGGCAAGGCCATAAGGTTACGAACCTGCCCTGCCCGTCGCTAAGGAGATTGCCATGAATCGCCCCAGCATCCTGCTGCTTGCCCTGCTCGCCTCACCCCTGGCCCTCGCTGCCGGGACCGGGCCTACTTACCCGGATGACCCACACAACCAGGCACCCAAGCCAGGCGCAGACAGCACGCTCAACCCGATTGAAAAGCCTATGCCCCGTGATACGGATCCAAGGCTACAGGGCAACGATCCAGACAGCCCGCCAGCCCAGATGAACGACAACCAGGATTTACCAGGCATGGACGGCACTGGCTCGGAAGGCACAACCGGCAAGGGTGCAAGCCAGCCCTGAGCTGTTGGGGGCGCCTGTAGCGCCCCATCGCAGCTGCCGTATCGCCAGAAGGCGATAAGCGACGGGTTCATATCATTCGCCATGATATTAACCTTCAGCCCATTCGATTCGTTCCCCGCGCGCAACACACTCACACTCCGCCCATTCCTAATATATTGGCGGAGTTCTCCATGGAGCAGTCACTCAAACCTTTCGGCGTCCCACTTGCAGCCCTTGCAGTGGTAGCGCTCGGCGCTTGCAGCAAAACCCCCGATGCCGCGCAGGCCCCGGCGGCTCCAAAGGTCACCGTGGCCAAGGTGATCGAGCAGCCGATCAACGAATGGGACGAGTTCACCGGGCGCCTGGAAGCGCCGGAAACCGTCGAGGTGCGCCCCCGTGTCTCGGGTCAGATCGACCAGGTGGCGTTCACCGAAGGCGCCCAGGTGCGCAAAGGTGACCTGCTGTTCCAGATCGACCCACGGCCGTTCCAGGCCGAGGTCCGCCGCCTTGAGGCCCAGCTGCAACAAGCCAAGGCCAGTGCCATCCGAAGCGCCAACGAAGCCCGCCGGGGCGAGCGGCTACGAGACAGCAATGCCATCTCCGCCGAACTGGCAGAATCACGCAACAGCGCTGCGGCCGAAGCACGCGCCGGCGTAGATGCCATCCAGGCGCAACTTGACCTGGCACGTCTGAACCTGAGCTTCACCCGGGTCACCTCCCCTATCAACGGCCGCGTGAGCCGCGCGCAGTTCACCGCCGGCAACATCGTCACTGCCGACGTCACGCCTCTGACCAGCGTGGTCTCCACCGACAAGGTGTACGCCTATTTCGATGCTGACGAACGCGTTTACCTCAAGTACACGCAGCTGGCCCGCCAAGGCCAGCGCGGGCAAAGCACACCGGTCTACCTGGGCCTGACCAACGAGACTGGCAACCCGCATCTAGGGCAGATGAACTTCGTCGACAACCAGGTCAACCCACGCACCGGCACCATTCGTGGCCGGGCCGTGTTCGACAACAAGCGCGGTGAATTCACCCCTGGCCTGTATGCACGCCTGAAACTGGTCGGCAGCGCACAGTACGATGCTGTGCTGATCAACGATGAAGCGGTGGGCACCGATCTGGGCAAGAAGTTCGTGCTGGTCATGGACAAGGACAACAAGGCGGCCTACCGCGCTGTCGAGCTGGGGCCAAAGCTCGAGGGCTTGCGCATCGTGCGCAGCGGGCTAGCCAAGGACGATCGCATCGTCGTCAGGGGCCTGCAGCGCGTGCGCCCGGGCTCTCAGGTCACTCCTGAAGAAGCGCCCATGGCCAGTGAGCAGACACTGGCCGCACTCGCCCAGCAACGTCAGGCGCTGGAAGCGAGCACCGGCACGGCCAAAGTGGCCGGCACCACCAACCAGGGCGCCAGCGCCCCTGCGCCGCGCGGTTGAGGAACCCCACCGATGAACTTCTCCAAATTCTTCATCACCCGGCCCATCTTCGCGGCGGTGCTGTCACTGGTGCTGCTGATCGCCGGCTCCATATCGCTGTTCCAGTTGCCCATTAGCGAATACCCCGAAGTCGTACCGCCCACGGTCGTCGTGCGCGCCAACTTCCCGGGTGCCAACCCCAAGGTCATCGGCGAAACCGTCGCCGCGCCCCTGGAGCAAGCCATCACCGGGGTCGAGAACATGCTCTACATGTCTTCGCAGTCCACCGCCGATGGCAAGCTGACCCTGACCATCACCTTCGCCCTGGGGACCGATCTGGACAATGCCCAGGTACAGGTGCAGAACCGTGTGACCCGCACGCAGCCCAAGCTGCCCGAGGAAGTGACCCGTATCGGTATCACGGTGGACAAGGCCTCGCCCGACCTGACCATGGTCGTGCACCTGACCTCACCGGACAACCGCTATGACATGCTCTACCTGTCCAACTACGCCATCTTGAACATCAAGGACGAGCTGGCGCGGCTGGGCGGTGTGGGTGATGTGCAACTGTTT
Source organism: Pseudomonas sp. DE0157 (assembly GCF_007678615.1). Classification (NCBI taxonomy): domain Bacteria; kingdom Pseudomonadati; phylum Pseudomonadota; class Gammaproteobacteria; order Pseudomonadales; family Pseudomonadaceae; genus Pseudomonas; species Pseudomonas sp. DE0157. Next base: position 44,691 of record NZ_VEJN01000022.1, read on the forward strand.
GGCATGGGCGACTATTCCTTGCGCGTGTGGCTGGACCCTAACAAGACCGCCTCGCGCAACCTGACGGCCACCGATGTGGTTACCGCGATTCGCGAGCAGAACCGCCAGGTGGCTGCGGGACAGCTGGGCGCTCCGCCCGCACCAGGCTCCACCAGCTTCCAGCTCTCGATCAACACCCAGGGTCGCCTGGTCAATGAGGAAGAATTCGAGAACATCATCATCCGGGCCGGCGCGGACGGTGAAATCACGCGCCTGAAGGATATCGCTCGCGTCGAACTGGGCTCCAGCCAGTACGCCCTGCGCTCGCTGCTAAACAACCAGCCCGCCGTGGCCATCCCGATCTTCCAGCGCCCAGGCTCGAACGCCATCGAGATCTCCGATGAAGTGCGCGCGAAGATGGCGGAATTGAAGAAAGACTTCCCCGAAGGCATGGACTACAGCATCGTCTACGACCCCACCGTGTTCGTGCGCGGCTCGATCGAGGCGGTGGTGCACACGCTGTTCGAAGCACTGGTGTTAGTCGTGCTGGTGGTCATCCTGTTCCTGCAGACCTGGCGCGCATCGATCATTCCGTTGCTGGCCGTGCCGGTATCGCTGATCGGCACCTTTGCCGTGATGCACCTGTTCGGCTTCTCGCTCAACGCCCTTTCCTTGTTCGGATTAGTGTTGGCAATCGGCATCGTGGTCGATGACGCCATCGTGGTGGTGGAAAACGTCGAGCGCAACATCGGGCTGGGCCTCAAACCGCTCGAGGCCACGCAAAAAGCCATGAGCGAGGTGACAGGCCCGATTATCGCCACCGCCTTGGTGTTGTGCGCGGTGTTCGTCCCTGCAGCGTTCATCTCGGGGCTGACCGGGCAGTTCTACAAGCAGTTTGCCCTGACCATTGCGATCTCTACGGTGATTTCGGCGTTCAACTCGCTGACACTGTCCCCTGCCTTGGCAGCGGTGTTGCTCAAAGACCACCATGCACCCCGGGACACGTTCTCGCGGCTGCTGGACAAGTTGCTGGGCCGCTGGCTTTTTGCCCCGTTCAACCGCTTCTTCGACCGCGCCAGCCATCGCTACGTAGGCGGTGTTCGCCGAGTGATCCGCTCCAGTGGTATCGCCTTGTTCGTCTATGCCGGTTTGATGGGCCTGACCTACCTGGGGTTCTCCTCCACGCCAACGGGTTTCGTACCTGCCCAGGACAAGCAATACCTGGTGGCTTTCGCCCAGCTGCCAGATGCCGCCAGCCTTGACCGCACCGAAGCGGTAATCAAGCGCATGAGCGAGATTGCCCTCAAGCAACCGGGCGTGGCGGACTCTGTCGCGTTCCCGGGCCTTTCGATCAACGGCTTCACCAACAGCCCCAACAGCGGCATCGTGTTCACTCCCCTCAAGCCCTTCGACGAACGCAAGGACCCCAGCCAGTCGGCAGCTGCCATCGCCGCGGCGTTGAACGCCCAGTTCGCGGACATTCAGGACGCCTACATCGCGATCTTCCCGCCGCCGCCCGTGCAAGGTCTGGGTACCATCGGTGGCTTCCGCCTGCAGATTGAGGACCGTGGCAACCTGGGTTACGAAGCGCTGTACAAGGAAACCCAGAACATCATTGCCAAGAGCCATGAGGTGCCAGAGCTCGCGGGCCTGTTCACCAGCTACCAGGTCAATGTGCCGCAGGTCGACGCGGCCATTGATCGCGAGAAAGCCAAGACCCACGGCGTGGCCATCAACGATATCTTCGACACCCTGCAGGTGTACCTGGGGTCGCTGTACACCAACGACTTCAACCGGTTCGGACGTACCTACCAGGTCAACGTGCAGGCCGAGCAGCAGTTCCGACTCGACGCCGAGCAGATCGGCCAACTGAAGGTGCGCAACAACCGGGGCGAGATGATCCCACTGGCCACGTTCCTCAAGGTTACCGACACCTCCGGGCCCGACCGCGTGATGCACTATAACGGCTTCATCACCGCGGAAATCAATGGCGCAGCGGCGCCCGGATACAGTTCAGGCCAGGCCGAAGCAGCCATCGAGAAACTTCTGAAGCAGGAACTGCCCAACGGCATGACCTTCGAGTGGACGGACCTGACCTACCAGCAGATCCTCTCGGGCAACACTGCGCTGTTCGTGTTCCCGTTGTGCGTGCTGTTGGCGTTCCTGGTACTGGCCGCCCAGTACGAGAGCTGGAGCCTGCCCTTGGCCGTGATCCTGATCGTGCCGATGACGCTGCTCTCGGCCATCACCGGGGTCATTGTCTCGGGAGGCGACAACAACATATTCACCCAGATCGGGCTCATCGTCCTGGTGGGGCTTGCCTGCAAGAACGCCATCCTGATCGTCGAGTTCGCCAAGGACGAGCAAGCCAAAGGCCTCGATCCCCTGGCTGCGGTGCTCGAAGCCTGCCGTCTGCGCTTGCGCCCGATCCTGATGACGTCCATCGCGTTCATCATGGGTGTCGTACCGCTGGTGTTCAGCTCGGGTGCGGGCTCGGAGATGCGTCATGCCATGGGCGTGGCGGTGTTCTCCGGGATGATCGGCGTCACGGTGTTCGGCCTGTTCCTGACGCCGGTGTTCTTCTTCCTGATCCGCCGTTTTGTCGAGCGACGTCAGGCCCGCAAGGCCGAGCGCGTCCATCCGCTGGAGAACCCTGCATGAATCTGTTCAAACACCTGACACCGAGCCTGCTCAGCCTGGCCCTGGCGGCTTGCGCGGTGGGACCTGATTACCAGGCTCCGGCCACTGCTCCAGCCCAGCTGGAGGTCGACGCCCAAGCCAAGGCCTATGACCGCACTCGTTTCGAGAGCCTGTGGTGGAAACAGTTCGACGACCCCACCCTGAACCAACTGGTGCAGGCCTCGTTAGAGGGCAACCGAGATCTACAGGTCGCTTTCGCACGGCTTAAGTCCGCTAGGGCAATTCGGGACGATGCCGAAAACGATCAGTTCCCGGTCGTGACAAGCCGTGCCAGCAGTGAAGTGGGCAAAGGCCAGGTGCCTGGCCAGACCGACCACCGGGTCAATGCCGAGCGCTATGACCTGGGCCTGGACATGGCGTGGGAAGTCGACTTGTTCGGGCGAATTTCCCGACAGATCGAAGCCAGCCAGGCTCAGGAAGCAGCAGCGGCGGCCGACCTTCAGCAACTTCAGGTCAGTCTCATCGCCGAGCTGGTCGACGCTTATGGCCAGCTGCGCGGCGCGCAACTGCGTGAACACATTGCCTTGGCTAACCTCAAGACGCAGCAACAGTCACGTACCATCACTGAAACGTTGCGCGATACCGGGGTGGGTAATGAACTGGACGTGGTGCGGGCCGACGCGCGCCTGGCAGGGGTTGAAGCCAGTGTGCCGCAGTTGCAGGCTCAACAGGCCAGGTCGCGGCATCGCATCGCCACCTTACTGGGCCGTCGGCCTGACGCAATCGGTGTGGACCTTTCGCCCAAGGCCCTGCCCGCCATCGCCAAGGCCCTGCCTGTGGGCGATCCGGGTGAACTGCTGCGCCGCCGTCCGGACATCCGCAGCGCCGAGCGCCAGCTTGCCGCAGCCACCGCCAACGTCGGGGTGGCGACGGCAGATCTGTTTCCCCGGGTGAGCCTGAGCGGTTTCCTGGGCTTCACCGCAGCGCGCGGCTCTCAGCTCGGCTCCTCGGCAGCGGGCGCCTGGGGGTTGGGCCCCAGCATTACCTGGGCGGCGTTTGACCTGGGTAGCGTGAGGGCACGGCTGCGCGGCGCCAAGGCCGACGCGCAAGGCGCGCTGGCCAATTATGAGCAGCAGGTACTGTTGGCGCTGGAAGAGTCGGCCAACGCGTTCAGCGACTACGACAAGATCCAGCAGCGCCTGCTGTCGCTGATGCGTCAGAGCGAAGCCAGCCGCAAGGCGGCCGACCTGGCGTCGATCCGCTACCGCGAGGGGTCAGTCGATTATCTGGTGCTGCTCGATGCCGAGCGCGAGCGCCTGAGTGCGGAAGATGCGCAGGCGCTTGGCGAGGTCGACCTCTATCGAGGGATCGTTTCGATCTACAAGGCACTCGGTGGCGGCTGGCAACCCGACACGGTGGCCAGTTCGCACTGAGCAGCAGCACCACAGGCTCCTTTGGTGGGTCCATGACCGACCGTTTGCCCCGCCGATTCAGTTCTGCGGGGCTTTTTTTGCTCAGGCTTGGGGTTTCACGCCCAGCCCGCCACACGCGTGCCCAGCCCCGGTTGCATTTGCCCGTAGGCTGGCCCAAGCTTTGCCACTCCTGACACACGGACCGTCCGATGCCAAGACGTACCCGCTACCTGATTGCACTGCTGGCGTTGATGATGCTGTCAGCGCTGTTCGGCTATCTGTGGCGCGACGTGGAGCCTGAACAGCCAGCCCTGCCCCCGCACAGTTACGTGAAGGCACTGCGCCAGGCACATGACGGTCAGCCCGGCGCTGCACGGGTCTTGTACCAACAGCTGCAGCGCCGTGACCTACCGGCCATCCGCCGAGCGGCCCTGTATGCCGAGCTCCCCAACTACCCGTCTGCGCAAGCCTTCAAGCTGGCCCAGGCAGACCTGAACCATGCCGATGCCATCGTACGCCGCGCCGCCGTGTCCGCGATCAGCCGTCTGCTGCCTGGGCCTCAGCGGAGTGTGATACTTGGCCCCCTGCTCGAAGACAGCGATCAGAGCGTTCGTTTTGCCGCTGTAACGGCGCTGCTGGGCGTGGCCCCGGACAGCATGGGCCTTTACATCCGCGCCATGCACAACGCCATTCAAGCGCAGGAAGAGGTTCTGCTCGCCCAGCCCCAGGACGTAGATGCTCAGGTCCAGCTTGCCCGCCTGTACCTGCACGAGGACGAGTATGCCAAGGCGGGCGCTGCCATCGAGCGGGCATTGGCAGGCGATGACAGTAACCTCGATGCCGTGGCGTTGAAGGTGACCTTGCTTGAGCGCCAAGGGGCGCAGGATGCTTCACGTCAGGTGCTGGCCGATGCGCTGGCAGCAAACCCCGATTCGGCGTTCTTGCAGCATGAGCTCGGCCGTTGGCTGATTCGTCACGACCAGCAGGAGTACGCACTGCTGGCGCTGTCACGGGCGGTGGAACTAGAGCCGGACAATGCCGAGTATCGTCTGAGCCTTGCCAAGACCCTGCATGATCTTGAGCAACTGGATGCGGCCCAAAGGCAGTTGGAAGCCATTCTGAGCAGGACGCCCGCCAATCGGCAAGCCAGAGTCCTGCTGATCGAGTACTGGAAAGAGTCCGGGCAGTTGCAGAATGTGCAGGTGCTGCTCGCCGAACTCGAGCGCCAGAACCCGGATGATCCTTATCTGCAGAAAGACCTTTAGGCATACGGCAGCCCCGTATCAGTTGTCGATCATCTCCAGTACCTGCTCCACCAGCTGCGCCAGCTGGAACGGCTTGCGCAGAAGTGCCGTTCCGGGCTGTTGAATGGAGTCTGACTCGATCTCTTGCAGGGCATAGCCTGTGATGAACAGAATTTTTTGTTCGGGCTTGAGCATGCGCATGGCCCTGGCCACTTGCCTGCCACTGAAGCTGCCGGGTAACCCGATGTCGGTAACCACCAGATCGAACGGCTCATCCTGGCGAAAGCGCTGCAGAGCGCTATTGGCATCTGCGGCATCGGTGACATCGAAGCCAGATTCAAGCAAATATTCGCGCATCACCGTACGCAGGTTCAATTCATCGTCTACCAGCAATACACGCTCGCCGCTCCCCACCCGACCCGGGCTTTTGCGGCCGACGGGCGCTTCGTGAACGGCCTCAAAGCAGCGGGGGAACAGCATGCTCACCTTGGTCCCCTCGCCCACTGCAGACTCGATCCACGCATAGCCACCCGATTGACGTACGAAACCATAGACCATCGACAGCCCCAGCCCAGCACCCCGACCTGGAGGCTTGCTGGTGAAGAAGGGTTCGAAAGCCCTGGCCACGTCGCTGGCCGGCATGCCATGACCTTCATCGGCGACATGCACGGCCACATAGTCGCCCGCAGGCAGTCCTGTTTCATCCGGAAAAGGCACGCTCAGCCGTTCGTTGACGCTCCGAACTGTCACGGTGCCCTTGCCAAGGCATGCCTCGCGCGCATTGGCGCACAGGCACAGCAGTGCGTTTTCCAACGCCGCAACGTCCAAGGACACGACCCAGGATGCGACGTCCAGTTGCCAGTCAATGTGCATCTCGGGGCCCAGAGCGCTCAGCAGCAGTGGCTCGCTTAGGCGTAGTTGGCGATTGAGATGAAGCGGTCTCGGGGCCGACGGCCGATCACGAGAGAAAGCGAGTAGGCGTTGAGTCAGCTCCATGGCGCGTAGCACCGAATCACGAGAAAGCTTCACGTACTCCTCTACACGTTCCAGGCGCCCTTCCTGGAGCCGCAGTTGCAGTAACTCCAGCCCCCCCCCAATGCCTGCTAGCAGGTTGTTCATCTCGTTGCCCATGCCGCCGGCCAACTGCCCCACCGCCTCCATGCGCTCGGTGTTACGCATCAACATGCGGGACTGACGCATGGCGTCTTCACGTGCGCCGGTGATGTCTCGCCCAACGATGGTCACCAATCTCGCACCCACTCGCGCACTCCAGCTGAACCAGTGGTAGTGACCCTCACGGTGCCGCAAGCGTGTCTCGATCGGGTGGGTATCGTTGCGATGCAGCAGCGATTCAATCGCTAGCTGGACCTGCGCAAGGTCTGCAGGATGGACCAGGGACAGAATGGGCAAGTGCTGCACCTGCTCCAGCTCCCATCCTAGAAGGCTTAGCCAGGTGGGATTGACATTGTGCAGCTTGAGGTCGGGGGTGACCGTCATCATGGCGTCGCTTGAGAGCTGCCAGAGCCTTTCCAGCTCACTGACATGAGAGGCAATCTGCCTCTCCAAAGACTTGGCCAGGCTTCGCCAATGCTCACGCCCTCCTTTGTTCGCACTGGTTTCGATAACTGTATGGACAAACCCTGCAACCTCCCCCAGCTCATCGTTCAGTGGGGTATAACCCAAGGCGCACCAAGGTCCTTCAGCGTGATCGCAATGACCGACGCGTACTGGCGCTTCTTCGATAAAACTGGAACGGCCCGCTAGCGCGTCGAACACATACGGGCCCAGACTCTCCCATTGGTCGTGCCACAGCGTATCGAAACGCGCGCCCAATGTGCCTGCCGCCCCCTTGAGCGCCACATAGGCGTCGTTGGGGATGACTGTCAGCTGATTGCCCCACACCACTGCACACGGAAAAGGTGAGTGACACATTGTATCGACGGCGATGCGCAGGCAGGCAGGCCAGTGTGGCAAGGCCCCTAGCGCCGTTTGCGACCAATCGAAGCGCATCACCTGTTCCTTCAAATCGCCCGAGAGTGCGCGTTTGGACAGCTCCCTTGCGACCGATGCGGTTGGGGCTCTAGTTCCTTTTTTGCCGACCAATGTGATTCTCCGTCATAAAGCAAAGGCTGTGGTCTGGATGTGGGCCTACGCACAGGGCTCGTGCGACGTGTCACGTTAGCATAGGCCAACGCCACACAATGACCTCCCTGCCCCGGATGCGCCGATGCGAGCGCGTCGATCGGCTGCGATACCGTTTAGATAAACGGATGACAGCTACACCAAGCCTAACCAAATCCCACACTTTCACGGCTCTCCCCCTACAGTGCCGCTTTTGACAACGACCTAGGATCAAACCAGCCGCCCATCCTGGGCAGCGCGAGGCTTGAGGAACGGTTATCAATGGACAAGTTCGTGCATGCGGGACGTAGCCTGCTTGAGTTGGTACTGCTGATGGCAGTAGGTCTGGTACCTGTCTTTTCGGGACTGCTGGTCATTAACTATCAGCAGGAGGCCAAGCTAGAAGAGAACGCTGAAGTGTCGGTGCGCGAGGCGGTTTTCAGCGTCGATCAAGCCCTGGACCGTGTGCATGAAGTCGCCATGAGTACGCTGCCACTAGCAGGTCAGCCTTGCAGTAGGATCAAACGCGCCCTGGTCGACCAAGTGACCAGCCGTTCAATGCTCAGGTCGCTCGCAGTTATCGAGGACGGCAAGGCCTATTGCAACTCCGCATCGGACTCGCTTGAAGTGCTGACTGAAATCGCCTCGACGGGAGAGTTCTTGACATTCGATCACCAAATGCTGGATGCGCAGGGCTATCTGTTGATGAACATGCACTTGCAAGGTGAGAGAACAGGCGTGATTGCAACAAGCTTTCCGATACAATTACGCTCTGAACTTGACGCTTTCAAAGACGGACTCACACTCGTGCTCGAGTTTGACAAGCACGCCGTATGGAAGGATGGCGATAGCCTGCACGGTGAAAGGCCTTCTGTCGCCGAATTTACCCATGAACTGGCATCCACTCATTACCCTTACCGGGTGGTGGGTGGCTATCCCGAGGGTTACATCGCCCAGGAAATCCGCACGGCCGTGTTCAACGTGCTCCCTTCATTGATGCTGGTGGGGCTCATGACGGGGTCGGTAATTTACGTGGTGTTGGGCAAGATGCGCGTCAGGCAGCGAGACAGTGCCGTCGATCGCCCAGGACGATGACGGCACTGCCGGCCATTACTCGACGCTCAGCACGCCACGGCGTACCTGGTCCCGCTCGATGGACTCGAACAGCGCCTTGAAGTTGCCTTCGCCGAAACCATCGTCACCCTTGCGCTGGATGAACTCAAAGAACACCGGCCCCAGCAGCGTTTCAGAGAAAATCTGCAATAACAGTCGTTTGTCTCCGGCTTGTGCTGCTCCGTCCAGCAAAATGCCACGTGCCTGAAGCTGATCCACCGGCTCACCATGGTCAGGGAGGCGCTCGGGAAGCATTTCGTAGTAGGTCTGCGGTGGCGGGGTCATGAACCGCATACCCAGCCCTTTGAGAGCATCCCAGGTCTTGACCAGGTCATCGGTCGAAAACGCGACATGCTGGATGCCTTCACCGTTGAACTGCATCAGAAACTCTTCGATCTGCCCCGCCCCCTTAGACGATTCTTCGTTGAGCGGAATCCGGATCATGCCGTCGGGCGCAGTCATGGCCTTTGAGGTCAAACCCGTGTATTCGCCCTTGATGTCGAAGTAGCGTATTTCGCGGAAGTTGAACAACTTCTCGTAGAAGCCGGCCCAATAGGCCATGCGCCCGCGATACACGTTATGGGTCAGGTGGTCGATGACCTTCAGGCCCGCACCGGTCGGGTGGCGATCCACGCCGTCAATGAAATTGAAGTCAATGTCATAGATCGAGCTGCCTTCCTCGAAACGGTCGATCAGATAAAGCGGGGCACCGCCAATGCCCTTAATCGCCGGAAGACGTAATTCCATGGGACCTGTTTCGATTTCGACCGGCTGAGCGCCCAGCTCGAGCGCGCGGGCGTAAGCGTCGTGAGCGTTGCGCACACGAAAGGCCATGCCGCAGATAGACGGGCCATGCTCGGCGGCGAAATACGACGCTACGCTTCTGGGTTCATTGTTCAGGATCAAGTTGATGTCGCCCTGTCGATACAGGTGCACATCCTTGGAGCGGTGGGTGGCCACCTTGGTAAAGCCCAACATCTGGAATACAGGCTCCAGAACACCGGGGGTAGGCGAAGCCAGTTCGATGAACTCGAAGCCCATCAAACCCATAGGATTGTCGAAAATATCAGCCATGTGCGTGTCCTCATCTGCAGCGGATTCAATGTTTGCCTGGGATGTCGAACAGCGCTGGCGGGGAGCACGGAATGCCCCGCACACTGCGCGCGAGGAAGTCGCCGATGATCAATCTGAAGCCAGGGTATGTCATAGGACCCGTACTCAGCAGGTGTGACTCCTCCGAAACAAAGGAGCCTTATTGTTTTTTTCGTAAATCGATTCTACACAGCGTAATTTGCTTTGTCCCGTATTTGTTCCTCGCCCCTGGGCACGGGGCTATGCTTTGTAGCGTCTCCCTAGATTAGTTGCCACTATGCCCCTTTCTAGAAAATCGCGCTCAGGCTTCGGCTGGCGAACCCTGCTGCCTTGGATGGTCGGCGCATTCCCTATCGCATGCGGCATCGCCGTGATGAACTGGCAGATCGAGCGTGATCTGCAAGCTGGCAGCCGAGCGTCTGCCCAGCAGGTCATCGAGCACGTCGAGCGCATCCTCGATGGGGCCTCACGTACTGCGATCGCGTTGCTGCCCTCGGCGGGTACCCCTTGCGCCGAGGCGCAGCTGCTGTTACGTGGCGAAGTCACCCGTAACGCCTTCATTCGCTCGACCAACCTGGTCAAGCAAGATCGGCTGTACTGCAGTTCATTGTTCGGCGCGTTCGATGAACCAGTGACAGCCAGCGACTATGTCGATGGGCACCTGTGGTTGATGGACGGTAATTCCGTTACACCTGGGCACCCGCTGCTGATCTATCGCGCCAGTGACAAAGACCGTGCGGCGATCACCACGGTCGATGGCGATCATCTGCTGATGGCGCTGCGACTGCTCGGTGCAGGCCATGCGCTGTACCTGCGCGTGGGAAGCGCCTGGATGGGCCGAGACGGAATTGTGCACCAGGGTCCAGCCCCGGTTGCGATAAGCGCCCCTGTATTCATCGCGTCTGCACACTATCCGTTTAGCGTTGAAGGCGGCTACATGGCGCCGCAGTCGAGCCGGCTTTGGCGCAGTCACTATCTGGCGCTTCTAGGCTTGCTGGCAGTGCTGGGCGTTCTTGCCGGCGTTGCCTGCCACTGGCAGGTCAGGCGGGCTACCTCGCCGCGTGCCGAACTGCGCAGGGCGCTGGAAGCCGACGAGTTCCTGCCCTATTTCCAACCGGTGGTTCGTCGAGGGGACTACCGCTGGGCCGGTGCCGAAGTGCTCATGCGCTGGAATCACCCGAGCGAAGGGCTGGTAAGGCCCGACCTGTTCATTCCCTATGCCGAGCACAGCGGCCAGATCGTGGCGATGACCCGTTCGCTGATCAAGCACACGGCGAGCAGCCTGGCGCCCTACGCCGCCCTGATGGATGACGGATTCCACATCGGCATCAACATCACGGCCGACCACTGCCGCAGCCTTGAGCTTTTGGATGATTGCCGCGCATTCCTGGCCCACTTCCCACCGGGTCGGGTCATCCTCACGCTGGAGTTGACCGAACGCAAGTTGCTCGAACCCTCGCCCACGACGCTTGAGTTGTTTGAGCAGTTGCATGAGATCGGCGTAATGATCGCCCTCGATGATTTCGGCACGGGCCAGTCGAGCCTCAATTACCTCAGGCAATTCAAGGTGGATTACCTGAAGATAGATCAGAGCTTCGTTGCGCTGATCGGCGGGGACGCGTTGTCCGTTGCCGTTCTCGAAACCATCATCGAACTATCGGTCAAGTTGGGGCTCGGCATCGTGGCCGAAGGCGTCGAAACGCTAGTTCAGCGCGATTACCTCGAGCAACACGGGGTTCACTTCCAGCAGGGTTATCTTTACGCCAAGCCCATGCCTGCCGCCGAGTTTCTGCAGACGCTGGCGGCGCAGCCTGCCGCTTCGCGGTTGCCGCAAAGCACGCCCCCTGAGATCATGCGCGGCTGATCTCAACGCTCATCTCCTGTATACGAGGCACTTGTGTCAAAAGGGATTGTTACATCGGTCATGGCGTCCTGCCTGTTCGCCGTGATGTACTTTTATACATCGCTGCTCAAGCCACTGGACGGCGAGGAAATCTTCGGTTGGCGCACGCTGCTCACACTGCCTTGCCTGACGCTGTTCATGCTGGTGTCCAAGGACTGGGCAAGGGTGGGCGAATTGCTGCGCAGGGTGAGACGTACACCCAAGCTGCTGCTGGGTATGGTGGGTACGTCCTGGCTGATGGGCGTGCAACTGTGGCTGTTTCTGTGGGCGCCGCTGCATGGACGCAGCCTGGAAGTGTCGATGGGTTACTTCATGTTGCCCCTGGCCATGGTGCTCACGGGCCGATTGGTCTACGGCGAACGATTGTCGCACTTGCAGAAGATTGCAGTGGGCTGTGCAGCGCTTGGGGTGGGCCATGAACTGTATCAGCACGGCAGTTTCGCCTGGGAAACCCTGGTGGTGGTTATCGGCTACCCGATCTATTTCGTGCTAAGGCGCCGCTGCGGCACGGATCATCTAGGCGGGCTGTGGTGCGACATGTGCCTGCTGTTGCCTTGGGCCATCTATTTCGTGGTGCAAGGGCCGCTCTCCAACGCCGACATGCAGGCCCATCCAGGCCTTTATGTACTGATCCCCGTGCTGGGAGCGATCAGCGCGTCCGCGTTGATCGCTTATGTCCTGGCCAGCAGGCTATTGCCGTTTAGCCTGTTTGGACTGCTCAGCTACGTCGAGCCGGTCCTGCTGGTCGGCGTAGCCTTGCTGTTGGGCGAAACCATCGGTCCAGACCAATGGCTCACTTACCTGCCCATCTGGGCTGCGGTAGTGGTGCTGGTCATCGAAGGGTTCAAGCACATGCTGCGTCACCGTCGGCGTTCGGTTTAAGCCGCACCTGACGTACCCGGCGCTCTTCCACAGCCTCGACGATTAGCGTCCAGCCGTTCCAGGCAATACGATCGCCTACCACCGGAAGGCGATCGAGCAAGCTCATCACCAGGCCCGCCAGGGTCTGGTAGTCCTCGGTCGCACGAGCAGCGAAGCCCGTTCGAGCCTGCACCTGGGTCAGGTTCACTGCGCCACTGACGACAAAGCCCTCGCTGTCCTGAATGATCCCAGGCCCTTCGACTTCACTGGCGTCAGGTAGCTCACCGGCGATGGATTCGAGAATATCGGTCATGGTCAGCACGCCTGTGAAATCCCCGAACTCGTTGACCACGAAAGCAATATGGGTGGACTGGTTGCGCATCTGTTCCAGGGCGTTAAGGATGCTGAAGCTGTCCAGCAGGTTCAACGGGGCGCGGGCCATGCCCTCCAGGTCAGGCTGATTGCCCGACAGCAGTTCCTTGAGCATTTCTTTCTTGTGCACGAAGCCTAATGGCTCGTCCACCCGACCATCACGAATCAGCGGCAGCCGCGAGTAAGGCGAACTGATCAATGCGTGTGTGATGGCGTCGGGCGGTTGAGCCAGATCGATCACGTCGACTTCCGAGCGCACGGTCATGACTGTCCGGATCGGGCGCTCGGCCAAGTTCAGCACGCCGCTGATCATGACCCGCTCGCGGCGATCGAACAGCACCTGTTCGCCATTGCCCTCTACCATGTCGGCGATCTCTTCCCCGATTTCGTCAGCTTCGACGCGACGACCGCCGAGCAGACGCAATACCGCATGCGCCGTACGCTCACGCAAAGGCCGATGCTGCTGCAGGCTGCGCTTGCGCCGCGCCCTGGCCAGCTGATTGAACAGCTCGATCAGAATCGAGAAGCCGATCGCTGCATACAGATAGCCTTTGGGGATGTGGAAGCCCAGGCCTTCTGCGGTCAGGCTGAAACCGATCATCATCAAAAAGCCCAGGCACAACATGATGACCGTCGGGTGGGCATTGACGAACCGGGTCAGCGGCTTGCTGGCCACGATCATGATACCGATGGAGAAAATCACCGCGATCATCATGATGGACAGGTGTTCGACCATGCCCACGGCGGTGATCACCGCATCCAGAGAGAAGACCGCATCGAGCACCACGATCTGCGCAACGATTGGCCAGAAGGCCGCGTGACGTACCGGGCCGCTGGTCTGGGCGACATGGCCCTCGAGCCGCTCATGCAATTCCATGGTCGCTTTGAACAGCAGGAACACACCACCAAAGAGCATGATCAGGTCGCGCCCCGAGAAACTCTTGTCGAACACCTCGAACAATGGCGCCGTAAGCGTGACCATCCAGGAAATACTCGCCAGCAGACCCAGGCGCATGATCAGCGCCAGGCTCAGGCCAATGATGCGGGCGCGGTCGCGCTGATGAGGGGGAAGCTTGTCAGCCAGAATGGCGATGAATACCAGGTTGTCGATACCCAATACCAATTCCAGGACGATAAGCGTGAGCAGGCCTAGCCAGGCCGTCGGATCAGCCAGCCATTCCATTAGCGAATACTCGTAGAGATTGAGGGGATTGAACGATGTGGCCAGCAAGGCCGGGGACTGGGAGGCTCCGCGAAGGTGCTCATAGTGACCTGAATAACAATTAGGGAAGATGATCCTACAAGCACAGCAGGTTTTCCGGTAAGCGCAAAACTATTACAAACCGTTAGCAACCTATGCCCGTGTGCAGCCGGTGCGTTCACCGGCGCCGGGTGGGCACTTTTGTTCAATACCGGACTGACGTTGTGGCTGGATGATGCCCGGCACATCACCCGTGAGTACTTTGCCATGAATCTAGCATTGTCCATGGCCGCCTTCGCACTGGCGGCCTCCATTTCGCCAGGCCCGGTTAATGTAGTGGCCCTGGCCAGCGGCGTTCGGCACGGCCTTCCCGCCAGCCTGGGCCACGCAGCAGGCGCGACACTGGGTTTTTGCGCGCTCCTGCTGCTGGTGGGCAACGGCCTGCATCAGCTACTGGCACATTGGGCGCCGCTACAGGGTGTGCTCCAGGCCGGGGGCGTGCTGTTTCTGCTTTACATGGCCTTGCGACTCGCCAGCGACGACGGCGCACTGGGCGCCACTCATACCTGCGCGCCCCCTTCAGCCTGGTGCGGGGCAACCATGCAGTGGTTGAACCCCAAGGCGTGGCTTGCCGCAGTGGCCGGGGTGGGCGCCTATGCAGCAGGCGAGCAACAGGCGTTGTGGATCTTTACAGGGATATACGCACCGATATGCTTCGTGTCCGTGGCCTGCTGGGCTTGGGCGGGCAGCGTTGCAGGGCGGCACCTGCAGAGCCCGCGCCCGCTGCGCCTATTGAATCGTACGCTTGCTGCGTTGTTGATCGCCAGCGCAGTAGGGCTGGTCATATAGACTCTGCGGCTTACCGATAATGCCCGGGGGTGGCCGCCAGATGCCGCTTGAATGCCCGCTGCAAGTGCGACTGATCGGCAAAGCCCGCGTGCTGGGCTGCCTCGGCGATCGATTGCCCGTGGCGCAAGTGCGACCGGGCCAGTTGCACACGCTGATCGAGCAGGTAACCGTGCGGCGTCAGGCCGAAGCGCTTGCCAAAGGCACGGATCAGGTAGGCACGCGACAAGCCGCATGCCGTGGCAATGTCTTGTAGCGTTAGCGGATCGCTTCGGTGGGCGCGGATGAACGCTGCGGCCGCCTCAAGGCGCGGGTTGAGCGCAGCCTCAGGCGCCGGTTCATGGTCGAGGAAGCTGGGCAGGTCGCACAGCATCGATATAAGGCCTTGCTCACGCTCGGCCGCATCGGGGTCAAACAGCGTGGCGCATACCGATAGCACCTGCTGATACAGGCCTGGGGCTGCGCTGTATCGTTGGCTCGGCCAGGTAAAACCTACCGATGCCAGCCACGGCGTGTCGATGAACAGCATGATGTATGACCACGGCAGACCCGACACAGGATTGCACGCGTGAATCACGCCCGGATTGATTAACACGGTGCTGCCGGCCGCAACCTCGAACTGTTGGTTACCGCTGACGTAAGTACTGCGCCCGCCGGTGATCACCCCGAGCGAAAAGCTCTCGTGGGAGTGGAATGCGTGGCACACCTGGCGCCCGTCTCCCACCACACGCGCCTCGACGAAGGGCAGTGCCGGATCACGCCAGAACCGAGATACCTCAAGCATCGTCGCTTTGCCCCCATCCCTTGGAATCGGCCTATACTACACCGCCGGAGACGGGAACAGGTCCAGCGTTCGCTCCACTTCCTGGATATCGATACGAAAGCCCTCCCCGTCGGGCAAGCCAACCACGAAACCGAAGTGCTGATGGTCGCGGTCGGTGAGGTACTTGTAGTAGCTGACGAAGCGGTTCGGCGGCTGCAGGGTCAGCAGGCACCCGCCCGCCTCCAGCACGTTCACGCCGTGAACCAATTGGCTCCCCTCCACCCCGATGACCACATGCGCCCCGGCGCAGGCTGCGACAATCGAAGGCACGTCGCTTTTCAACGGATCGACGACGCGAAACCCCCGGGTGAGGCGCAAGTGTTCAGCCAGTGCCAGTTCGTTGCGCAGCAAGCGCAGGTCGCCATCGCCGCCGCGCAGCAGAAATACGCCTGGGTGCGAGGCGTGGGCCACATGCGCACGAAGCTTGTCGCCCATTGCCCGATACCGGGCATGACGATCACGGTTATTGCTCTGGTCATCGAACAGCACCAGTTCGCGGAAGAACGCCGTGCGCAGGCGATGCGGCTGCATGCCAAGCCATGCTTCATAGGCAGGGGCCTGGGTGAAGATCGGGTATTTCACGGAGGGCGCGGTGGTGACGGGCATGCCCTCGTTGCAGGCCAGCGCGTAGGTCGGGCAATCCTCCATCAACCAGGTGCCGAACCACGCATTGCCGTTATGCGTGCAGTAGATGGCCCCGCGATCGATCTCATGCTCAACGCTCAGGGGCGCAAACGCGCTATGCCGGTGCGACAGCCACTGGGCAGCCTTGCCCTTATACAACGCGCCGTCGATCAGCCACACGTCCCTGCACAAATAGCCGCGGGTCGGCCCATGCGCGGTCCGGATGCCGCCTTCCATGGTCGAGCGCGGGTGCACGAAGGGATAGAACCGCTTGCCTTCCCAGCCCGTGACGCGCTCGAGCTGGCCTGGCAAAAATATGGCGGGCGGGGTAATGGACATTTCACCCGGCGCAATGTCCCACGAACGCTCGGCAATGCTCCTGATATCTGGCGAGGCCTGCCTGAGCAGGCGCTTTCGCAACATGTACTGATAAGCAGCCAGGGTCCATGAGCGCGACGAAGGGGCCGCGGGCAAAGTGCTGGGCTGCAAGCTATCACCTGCCATTGAACGTCTCCACGCGAAATTGTCGATTAAGGTGGCCGCTTGGCCCGTGCGTTGCCTGTACCGCACTCAGGTACAGGTGATGATCTCCATTGCCGGCGCTGATGGCAGGCCTGCATACCGCTGCTTGAGCGCCGTGACCAGCTGATCGCCCGCCCCCGCGGCACCATACAAGTAGATCTTGCTGAGCCCGCCGAAGACCATTTCGTGATAACGGCTGGCCAGCGCCTGCTCGCTCGCGCCCTCAGGCACGCCAAGGTGCAGCGTAAGCTTGTCACTTTCGACTGCGAACAATGGCGTCTCCCATAGAAAGTGGGCGATGCCGGATTTGGGCAGGCGCACAAAGAGGTGGGCATGGTTGCCAAGCGAGTCGATGTCGCCGCCTCTTCGACGCTTCCACTTCAACAGCCCGTCGTCGGGCCGTGCCAGACACAGGCCAATGTCGTAGTAATCGAAGCCCTGCCCAAGCGCCCACTCCAGCGCCATGTAAGTCGTAATCGAGTTGACTTCACGCAGACGCTTGGCATCGGAGAACACTGCTTCGCAATAGCCGAAACGCAAAGTGCTCCAGTAGCGCTTGCCGTCGCGAACCACTTCACAACCCAGGTGACAACCGATCACGTGATCACCCTGGACGATGAGGTCGAGCCTGCCGACCTGCCTGGCGATCCTGAAGACTTCATCGGTCGGTATGTGCGACGCAAGAAGGCCCTTGCGGGCTGTGGCATAGGGGCGCAGGAACTCCCGGTCCGCCATCTCGATGTCCTCGTCAGACAGCGCCTGGCGCATGTGGTAAAGGGGCCGGTGTTTGCGAATGCTGCGGCGCAACTCGCTGTCATAGCGCGCGGTTATGTCGTCTAGGGGGCGCCCCAACGGCACGACAGCACTCACGTAGTGAGGCACCGTCAGAGCACCCGCTGTAGGAACTTCGCTCACCATCACTACTGGACGTCGTGCGGTTGGCCCTGGACTGATCACTTCAGTAAGGGGGCTGGACAGTCCGGTCATCAGCAACTTCGCCATGTCGCGTTGCTGTTTACGGCCCACATAAAGGATGTCATGGGCACTTTCGTGTTGCAGGCGAAACCGACTGATTTCCCAACGCCATACACAGGCACGGGCGGCAAGCTCACGTGCCTGGGTTGCCAAGTGCCGCAACCGATATCGCTGGGAGGGTGACAGTGAGCGACGAGCCACTGCCGAGAGCGTCTGTTTCATCAGGTTCGACATCCACTTTAGGTTTTGCGTTCTTGCAGACATATAAAAAAGCCGAAGCACTGCTAACCTATTGATTAATAGAGCATTGCATTACTTGAGATTTCATATTCAGTAACAATTTAAGGTGCTATCAAAGTGTTTGGCAAGTAGCGAGCCTCTATAAAAGCCATATGTTTTATGGCGCCAATAATCCACGGAGCAGCCTGGTCCCGATTGGGACAAGCTATGAGTTATAGCGCCTGGCAATAACCGAGTACCACCGCATCAAATACCCCGTGACGTGTGATAGCGCCTCAACAAAAGGAGCTCGCGCCACATGTCTGAAAGCAACTCAGTGTCACCGACAACTTTGCCACATTGGGCTGCACGGGCCACCGCGCGTCAATGGCAGGCCCTCAAGCACACGCAACAACCCCCTTGGGAAACCCAAGACTGGTTCTGCAATGCCCCACCGGATCTGAGGGAAAGTGTTGCCGCCAGTCATCGGCGATTGATCAACGCGCAGGCAGCGCTGGGTCGAGCGATGCGCGGCCTGGAACAAGTTGCAGAATTCGCAGAGCGTGCCGTGCAGCAGGGCTTGCAGGCGCAAGGTTTGAATGTGGACTTGAAAGCCTGCGAGTTGCTGCGCGTCGAGCAAACCTGGCGATGGGTCGGCCTGCGCTACGTTTATAGCCACCAACGGGAAAACATCGTAAGGGCAGCACTGCAGAACTTTGCCGAGGATGAAGTTTTCTCTTCCCAGAGTGCAATCGCCCTGAGCAAGGATATTCACATCACGCCCGTCAGGGTGACAGGCACCGCGCCGATTGGCATGCAAGTGCCGAATGCACAATTTTCCATCGACTCGGAACGCTACCATGTAACTGCGTTGCCCCTCACGCCAGCCGCTTTCGCCGTCATGATGCGAGCGCTGGATTTGGGAAGTGCCTACCAGGCTCATCTGCAAGGGTATTTCGACAGCCCGGCGGTAAAAACGCACATGTTGCAGGTGTTCAAAGCTCGCCTGCAGATGGCGGCGGATCTGGCTGTGCTTAGGCACTTGATCAGCGGCAGCGCCCGCGATGACCTTGACCGCCTGTTACAGGGCGAGCCTTTGCCATGCTGGCGGCTGAGCCTGTTCGGCACCGTCCTGTACGAAGTCATGCTGATCGACCTGGGCCAGGCCGGCCTAGGTGTGTACCTGCCCAGCCACGAACCTGCATTGCGTAGCTGCAAGGACCTGGCAGCCGTGCATGAAGCGCTGGCCATCTTGCTGCTCGAGCCAGCAGCGCGTGAAGCGTTCGCAGGATATGTAGCCCAAGACCAACGCGGCCACTTCTTCGATATGTTGCAGCAAAACCTGGACGCGAATGGCAATACCCCACTCGATAGCCCCTGGGAACGCGCCGTGGGCGCTGACCTGCGCCCGGCCCGTCAACCCATTGAGGGGGATCCATTTAGCGACTGCTATGTCCGGCACTGGGCACGTCTGCAGCACGAAGCCAGTCTGCTCGCCGTTCCCACCGCACAGTTTGACGCCAATGCCAGGGCCCAACGTCTGGCGACGTGGGAAAGTCGCGGCTGGGACCTGCTCAACATCGCCAGCTTTTTCGTACCAGCGGTGGGCACCTTCATGTTGGCCGTCACTGCTTGCCAGCTCCTGGACGAAGCGTTCGAAGGTTATGAAGCCTGGGAAGCCGGCGATCGTCATCTGGCGCTAGAGCACATCGAATCGGTTGGGATCAACCTTGCGTTGCTAGGCGGTTTCGCCGCAGCAGGACACGCGTTGCCGCGACTGTTCGGCAAACTGCGCGGTACGGCGCTGCAAGAGGTGCGTGGCAGCGATGGCACACTCAGGCTCTGGAACCAGGACTTGGCCCCCTACCGTTCCAATGAAGCGCTGCCAACGCAGTTGCGGCCCAACGCGCTGGGCCAGTACCTGCATGACGGCCGGTACTTCATCAAGATGGACGGACACCTCTATGAGCAGCGGCCGGAGCCTTCACTGTCGCGTTGGCAGATCGTCCACCCCGAGCGGGCAGATGCCTGGCAGCCACCCCTTGAACACAATGGTCAAGGCGCCTGGCGCGCCCAGCACGAGCAGCCAGGCGATTGGCCGCTGGCAACGCTGGTAAAGCGCCTGGGTGAGCCGTTCGAGGCATTTACAGCAGAGCACATCCAGCAAGCGTGCGATGTGACTGGCATTGACGCCCACAGCCTGCGAGACCTGCACCTTCGCGGGCAACCGGCGCCGCCGTTGCTACTGGATGTTCTGCAACGGCTGCGCATTAGCGCCGAATGCCCTTCGATGAACGCACAAGACGCGTCGCAGTGGTTCGAGCAGCGCTACAGCCCAAGCATGTCGCACGCCCCTGGCGTGGACCGCTTGCTATCGACCTACCCGCGCCTCACGCCGCCGTTGGCCAGGCAACTGCTGGGCCGGTTGGGGGCTGGCCAAGTTCTGGCCTGGGAACAGGAAGGGACACTGCCTGCCAGCATCCGCCAATCGGTAGAACAGGTGCACAGCGAGCTACCTCTGGTGCGGGCGCTGGAGGGGCTCGTACAGCCAGCGCTGGCCAATGCCGACACCCAGCGTCTGCTATTCAGCGCGCTTGATGCCATGCCGGACTGGCCCGCCGATATACGTCTGGAATTGCGCGCCGGTAACCCTGACGGCCCGATCCTGGCTCATACCGGCGTAGGTCCGCTCGTTCGTGTGATCAAATCAAGCCAAGGCTATGAAGGATTCCTTGGAGAGCGCCCTGCGCCCGGCATGGTGAGTATCGATATTTGCCAGGCCATCGAACAGGCACTGCCTCGCGCCCGTCGCGACCTGCTGGGTATCGAACATACGGATGGCGCCTCTCTTCGCCACCGAGTGATGACATGGGCCAAAGCAAACCGTGCCACCCTCGCACCCAGGCTTTATGGGCAGCGCAGCCAGCGCCTGGCCACACGAGGCTGGTTGCGTGGCGGGCAGCCGCTTGAGCCACTGCCGGCAGCGCCACGTCAGACCAGCTCGTTGAGCGCAGCCTATCGACGTCTTTTTCCCACTGCGACCGACGCAGAGTTTGCCGACTGGCTCAATGAAGGGGATGACGAAGACAACCTACATGACATGCGCTCGCCGACCCAGCGCTTGCGTGACCTGCAAGCCCGTCTTGAGAATTTGCGTCGTGATCTGGCCCAGTGGGCCGCCCCTAATCCCCAGCACCCACATCAGCGCCACCTTGCCGTGCGCCCTGTCATCAACGCCTGGCAACGGGTGTCGCGCACGGTGCTCGATGGCGGCGGTCGTCTATACAGCCTCGAACTCTCCGAGCTGGATCTGACGCATGAAGACTTGGCTAGCTTGCCGCTAACCGATGATTTCAATCACATCGAGCACCTGTCTCTGCGCGGGAACTCTGCACTCAGCCAGCTACCTGCGGCCTTCCACCAGCGGTTTCCGAATCTCAGGCGGCTACTACTTGGCGATTGCCGCTTCGACCACCTGCCTCGCCTGGCCTTCGGCCAGCAACTGCGCTGGTTGGATGTGGAACGCAACCGCATCACCTGGGACGCCACGGACCAGACTACCCTGCAAAGTTACTCCGGCCTGGCCGTACTTGATCTTAGTGAGAATCCGCTGGTGGCCGCGCCTGACCTGCGCCTGAATCCAGGTATCAGGTCGCTGTTCCTGTCAGGATGCTCGCTGACCGAGTTGCCACAGGGGTTAGCGCAATTAACGGAGCCGCTCACCGTCGACCTGACCGATAACCAGTTCGTGCAGCTACCCGACGGCTTCGCCCTGCCCGTTCATGTAGCCGACCCGCTGTCTTTGGAAAGCAGATGGCTGGCTGGGCCGATACTGAGCCAGATCGAAGCGTACAACGAAATCCACGACGTGGACCTGTTGGTGAATGAGGCTGACTACACCGACTTCTTTGAACAGGCCGGCCCACCTGAATTTGCGCTGTGGCGCCGCTTGCCACTGCAATACCGGCGCGACCTCAGGGCGCTGCTGGAGGCTGAGCCGTTCCTCACCCACCCCGAGCGAGCGCGCCGGGAGTTCTGGCGCCGGTTGGCCGTGATCGATAATGCAGGGCCGGACCGGCAATCCCTATTGGAACAACCTGCAGAGGGTCTATTCGAGCTCGACCTGTGACACCGTGATCACGCGCCGGGCGACCGGCGCACTGCTAAAGCGCTTGCTGTGCGCTGGTATTCTGACCGGGTCAGGCGCATGCTCGTCACTGAACCGTTTCACTGTGCTAGACCCTTCTCGGCCATTGTGAGGTGCAGTTTCATGGAATCCTTGCTCGACAATCTTTATCCCAACGCCGCCGACGTTCCTCAAGCGTGGCAACTGGGTGCTCCGCTTGAACAACGTGACTACCTTGTGGGCGGTGAACTGCGCCATTGGGACGGACCGTTGGCCACAGTCCGTAGCCCCGTTTGGCTCAAGGACAACGGCCAGGAGCAACAAGTGGTGCTGGGCCACGCTCCGCTGCTCGACGCCGACACGGCCATGACCGCACTGGACGCTGCAGTTCAAGCCTATGACAAGGGGCGCGGAGCATGGCCGAACATGCGGGTAGCAGAGCGCATTGGCCATGTGGAAGCGTTCCTGGCGCGCATGCGCGAGCAGCGTCAGGCCGTGGTCAAGCTACTGATGTGGGAAATCGGCAAGAACCTTGCGGATTCGGAAAAGGAATTCGACCGCACCTGCGACTACATCAATGAAACCATCAATGCCCTCAAGGACTTGGACAGACGCTCCAGCCGCTTCGAGCTCGTGCAGGGCACCCTGGGTCAGATACGCCGCGCGCCTTTGGGCGTGGCGCTGTGCATGGGTCCGTACAACTACCCACTCAACGAAACCTTCACCACCCTGATTCCGGCCTTGATCATGGGCAACACCGTGGTGTTCAAGCCCGCCAAGTTTGGTGTGCTGCTGATCCGCCCGCTGCTCGAAGCCTTCCGCGACAGCTTCCCGCCTGGTGTCATCAATGTCATCTACGGCAAGGGCCGCGAGACCGTCAGCGCAGTGATGGCCAGCGGCAAGGTAGACGTCTTCGCCTTCATCGGCACCCACAAGGCTGCCAGCGATCTCAAGAAGCTGCACCCACGGCCCCATCGGCTGCGCGCGGCACTAGGCCTGGACGCTAAGAACCCCGGCATCGTGTTGCCCCAGGTCGATCTGGACAACGCCGTCGAGCAGGCCCTGACCGGCGCGTTGTCGTTCAACGGCCAGCGTTGCACGGCGCTCAAGATTCTGTTCGTCCATGAAGATGTGGTCGAGGCATTTCTCGACAAGTTCACGCGCAAGCTCGCCACACTCAAGCCGGGCATGCCTTGGGAGCCTGGCGTCGCCCTGACACCGCTGCCTGAACCCGGCAAGATCGATTACCTGGACGGCCTGGTGCACGATGCGACTGACAAGGGAGCACGGGTGGTCAACGAACACGGGGGGCGCAGCCGGGGTTCGTTCTTCTATCCAGCCCTGCTGTATCCGGTGTCGGCGCAGATGCGCGTGTACCAGGAAGAACAGTTCGGGCCGGTTGTGCCGATCGTCCCTTACCGCGATCTGCAGACGGTCATCGACTACGTTCTGGACTCGGACTATGGCCAGCAGCTGAGCCTGTTCGGCAACGATCCTGCCACCGTCGGCAGCCTGATCGACATCTTCGCCAATCAGGTCGGTCGCATCAACATCAATACCCAATGCCAGCGAGGCCCGGACACCTATCCGTTCAATGGCCGCAAGAACAGCGCCGAGGGTACTCTTTCGGTGCACGATGCCTTGAGGGTCTTTTCCATACGCACCCTGGTGGCAACGCGCTTTGAGGACGACAACAAGGCCTTGTTCAGTGACATCATCCGCAATCGGCGGTCGAGTTTCCTGACCACCGACTACATCTTCTGACGGTTGAAAGCGGCACCGCTTTGCTGGAAGCTTGAAGCTCATAGCACGGAGCCGCTCAATGCGTATCATCGACAAGACCGCCGCCCAGGTGCGCAGCCTGACGCCCGCCGAAGACGCGCTGCTGGTGGACTTTGCCACCGGCGGCTTGACCGGGCCCCGCCTGCTGCAGGCCAACCAGATGCTGATGAAGGTGCGCAACGCTAACCAGTGGCTGGCCTGCGATTGCCGCACCGATGCCCTGCCTGTGCTCAATGTCACCCTCAATGGCAACACCGGTACGTTGTTTCTCAAGAACAACCCTGGCACGGCCGAACATGCCCCAGGCTGCCCCTTTACCAAGGATGAACAGGAAGCGGCCGAGCGTGCACAGGCACCTGTCCAGCCGGTGGCCTGGCTGCCCCCCGATACGCCGCTGCGGCTGATCGGCGATTTTCGCACGGGCGCAAGCACAAGCACTAACGGGCCAGGTGAGCGCCGCGAACAACAGCGGTTGCTGGCCTTGTTGCTGACGTGGATCGAGACCAGCGGCCTGAACCTTTACGCCACGCATTTGAAGCAGGACCTGACCGGGCAATTCGCTCAACTGCGTGCTGTGGCCAGTCGCTATCCGCTGGTGGAACGGGTACCGGCCAGCAACTACCTGGAAACGCGCCTGGACATGAAGCACATGATGATGCTCAAGGCGCGTCTGCGTGAGGCCACGATCTTTGGCAATCACCGGCGTCATGGGCTACTGCTCGACTGCATCGACCAGATCAAGGGCCGCAAGGTCTTTCACTACCGAAGCGAAGACGGTTTCGATTTCCAGGGCCACCATCTGTACTGGGGTGGTCAGCGCACCTGCGGCCCGCTGCTGACGCTGGCACTCTATTCACCTACGACTCCCGGCAGTCACTTCTTTGAGCTGATCCACGTGGCCAGCGTACCGGTGCTATCGCGGGGCCATCTGTTTCCGGTCTATCGCGATGAAGAACGCGAACCGCTCAAGGCATTGGTATCGCTGGTGGACTGGATGGCCAGCAAGGGCGTCAAGGTGCAGATGCGCCGTCCGGTGGTTGGCGGGCAGCTCATGGATGAACTGGTGATGACGTCCGACCAAGACCGTGTTCTGTCCATATCGCTGCTTGAACAACCCATCGGGCCCGAGCCGGATACCGAGAACTTCAAACGGTATGCCGACTTCAAGAGCCCTGAAACCTTCCGCAAGTTCGTGGCCGGTTTCTTCATGCGCGAGCGATGAACCGCCGCCTCAGCCGAGGAACAGCCGATAAGCCGGGTTATCCGTTTCGTCCCAGTAGCGATAATCCATCTGGTCGAGCGCCACGGATAACCCGGCACGCTCATCGGCAAGCACTTGCAGCGCAGCGAACACCCGCGCATGGGCTGCACCGTGATTGCGGTAATGGAACAGGCTGATGTTCCAGCGCTGGCCCAGGCGCTCCAGAAACGCCAGCAGTGCCCCGGGGCGCTCTGGAAACTCGAAACGCAGCACCTGCTCGTGACTGCCAGGCGCCAAAGGCCCACCCACGGTGTGGCGCACGTGCAGCTTGGCCAGTTCATTGTCAGTCAGGTCCACAACGTCATAGCCTTGTGCTTTTAAACCGCTCAACAGCTGATCGCGCGGGTCCTGCACGGGGTGCGTTTGCACTCCAACAAACAGACGCGCAGGTTTGCCCGGCTGGCAGCGGTAGTTGAATTCCGTGACTTGGCGCTTGCCCAATGCTTGGCAGAACGCCCGGAAGCTACCGGGCTGATCAGGGATGGTCACCGCAATCACCGCTTCGCGTTGTTCACCCAGTTCGGCGCGCTCTGCCACATGCCTCAACCGATCGAAGTTGATGTTGGCCCCGGAATCGATAGCCACCAGTGTCTGCCCGCCAATACCCTCACGGTCCACGTACTGCTTCATGCCGGCAACTGCCAGAGCGCCCGACGGCTCGGTGATCGAGCGGGTGTCATCGTAGATGTCCTTGATCGCGGCACACAGCGCGTCGCTGCTGACCGTTAGTACCTCGTCCACAGAATGCTGGCATAGCTCGAAGCAGTGGGCGCCCACCTGGGCCACGGCCACCCCATCGGCGAAGGTGCCCACATGCGGGAGCACCACCCGCTCGCCAGCTTGCAGGGCGGCCTGCAGGCAGTTGGCATCCTCCGGTTCTACCCCGATCACCTTGACTTCGGGGCGCAGGTATTTGATATAGGCTGCGATTCCGGCAATCAAGCCACCCCCGCCAACCGGCACGAAAACGGCATGCAGCGGCCCAGGGCACTGCCGAAGAATCTCCATGCCGACCGTGCCTTGACCCGCGATCACATCCGGGTCATCGAAAGGTGGCACAAATGTGGCTCCTTCCAGGTCGGCCAGCTTCAAGGCATGGGCCAGGGCATGGGGGAAGCTGTCACCGTGCAGCACCACCCGTCCCCCGCGGGCGCGCACGCCCTGTACTTTGAGCGAAGGCGTCGTGGACGGCATGACGATCGTGGCCGTCATGCCCAGGTGCGCGGCGGCCATGGCCACGCCCTGAGCGTGATTGCCCGCCGAAGCGGTCACTACGCCGGCCTGACGCTGGCGGGTCGTCAACCTCGATAGTCGCGTATAAGCCCCACGGATCTTGAACGAGAATGTGGGTTGCAGGTCTTCGCGTTTGAGCAGTACCCGATTACCCAGCCTGTCGGACAACCCTGCGGCCTCTTGCAGCGGCGTTTCGATGGCCAGGTCATAGACGGGCGCGGCCAAGATACGCCGAACCTGCTCGGACAGCAGTTGCTGAGGGGTGATTGCTCGCGGGGCGGAACACAGGTTGGACATCGTCGACTCCTTGGCCGGTTAACGGTGCCCAGGAGTCAGATGAAAAAAACCCGCCTCCAGGGCGGGTTCGGTGCATGCTCGCGCTAGCCCGCCAATCCAATGATGGCGGTAATAATGCTGGCGAAGGCAGGCTGATAGCGGTTCATGCGCCGAACGTTAGCCCGAGGGCTGGCCGCACGTCAACACTTGGCCTGCTGCGCCGACAACGGCACGTCAAAAACCTTGTCGAAGCCCCACTGGAACACGAAGGCGTAGACGAAGAAGAAGACGAACAGGGCCAGATTGGTCAAAAGCGCTGCCAGCAGGCTGACTTGCAACCAATAAGCCACCAGCGGCAGCAGGATGACCACCAGGCCACCCTCGAAGCCAAGCGCATGCAGCAAGCGGCGCAATAGTGTGCGCTTGCGCTGAGGCTGGCGCGCCTCCCAGCGCTCGAACACCCAGTTGTAGAGCATGTTCCAGCT
The DNA here is from genome assembly GCF_007678615.1 of Pseudomonas sp. DE0157. Classification (NCBI taxonomy): domain Bacteria; kingdom Pseudomonadati; phylum Pseudomonadota; class Gammaproteobacteria; order Pseudomonadales; family Pseudomonadaceae; genus Pseudomonas; species Pseudomonas sp. DE0157. Next base: position 71,801 of record NZ_VEJN01000022.1, read on the forward strand.
CATCGCAACGCCTGACATCAGTACCGACAGCACGGTGGACTGCGCCATCCCCGCCCCGAACGCCAGCTCCAGGGCGGGGGCGACGCACGCCACGGCGATGGCCTCGTAGAGAATAGCCTGGACGATCTTGCGGGCCTTGCCTTGCATGTTCAGCTCCCTGAATGACGACCCGACACGCTACAAGATCCCGCCGGTTAAATGAAGAGGCTTACTATCAGGCATCAGGCCACCGTCCCGGCGGGCAAGCGAATACGGAACTGCGCTCCGCCCAATGGGGACTGGGCAACCGTCAAGGTCCCGCCCTGCCCCTCAATGGCCCGCCTGCTGATCGCCAACCCCAAGCCGAATCCACCCGTGCTGCGGTCACGGCTGCGGTCCAGGCGATAGAACGGCTGGAAGATTCGCTCACGCTCCTCGACGGGAATGCCAATGCCGTCATCTTCTACTGTCAGCAGGCATGCTCCGTCGGGCTCCAGGTGCAAGCGCAGCACCAGGCGCTGCTCGCAGTAGCGCATGGCATTGCGCACCAGGTTCTGCACTGCTCGGGCCGTCAGGCGCGGATCGAGCACGAAGCGTGGCAACTCGGCGTCGGCATGCACCTCCCACTGGATGCCACGCCCGTCCAACTCCTCGGCAAAGCTGCCTAGCACGCTGTCCACCAGCTCGAGCAACGACACCTCCACCCGCTCGCGCGCCTGGTCGGCATTGTACAAACGGCTGTAGGACAACAACTCCAACACCAGTTCGTCCAGCTCTCGCACATGCCCGACCAGCTCCAGCAAACGCTTGCGGCTGGCCGGCGGCACTTCGTCAAATAGCAGCACCAAACCGAAATCCAAGCGTGTCAGAGGCGTGCGCAGCTCGTGGGACACGGCATTGAGCAACTCGCGCTGCTGATTGACATGGCGTTCAAGGTCGCTTGCCATGGTGTCGAACACCCTGGCCAGTTCGCCAATGTTCGAATGCGCCGAGATATGCGTGCGTTCGGACATCTGCCCTTGGCCCAGGCGCCGGGCCGTTTCCTTCAAGCGCTCCAAGTCACGCCAGTGCGGCCATACCCAGAGCAACAGGCAACCGAGCATCGCGGCCCCGATCAACACCGTCACGCCCCAGGACAGGACGTTGATGTCCAAAGGATCGGGCGGCGAATCCAGGCGTACCAGCCAATGGCTGTCCAATGGCGCCAGCAGGGTTTCGTAGTAGCCCCATTGGGCCAGGCGCACTGCCGACTCCCCCTGTGCCAATCGTGCGCGCTCCGTTTCATCCAAGCGGGCATGGTCAATACGCAGCAGCTGTACCTGCAAGGGCGCAAAATCGTCGGCAAGCGCCTGCGCCACGACAGGCCACTGGGACTGGGGAGCCTGGTGAAACTGACGCACGATCAGCGTCTGCACACCTTTGGTCTGGCTGAGGTTGTAGGCCATGAAGCGTTCCTGAAACAGCCCCACGATGGTGTCGGGTATGAACAGCAAGGCTCCGGCATAGGCCACGATGATCAGCAGATACAGCCGCACCAGGATCTTGAACATCGCGGCTTACTCCCACTCGACACGGCTGAACAGATAGCCTTTGCCCCAGACCGTCTTGATCTTGCGTGCTTCGCCTGCGTTGTCGTCGAACTTGCGACGCAGTTTGGAAATGGCCACGTCCACCGAACGGTCGGTGCCGTTGAACTCGATACCGCGCAGCTGTTGAAGAATGCGGTCGCGATTGAGTACCACCCCGGCATTGCGCGCCAGCACGACCAGCAGGTTGAATTCCCCGGCCGACAGGTCGACAGGCTCGCCGCGCCAGGTGACGGTGCGCTCGGCCAGGTCGATGCACAACCCACCCACCACGATCAGGTCATGGTCCAGCCTGGGTTCGTTACCGCTGCGTCGCAGCAAGTTGCGCACCCTTGCCAGCAACACCCGTGGCTCGCACGGCTTGGTGACGTAGTCGTCAGCACCCATTTCCAGCCCCAGCACCTGGTCATGGCTGTCATCGCGGGCGGTGAGCATCAGGATCGGCAGGCATTGGGACTGCTGACGCAATTGGCGACACACCTGCAGGCCGTCCAGGCCTGGGAGCATCAGGTCGAGAATCACCAGGTCGGGTTTGTCCCGGCGATATTCGTCCAGCACGTGGTCACCCCGGGCGATGACCCGGACCACAAATTCGTTGCGTTGCAGGTAACTGGCGATGAGCTCGGCCAGGGCGCTGTCGTCTTCGACCAGAAGTATAGTGGGCATGGGTCGCTTGGCAGGCAGATATAGGGACTTGCAGCACTGCGGCTCGGCATGGCCAGGTGAGCGCTGCGTTATAGTGGCCCAAGCTTATAGAAACATCACGGTGCACAACCCATCGTTTCACACTTTTTCACACTCCCCGTACAGCTGTTAACAGCCAATCATGACCCGGGTGCCGTAGCATAGCGCAGATCATCAGTGGAAGATCCCAATGTCCGACACATTCACTGTTACCCTGCGCCGCATGGCGCTTCTGGCGCTTGTAGGCTCGAGCCTGGGCGGCTGTAGCGCTAGCGACGAACCCGAACAGCAAGCCCCGGTCCCGCATGTGCGCGTCGAGACGCTGCAACTGCAACCGTTGGCCATTACCAGCGAGCTCAACGGCCGCATTCTGGCGCCGCGTACCGCTCAGGTGCGGGCTCGGGTGGCCGGCGTGGTGCTCAAACGGGTCTACCGCGAAGGTAGCGACGTCAAGCAGGGCGATGTGTTGTTCCAGATCGATCCGGCACCCTTCAAGGCCGACCTGGACAGCGCTCAGGCGGCACTGGCCAGAGCCGACGCCACCCGTTATCAGGCTCGCCTGCAAGAGCAGCGTTACCGCGAGCTGGTCAACGACAAGGCCGTCAGCGGCCAGGAATACGACAACGCCAAGGCCAGCCTGCTGCAAGCCAACGCAGCGGTGGCCGAGGCCAAGGCAGCCGTACAACGAGCCCGTCTGAACCTGGGATACGCCACCGTCACCGCCCCCATCGCTGGCCGCATTGGCCGCGCCCAGGTGACCGAAGGCGCATTGGTCGGGCAGAACGAAGCCACGCCGCTGGCGACCATCGAGCAACTGGACCCCATTCATGTCGACGTCACCCAGTCAACCCGTGAGATCACGGCGCTGCGCAAGGCCTTACGTGCCGGCCAGCTCCAACGGGTCGACGCAGACCAGGCCCGTGTCACCTTGATCGAAGACGACGGCAGTGCCTACCCGCTGCCCGGCAAGCTGTTGTTTTCCGACATCCAGGTCGACCCTTCGACCAATCAGATCACCCTGCGCAGCGAGTTCCCCAACCCCAACCTCGACTTGCTGCCAGGCAGCTATGTGCGCGTGCGCCTGGCCCAAGCCGTGCAACCGCAAGGCCTGAGTGTCCCGCAACGGGCGATCCTGCGTGACAGTGCAGGCGTGCCGAAGGTGCTGGTCGTGGATGCTCAGTCGCAGGTCAGCGAACGGCCGGTGGTCCTGGGCAGCGTACAGGGCGACCGCTGGGTAGTGCGCGACGGCCTGGCTGCCGGTGACCAGGTGGTGGTCGAAGGCCTGCAACATGCCAAGGAAGGCGAACGCGTGCAGATTGACCCCGCGCCCCAGGCCACCTCCGTCACCCAGCACACCGGCCAGTGAGGGCTTGATCGATGCCGCAATTCTTCATTGACCGCCCTATTTTCGCTTGGGTGGTGGCGCTGTTCATCCTGCTGGCTGGCGCCCTGGCCATTCCTCAGTTGCCTGTGGCGCAGTACCCCAATGTTGCGCCACCGCAGGTAGAGATCTACGCCGTATACCCTGGCGCCTCGGCGGCAACCATGGATGAAAGCGTGGTCAGCCTGATCGAGCAGGAGCTCAACGGCGCCGACAACCTGCTGTACTTCGAGTCGCAGAGCAGCCTGGGCAGCGCCACCATCACCGCCACCTTCGAGCCGGGCACCGTGCCCGACCTGGCCCAGGTCGACGTGCAGAACCGCTTGAAAGTGGTCGAGTCGCGCCTGCCACGCCCGGTTACCCAACAAGGGTTGCAGGTGGAAAAGGTGTCCACTGGCTTCCTGCTGCTGGGCACGCTCACCTCCGAGGATGGCAAATTCGACGAGACCGCGTTGTCCGACATCCTGGCGCGCAACGTGATGAACGAGATCCGGCGCATCAAGGGGGTCGGCAAGGCGCAGCTGTATGGCTCCGAGCGCGCCATGCGCATCTGGATCGACCCGGCAAAGCTGGTCGGCCTGAACCTCACTCCCAACGACGTGGCCGAAGCCATCAGCGCCCAGAATGCGCAGGTAGCGCCCGGCAGCATCGGCGACCTGCCCAGCCCCGCTACCCAGGAGATCACCGCCAACGTGGTGGTCAAGGGCCAACTGACCACGCCAGAAGCGTTTGCCGCCATTGTACTGCGGGCCAATACCGACGGTTCGGTGGTGACCATCGGTGATGTAGCACGGGTAGAAATCGGTGCCCAGGAGTATCAGTACGGCACGCGCCTGAATGGCAAACCGGCCACCGCATTCAGCGTGCAGCTGGCCCCGGGTGCCAACGCCATGGAGACGGCCACACTGGTGCGCGCCAAGATGAAGGACCTGGCGCGCTACTTCCCGGAGGGTGTGAAGTACGACATTCCCTACGACACCTCGCCGTTCGTCAAGGTCTCCATACAGCAGGTCATCAGCACGCTGTTCGAGGCGATGGTGCTGGTGTTCGCGGTGATGTTCCTGTTCCTGCAGAACCTGCGTTATACCTTGATTCCCACACTCGTGGTGCCCGTGGCGCTGATGGGTACGTTCGGCGTGATGCTGTTAATGGGCTTCTCGGTTAACGTGCTGACCCTGTTCGGCATGGTTCTGGCCATTGGCATTCTGGTGGATGACGCCATTGTAGTGGTCGAGAACGTTGAGCGAATCATGGCTGAAGAAGGCCTGGCGCCACGGGAAGCCACACGCAAGGCCATGGGCCAGATCAGCGGGGCGATCATCGGCATCACGCTGGTACTGGTAGCCGTGTTCCTGCCCATGGCCTTCATGAAGGGCTCGGTCGGCGTGATCTACCAGCAGTTTTCGGTGTCCATGGCAGTTTCCATTCTGTTCTCGGCCTTCCTTGCCCTGAGCCTGACGCCGGCGCTGTGCGCGACGTTGCTCAAGCCTGTGAACCAAGGCGAGCATCATCAGCGCGGCGGTTTCTTCGGCTGGTTCAATCGGCGCTTCGAGGGTATGAGCAAGGGCTATGAGGGCTGGGTGTCCCAAGCACTTCGCCGCAGCGGGATCTACCTGCTGGTGTACGCCGTGCTGCTGGGCGTGTTGGGCTACGGCTTCAGTCAGTTGCCCACCGCCTTCCTGCCCACCGAAGATCAGGGTTACACCATCACCGATATCCAACTGCCGCCAGGCGCTAGTCGCATGCGGACCGAACAAGTAGCGGCTCAGATCGAAGCGCACAACGGCGGTGAAGCTGGCGTGGGCAATACCACGGTAATTCTGGGTTTCAGTTTCTCCGGCAGTGGCCAAAATGCCGCGTTGGCCTTCACGACCCTGAAGGACTGGTCCGAACGTGGCGCCGATGACAGTGCCCAGTCCATTGCCGATCGCGCGAACATGGCATTCACACAGCTCAAAGACGCCATCGCCTTCGCCGTACTGCCGCCGCCGATTGACGGGCTAGGCGAGTCCACCGGCTTCGAGTTCCGCCTGCAGGACCGGGGTGGGCTGGGTCATGCCCAACTCATGGCTGCACGTGACGAGCTGCTGGCCAAGGCGAGCAAGAGCCCGCTACTGACCAACGTGCGCGAGGCGTCCCTGGCCGAAAGCCCGCAAGTGGAGCTGGAGATCGACCGCCGTCAGGCCAATGCGCTGGGGGTCTCGTTCGCCGATATCGGCTCGGTGCTGGACGTAGCCGTGGGTTCGAGCTACGTCAATGACTTTCCAAACCAAGGCCGCATGCAGCGGGTGGTGGTGCAAGCTGAGGGCGATCAGCGCAGCCAGGTGGAAGACTTGCTGAAGATTCACGTGCGCAACAGCGCCGGCAAGATGGTGCCGCTTGGCGCCTTCGTACAGCCCCGATGGGTCAGCGGCCCAGTCCAGCTGACGCGTTACAACGGTTACCCGGCGGTGTCCATTTCGGGTGAGCCGACAGCCGGGCAAAGCTCCGGTCAGGCCATGGCCGAGATCGAGCAAATCGTGGCGCAGCTTCCGCCCGGCGTAGGGCTGGAATGGACCGGATTGTCGCTGCAGGAAAGGCTCTCGGGCAGCCAGGCGCCGGTACTCATGACCCTGTCGCTGCTGGTGGTGTTCCTGTGCCTGGCGGCATTGTATGAAAGCTGGTCGATCCCCACGGCGGTGCTGCTGGTGGTCCCCCTGGGCATTCTGGGTGCGGTGCTGGCGGTCACACTGCGCGGCATGCCCAACGACGTGTTCTTCAAGGTGGGCTTGATCACCTTGATCGGGCTTTCGGCAAAGAACGCCATCCTGATCATCGAGTTCGCCAAAAGCCTGGTGGACCAGGGCATGGATGCCACCCAGGCTGCACTCGAGGCTGCCCGCCTGCGCCTGCGGCCCATCGTAATGACGTCTCTGGCGTTCATCCTTGGGGTGGTGCCGCTGGCCATCGCCACCGGTGCCAGCTCGGCAAGCCAGCAGGCCATCGGTACGGGGGTCATTGGCGGTATGTTGAGTGCCACACTGGCGGTGGTCTTCGTGCCGGTGTTCTTCGTCGTGGTGATGCGTTTTTCCGGGCGCCGACGGCCACTGGAGCCTGGCCACGGGCTAGCCACACGCAATCACTGACTGGACAAGCGGAACGTTAAATGGGAGGGTTTCTGGCATTGACTGCCAGGAACCCTTTTTCATGCCTGCCACCCTGCCCCCTTGCTCTGTCCTCATGCTCGCCGGCGGCCGTGGCCAACGCATGGGTGGGCGTGACAAAGGGCTGATCGACTGGCAAGGCCGTCCTCTGATTGCCCACGTTCATGCGGTGGTTCGTGGGCTCAGTGATGACCTGATCGTTTCGTGCAATCGCAATCAGCAGGTCTACCAGCGGTACGCAGAACAATGCGTGAGTGATGTCGAGGCCGGCTTCCCCGGCCCACTGGCTGGCGTGCTTGCCGGGTTGGCGGTAGCGCGGCACGGGTGGGTGGTGGTGCTCGCCTGCGATGCGCCACGGGTCGATCAGGTATTGATCAACGACCTGCGTCGCGCCGCCTTGGCGGCCAACAATGCCGCCATGGTCCGCCAGGGTGGGTATTGGCAACCGATGTTCAGCGTGCTGCCCCACGCCATCCTGCCACTGCTTGCGCAAGCCTGGAACGCTGGAGAGCGCAGTTTGCAGAGAGCCTTGCTCGGCTCGCCAGTGGCGGCGGTTGATTGCGCTGAAGAGGATTGCCGGTTGAATAATTTCAATAGCCCGCAGTGGCTTGAGGACTGACAAGGTGGTTGTCGGGGTTTTCCCGGTACGAAGAGCAACAGTGGGCTGTGGCGCGGCCCCAGGAATTTAGCTTCGCAGCATAGATTGCCGGGGCTGTCTCGCAACCTATTGCGGCCTGTCAGGCGCCCCGGCGATGTCGCACTTAAGTGCTATATACGTCAGCAGATATCGTGAATACTGTTCCGAATATAACTATTAAACGCAACCAGACACCTCTACTCAAAGTTAAAACAGGTTACTGTTTCTTTTAGTGCTTCTGTTGATTTTGACCTTGATCTTGATCTTCGCGACTTCAGAAGGCCGAACGTAGGTCTTGCGGAGGGAGGTGACAGGCATGGATGCCTGTCAAGCGCTGGGCCCCAGGATGGGGCCTACAGCGCGGTCC
>NZ_VEJN01000023.1:0-55837 GCF_007678615.1 Pseudomonas sp. DE0157
AGAACCGCCGGATCGTCACGCGCTTCGACAAGCTCGCAAAAAGTTACGCCGCGATGGTTTCGCTGGCTTGTGTCCTGCGGTATATGCGACGGCTTTTTTCAGACAGAGCCTAGAGCGTGATAGGCAGGCTCGTCATACGGCACTTCCAGCACCTTTTCCCGTGGTGACTGGGGAGGTTGTAAGATTCTTGACGATACCGGGGCGATAATTGGGTTTATACCAATTTCATACAGCATCTGAGCCGTCCATCTCCAGCTGATGGGCAGGTTGTTGGAGGTTTCCCTAATGCTCAAATGAATTTTCAATAGGCCGGTATTTTTCAATAGACTGGTATTTTTGATAGTTGGAAGGGCTGAGCTTGCATAGTACTGTTGTGACTGCTTTGCGGTGGAGGGGTAAATTATGCCCTGGTATTCGTGCTATGGTTATTCTCCCGCTGGTGGTTTCACGTCTGCGCATGTGGCTTTCAATGGCGAGATGCAAGATCGCCATCTAAGCTCTTATTTTCTTGGGAGCGGTGTTCGTGTCTACTCACCGATACTCATGAGATTTTTTAGCCCTGATCCTTATGCACCTTTCGCTGGGGCGGGAATCAGCACCTACGGATACTGCGCCGGTGATCCAGTAAACCGTGTGGATCCTTCAGGATATATGTGGCGTTATTTTCGGGAGCTCTTGGCTAGTTTCGGAGAATCCCCGCCGCTGCCTGATGGAGCAAGGGTCTTGAGAAATCACAAAAAACGAAAACTGGCGAAGGAATCCGACATACTCGAATCACGCCGCGCTAATGATCCTAGAAGGCGGGTGCGTGACGTGGCCGATCTCATTAACGAAAATTCGAGGCCGAGGAAGTTTGTTTTAGGTGCTGATAATGAGCTGGTGATTGCCTTGTCAGGTAGGAAGGGAGAGCCTGATTACGTTAGTCACCCTCTGTTGGCGAAACTTCTGAACGATAAGCGGGTAGTCAGTGCAGGCACGCTCATTGTTGGTGTGGAGCGTAAAATACACATTTATAACGTTTCGGGGCATTACCGGCCTAAGTACTCCGATCTCAACCCTATGGTAGAAAAAATTCGGGAGATGGGTTTGAAGCCAATGCCGGTTAAAGTCCATTAGGGGAGCTTCGAACAGCTTTCCCGTCAGCCGCCCATTTCCTGCCTATGATTAACTTGTTCGGAACTCCTTATCGTGTAATCTCTCAGTGAGTCCTGCGATCAGGGAAACTCCGAGCACGTTGCCCATCAGCTGGAAATGGACGGCTTAAGGATGCCGAAAGCCCGATTTTCAGCCGCTAATAATTGGATAGCCAAAGCATAGCCTTGGTTGTTTGCCCTCCTGGACGCCCTCCTTTTGCAACAGGCAATAGTTGTCGGCTCACCATCCACCGCTTCGACAGGGCAAACAGCGTGGCCATTTGCGCCGTGTTCTTGGCCAAGCAATGGCATCGGGGTCTCACATAGCCGAATTGGCGCTTTATCACGCGGGATTGATTCAGTTTACCGTGAACACGGCTTGCGGCCACCGCCAGTCTTTAAGTAGTGAGGCTTAATCTCGCGTTTACCGGCAGACTTAAAATCGGAAAAGCTCAGCTGGCTCATGGGATGGCGGGCTTGTTGGAGGCAGTTGGACTGAAAGCCGTTTCAGCACAGGTCAGATGCTCCGTGCTGACTTGATCGGAGGATCCCGAATAGCTGCATTGCTTACAGCGGCTTTTGAGCTGGCCGCGTTTTCTGGCGTGTCGGGGAGCATTTGGAAATCGTTCGGTTTCTGTCGTTTACCGCTTTTTGTTGACTCTCGATCCGCTACAACTGATATCCAGCACAACTACCAGGGTCACATCTAACCCCTCACCGTCGTCTCCTCTCAGGAGTGAGGGCTAGCTAGCCAAGTCTGAAGTTCGGGTCAATTAAAACTCAAAGGGCTGAATTCTGTCGGGTCTTCAGTTCAGAGAGTCACCATCGACAGCACTTCTCGGCCGGAGGAACCGCTCGAACGACTAGCCAAAATACTCCAACGCCAGATCGCCAGCACTTTCAACTGAACGCCATCCCCACAGGCGGTTCTGACCTTGAACACACTGTAAGCTCAACAAGGTCAGACCATGACAATCACCCTCAACAGCTACACCACCGTCAAAAGACGCGAACGTGTCCCTCACGCGATCTTCGCCCACTACTGGCGCGACGTGCACGGCCCGTTGTGCTCACGGCTGCCAGGGCTGGGCTTGTACATCCAGCACCACTTTTCGCGCCACCAGGACGCACACCTTTGGCCATTGGCCGAGGGCGTGCGAGAGATCGCAGACTACGAACTCGATGGCGGTGTGGAGATCGGCTTCAAGTCCGCCGACCAGCAGGCGCGCTTCAAGCAAGCCAGCCCTATCCTGTTTTCTGACGAGCAGAACATGTTCGACGAAACGCTCGCGTACGATTTGCCCCAGGGATCGATGATGGTGGTGAATCGGCTGGCGGACGAGCGCCTCAATGGGCTCGATCATGCCGACCGGATTCATGTGCACATGAGCCCGCGACAAAGCCTTGAAGATCTGCAAACGTATGTGCGCGACAAACTCGCGCCGACCCTAGCGCAGGATGCCTCGGTATTGAAAGTGCAAGTGCACCTGTGTGCCCCCTTCCAGAACGATGGGAATCATCCGCCGGCACCAGACGTTGCGCACACGGCCACGCAGGAGCGTGCCGAACTGGTAATCATGGAAGTCGCCTTCGGAAACCCTGTGGCCCGGCGCCGGTTTTTCGAGGGGCAGGCGTTCAAGCGGACGCTGGCGGATCAGGCCCGGCACATCGGAAGTTTGAAGGCTTTCGCGATCAGTGGCGTGTACAGCTACGTGGTCGATGGGGAAATGACCACGGCGGGGCTGCGGGGCAGCCGGGCGGCGGAATTGATCGAGTACCTCGGCGCGATCAATCAACTGGAAAGTGAAGTAGAGGCAGTATTCAAAAACGTGGAAGCAGCAGGTTAAGCTGCCCCGACATCCAATATGTGCGGGGCATGCCTGCGGGAAATGCGCGGCTCGGTCCAATCGCTGAGAGCCAGAGCGGGTCGTCGCTGATATTCCCGTTCGCTGCACAGTTGGCGCCCAAGGGGCGTCCCTGTTCAATGCAGCACCTGACTCAAGAACAACCGCCCTCGCTCACTCTGAGGGCGCTCGAAAAACACCGCCGGCGCGGCCTGCTCGACCACCTCGCCCTGGTCCATGAACACCACCCGGTGCGCCACGGTCCTGGCGAAGCCCATTTCATGGGTCACGCACACCATGGTCATGCCGTCCTCGGCCAGGCTGACCATGGTGTCGAGCACCTCCTTGACCATTTCCGGGTCCAGTGCCGAGGTGGGTTCGTCAAACAGCATGATCTTGGGCTTCATGCACAGTGCCCGGGCAATCGCCACGCGCTGCTGCTGGCCGCCGGACAATTGGCCGGGGTACTTGTGCGCCTGTTCGGGAATACGCACCCGCTCCAGGTAATGCATCGCCAAGGCTTGCGCTTCGTGGCGCGGCATCTTGCGCGCCCACATGGGCGCCAGGGTGCAGTTCTGCAGGATGGTCAAATGCGGAAACAGATTGAAGTGCTGGAACACCATACCGATTTCGCGGCGGATGGTCTCGACTTGCCTCGCGTCGTGGGTCAGCTCGACGCCCTCGACGACGATGCGGCCCTGCTGGTGTTCTTCGAGGCGGTTCAGGCAGCGAATGGTGGTCGACTTGCCTGAGCCGGACGGGCCGCACAGCACGATGCGCTCACCTGGCTGCACGCTGAGGTTGATGTTCTTGAGCACCTGGAAGTCGCCGTACCACTTGTTGACGTTCTCCATCTGGATCATGGGTTGGATGCCCGGTGTATCCAGGGATTGGGTCGCTTCGTTCATCTGAAATACTCCTGGCTGGCGCGCAGACACGCTTGGCCGGTGCAAGCGGGCGCTGGCTGCGCAAAGAAGGGTTGTACACGCTGTTCGTTCAGTGCAGAACGCTTTGCAGAAACTGCCGGGTGCGGGCCTGTTGCGGGGCGCTGAACAGCTGCGACGGCGGCCCGGTCTCGATGACCTTGCCGGCGTCGAACAACACCACGCGGTCGGCCACTTCGCGGGCGAAGCCCATTTCATGGGTGACAACGATCATGGTCATGCCCTCGGCCGCCAGGCCCTTCATGACATTGAGCACGTCGCCGACGGTTTCCGGGTCCAGCGCAGAGGTGGGCTCGTCGAACAGCATCAGCTTGGGTTTCATCGCCAAGGCGCGAACGATCGCCACCCGCTGCTGCTGGCCGCCGGACAGCTCGGCCGGGTAATGCCCGGCCTTGTGCCGCAGGCCGACGCGCTCGAGCAAGGCCAGGGCGTGGGCCTGGGCTTGCGCCTTGGTTGCGCGCCTGAGCTTGACCGGGGCGAGCATCATGTTGGCCAGCACCGTCATGTGCGGGAACAGCGTGTAGTCCTGGAACACCATGCCCACGTCCTCGCGTAGCCGGGCCAAGGCCTTGCGGTCTGCCGCACGCGTCTGATCGCCATCGCCAACCACCACGGTACCCTTGGAGGGCGGTTCCAGGCTGTTCAGGCAGCGGATGAAGGTGGACTTGCCCGAGCCGCTGGGGCCGATGATGACCACCACCTCGCCTTGGCGCACGTCCATGTCGACGCCCTTGACCACTTCATGGGTGCCAAAGCTTTTATGCAGGCCGCGAACTGTCAGGATTGTGCTCATAGGCCCGCCTGTGCCCGGGTCAGGGCTTGCAGGTTGAGGTCGGCCGCGCTCATGCGCTCGCGGCGCTGCTGGTTGGCCGCACGCTCTGCGCCCAGGCGCTTGCTGGCGCGCGCCAGGCTCGGCATCAAGGACCCAAGCGACGGGCCGCCGGCAGAGCTGCGGCCCTGCACGTTGCTGGCCGGGTCCAGGCAATCACGCACCTTCTGCTCGGGTAGGTGCAGGGCATGGCCCAACTGCTCCAGGGCGCAGGTGTCGATCATCCGGGTGGTGATCTGATTGGCCGGCAGGCCCTGGTCCATGGCCATGCGCACCACGCCCCCGACCACATGGTGGGCTTCGCGGAACGACAGGTCGACCTCGCGCACCATCAGGTCGGCCAAGCCGGTGGCGGTGGAAAAATCCTCACCGGCGCGGCGTGCCGCCAGGTCACTGTTGGGGGTGGCGGTGCGCAGCACCAGGTCCAGCAGTTTCAGGCAGCGCAGGCTTTCTTCGGCAGCCTCCCAGAAACCCCGTGGCCCTTCGCGATTGCCGTCGCCGGTATGGGAAAAATTGGTGCCTTTGATGGTCACGCTCGCACCCATCAGCAGGCCGACGATATGACCACTGCGCCCCTTGAGGTACTCCAGCACGGTGGGGTTCTTCTTTTGCGGCATGATGCTGGAAGTGGCAGCGACGCTGTCGGGGAAGTCGATGAGGTTGAACTCATGGGTACTCCACACGAAGTAGTCCTGCGCCACGCGGCTCCAGAACACCGCCAGGTTGCTCAGGTGCGACAGGCTTTCGAGCAGAAAATCCCGCGAGCCTATGGCATCCAGGGCATTGTCCAGGTAGCCGTCGAAGCCCAGCAGCTCGGCGGTGCGGGCGCGGTCGATGTCGAACGGCGTGCCGGCGAAGGCGGCTGCTCCAAGCGGGCACTGGTTCATCGATTCCAGGGTCTGGGTCAGGCGTTTGCTGTCGCGCTCCAGGGCCTGTTCCACCGCACTCAGGTAATAGCCGTAGGTGATCGGCTGCGCCGGCTGAAGGTGCGTGTAGCCAGGCATCACCACTTCGGCGTACCGCTCGGCGCAGTCAAGGGCCGTGGCGCGTACCGTTGCCAACTCGTCGATCAGGTCCATCAGCAGGTCGCGGCAGCGCAGGCGGTCGAGGGTGGCCAGGATGTCGTTGCGGCTGCGACCGGTGTGCAGGCGACCGCCAATGTCGGCGCCAATCTGCTCGATCAGGTGCGCCTCGTAGTTGAAGTAGGCGTCCTCACGCGAAGGGTCCAGCTCGACCGCATCCGCGCCTGCCTGCTCCATGTCCAGCACACCCTTGGCCAGCACGCTGGCATGGTCGCCGCGGATCAGGCCTTGTTCGGCCAGCATCAGAATGTGCGCCTTGTTGACGTTACCCAGGTTCGCGAAGCCGCTGGCAAAGCCTTCCAGGCGCGGGCGGTAGATGTACTCGTTCACTTGCGGCGCGGTGCTTTCCTTCAGGCGCCGACTGACTTTGGATGCTTGCATGCTGGAACCTCTTCAGTGGAAGTACGTGCCGCCGGACGACCCAGACGACGTTCGAGATAACGGCTGAGCCAGGTCAGCGCCGAACAGATGACGAAGTACACCAACAGCACCACGCCGTAGACTGCGAAGGCGGGGCTCACGCCGGTCATGACGGTTTCCCGCTCGATGATGATCTGACCGACCTTGAGAAACTCCCCCACACCCACAAGGGCGCCCAGGGACGTGGCTTGCACCAGGATCGTCAGCAACCCGGTGTAGGCCGGCAGGATGGCTTTCATCGACTGCGGCACAACCACATGCAGGTAGATCTGCCAGGGGCGCAGGCCCAGGGCCCAGGCACTTTTCCACTGATGCCTGGACACCGACTCCAGCCCGCCACGCACGATCTCGATGCCGTTGGCGCTTCCCCACAAGGTCAGGCCCACGGTAACGGCGGCGAAAGGGCTCAGGTCCACACCGAACATCGGCGCACCGAAGAAGATGAAGAACACGTTGACGATCAGCGGAATGGAGCGAAACAGCTCCACGTAGCCATGGATCGTCCACCCCAACAGGCGGTTCTTGACCGTGGCCAGCACGCCGAGCACGGCCGAGATCAGCGTGGTGAACAGCAACACCACCAATGCTAGGTACAGGGTCATCAACAACCCTTTGCACACGAAGCTCCAGTTTTCGAGTAGGAAATTCATGGTCGCCTCACTGCCGGAAAGGGCGTTGCAGGTGGGCGGACAGCCGCGCAGTCATCAACGCGAGTACCCCCACCAGCACCAGGTACATGACGCAGATGGCCGTGAACATCTCGATGGCGCGAAAGTCCGTGGCGATGCGGTCCACTGCGACGAAGGTCAATTCCGCAAGGCCGATGGCCTGTAGGTAGGAAGAGTTCTTCAGCAGTGAGATCGCGGTGTTGAGCATCGCCGGCAGGCTGGTGCGAAAGGCGATGGGCATGGCGATCAGGGCAAAGTACTGCACGGGCTTGAGGCTCAGTGCCAGGCTCGCCTCGCGCATGCCACGCTCCAGCGTGGCTAGCCCGCCGCGGATGTTCTCGATCTGGTACGCACCGGCCCACAGCGACAGGCACACCACACCCGACCAGAACAGCGATAACCCAAGCCCAATGGCCGGCAGGCCGTAGAAGATGAAGAACAACTGCACCAGGATCGGCGTATTGCGGATCAGCTCCACGTACAGCGCCACGGCCTGGGACAGCACCGGGATCTTCATGACGCGCACCGCCCCGCCCAGCACCCCGATCAACAGCGAGCAGAGGATGGCCAGGGCTGTGATGCGCAGTGTCATCAGCACACCGTCGAGCAGGGCAGGCCATTGCTCGACCAGATAATGGACGTCGAACTCCATGATGGCGGCCGATCAAAGCGCTTCGGCAGGCTTGGCCTGCTCGAAGACGCTGATGTAGTAGCTTTGGATGTTTTCGGGTACGAACTGCTGCACCCAGCCTCGGAACAGGTGTTCCTCGCGCATGCGCAATACCGCCGCGCTCAGGAAGTCGCGCCACTGCGCTTCGTTCTTGCGCACGCCGATGGCCGCGTCAGAGATCTGGAACGGTTGACCTATCAGGCGGGCATCCTGGTCGTTGTCGGCGACCACCACGAGGGTGGCGGCATCGTGGGTGTAGGCGTCGGCGCGGCCCTGGCGAAAGGCTTGCAAGGCATCGGCGGCGCTGTTCATGCGCAGGGTCTTGACGTCGGGCATGTGGTCTTCGAACCATTTGGCCTGCACCGACCCTTTGAGCGTGGCGAGGGTCTTGCCCTTGAGGTCGGCGATCGCGCGGGCCGGGCTGTCCTTCTTCACCACCACGTCACTGGCGCCCCACCGGTAGGGCGTAGTGAAGTCGATCACCCGTTGGCGTTCCGGGGTGACGCCCAGGGTGGCGATCAGCAAGTCCACCTTGCGCCCCAGCAGCTGCGGCACACGGTTTTCGGCGGTCACGCAGGTGAAGCTGACCTTGTCCTTCGAGCCCAGGGCCCATAGCGAAATCTGCTTGGCCATCTCGACCTCGACGCCTGCGAATTCACCTTTGTTGTCCTGGTAGCCATACGGTGGCTGGTCGCAGCGCACGCCAGCGCGCAGGTGGTCCGCCTCCTTGATGGCTGCGGGGACGGCGGGCAGGTCGGCGGCCTGAACGGTGGATACCGCCGCCCACGACACGCACGTCAGGGCCAGTGCAGCGCTTAGTTTTTTATACGAGAACGACATGATGCCTCCTGATTACCGGGCTGCACCGCGCCACTGTGCGGGCGCGATGCGTGAGTACAAGGGCAGAGCTGAAGTGACGCTGGAGCACCGGTGTTATGTGTGTTGTTGCCGGTATGCGCTCGGGGGTATCGCGCTGCATCGGAGCAGACGTCGATGTGGTTGTAGTTATAAAATCTGCGCGTCATGCAATCAAATGACAATACATCAACCCGTCATGCAGAAATGATATGGCCATCAATTTCAAGCAGATCGAAACCTTCCGCGCGGTCATGCTCAGCGGCTCCATGACAGCAGCGGCGCAGGCGCTGCATACCTCCCAGCCCAATGTCAGCCGGCTGATTGCGCAACTGGAACGGGCCAATGGGTTCAAGTTGTTCGAACGGGTAGGGGGGCGTTTGCTGCCAACCGATGAGGGCGCGCAGTTTTTCGCCGACGTAGAGCGCGCCTTCATTGGGCTGCACAGCCTGGAAACCTCCGCCGAGCACCTCAAGCGCGGCGGTACCGGGCAGTTGCGTATCGGCGCGGTGCCCTCCCTGACCCATGGTCTGCTGCCAAAGATCATCCAGCGCTTTCGCCAGCAGAACCCGCACGTTCATATTTCCATCCACACCAATGACTCGCCGAACGTGGCGCACTGGGCCGCGACCCGGTTCTGCGATGTGTGCCTGGTGTCCTATGTGGCCGAGGACATGGCGGGCGTGCAGTCCCAGATCATCTGCGATGTCCCTGGCGTGTGCATCTTCCCCAAGGGCCACCGGCTCGGTGCCTTGCAAGCCGTGACGCCTGCTGACCTCAAGGGCGAAGAATTCATTTCGCTTTCGCATACCGACGGCTCCCGCACGCGGCTCGACCGGCTGTTCGCCGAGGATGACCCGCGGGTGCTCAACCTGGACGCCACCCATGCCGCCACCGTGTGCTCACTGGTCGGGCTAGGGCTGGGGGTGAGCGTGGTCAGTCCGCTAGTGGCGGCAGAATACTTGCACACCGGCATCGACATACGGCCGTTTACGCCGCAGTTGCGGTTCTACACGTATCTGCTCCTCTCATCCGACCGGCCTGAGAACGTGCTGACTCGACGGTTTCGGGTGTTGGCGGGG
The DNA here is from genome assembly GCF_007678615.1 of Pseudomonas sp. DE0157. Lineage (NCBI taxonomy): Bacteria > Pseudomonadati > Pseudomonadota > Gammaproteobacteria > Pseudomonadales > Pseudomonadaceae > Pseudomonas > Pseudomonas sp. DE0157. The sequence continues at coordinate 9,528 of NZ_VEJN01000023.1, forward strand.
GAGATGTTGGGGGAGGCGGCGCAGGCATGTATCGTAGGCCTTGGGACGTAGGCTCGGTACCGCGGCTTATTCCCTCGGTAGGAGCAGCGCAGCCTCAAGCCCACCTGCCGCCCGGTTTTTCAGGACCACCCGGCCACCCAGGTGCTCCATGATGGCTGCCACGATCGACAGCCCAAGGCCAGCGCCGTTGGGGCTGTTGCGGCTGTAGAAACGTTCGAACACCCGCGAGAGGCTCGCCTCGTCGATACCTGGCCCTTCGTCCTGCACCACCAATTCGACACGCTCATCGTTGCCCCGCAGCGAGACGGTGATGCGCCCCCCAAGGGGCGAGTGCTCGACTGCATTGGTCATCAGGTTCTGCAGCGCAATGCCCAATGCGCTGGCATCGACGGCTACACGGTGCTCGCCGCCCTCTATTTCCAGGGAGGGTTCCAGGCCTTTGTCCAGTATCCAGGGGGTAAGCTCGGCCAGGATGTCAGTGACCACCTCGGCAAGGTCGACGTGCTCATGGGGGCGCTGGCCGATTCGAGGCTCCACCCGGGCCAGTGTCAGCAGTTGGTTGACCACCCGCGTCAATCGATCAACGCCGCCCATCAGGAACGTCAAGGCCTTGTTGCGTTCGGCTTCGTTGCTGGCAGCCAGTGCGTTCTGCGCATGCAGGCGCAGCACCGCCAAGGGTGTTCGCATTTCGTGAGCAGCGTCGGCAATGAAGCGATGTTCACGACGCAGCAGGTCTTTGATCTGGGCCAGCAAGCGATTGAGGGCAGCCTGCATGGGTTCGAGCTCCGAGGGCAGCGGCACCAGTTGTAGCGGTTCGAGTGATTCGGCATGCCGCGCGCGAATGACGTCGGCCATGTTCTTCAACGGCTTGAGCCCCCAGCCGATGGCGGCCCATACCAGCACGGCAAGCGCCAGGCCGCCCACCAGAAATGGCATCAGGGTGTGACGAACGATACGGTCGATCAAGTCATAGCGCACGTCATCGCGCTCACCCACCCAGATCACCCAGCCTTTGTCGGGCACCGGTAGCACGAAACCGCGCCATTGCTCGTCGTCGCTGGTGAAATCGTAAAACCCAGGCCGCATGGGCCGCGGATCCAGGCGAGGTGCGCTGGGCGTTTGCACCATCAGTGCGGCGTTTTCGTCCCAGACCTGGAAGGCCAGCTTGCTCTCGTAGGGATGCCCCACCCGGTGTCGGCCCGCCTGGGCCAGCGCGGTGTTGAAGGCACGGTACAGCTCGTCACGCGCGCCGCCTTGAACCGGCATGCTCATTACCCCCTGCAGCAGGCGTGCGTTCTGGGCAAGGTGCGCGTCGTACACTTCGTTAATTTCATGGCGGCTGTCATGGTAGTTGTACAACGCCAGCAAGCCGGTGCCGATCAGCAGCAAGAGCATGACGCGCCACAGCGTGCGCTGGCGTAGCGACCTCATACCTTGGCCTCGACCAGGTAGCCGATGCCGCGCACAGTGCGTATCAGGCCATTGAACAGTTTCTTGCGCAGTTGGTAGATGTTCACTTCCAGGGTGTTGCTTTCCGGCTCCTCGTCCCAGCCATAGAGCAACTGCGTCAGGCGTTCGCGGGTGAAGACCTTGCCGGGCTGGGCGAGTAGCTCATGCAGCAGTCGGTACTCCTTGGGCGTCAGCACCACTTCGGCACCCTTGAAATGCACCTGCTGGGTTGCCGGGTCCAAGCTGACACCACCGTGCTCGATCAGCACCGTGGCCCGGCCAGCGCTGCGGCGCAGCAGGGCACGCAGGCGTGCCTTGAGTTCGTTGAGGTCGAAGGGTTTGACCAGATAGTCATCCGCCCCGGCATCAAGCCCCGCGATGCGGTCCTCCAGGGCATCGCGTGCGGTGAGAATCAGCACCGGCAGGCTGTTGCCTCCTGCTCGAAGCCGGCGCAGCAATTCGATACCGTCCAGGCGTGGGAGGCCCAGGTCCAGTATCAGCACGTCGAATGCTTCATGCTGCAGGGCGTGCAAGCCACTGACGCCGTCCTGCAACCAGTCAAGGGTGTAGCCCTCCTGGCGCAAACCATCGCAGATGCCTTCACCCAACGCGCTATCGTCCTCAACCAGCAGCAGGCGCATGTCTAGTCCTGTTTGTCCTTGATGGTGTCGAGTAAAGCATTGATATCGGCACGTCGGCCCTCATCGGCCAATTCTCGGCCGGGTCTGGGCGGCGCCTGCAAGGCCTTGCGCAGCGCAACTCTGGCCTCACTGTAGCGTTTCTGACGCACCAGATGATCGCCCCAGAAGTAGTTGCTGTCGATGCCTGCGGGATTGATTTTCAAGGCCTGCCTGAGCAGCGTGTCGGCTTTGTCGTCATCCCCGAAGCCAACGGGCCAGCCTGGAACCTGGTCATACAAAGTGCCCAGGCTGGTGTAGGCCGAGCCTTGCAGGGCTTGAGGGTCGAGGGTAATGGCCTTTTCCAGGCTGGCCTTGGCGGCCTTGACCTTGCCAAGCGCACTCAGCCCACCGGTCGCGCCAGCCCAACTGCTATTGATGATGCCGTCCCAGATCAGAGGCTCCGGGGCATTGGGGTTCTGGCGGACGAAAACGGCCGCCTCGTTCGCCAGCTTCTCGAACGCGCCTGCGCGTTGATCCTTGGGCAATTGATATTGGATATGCGCCCATTGCTGCTGCAAGTCGTGCAGGTGTTGGGCCCCTGTCTGATCAAGCGCCCAGCCAAGCGGGGTAAATGCCAGCAAGCTGGCCAATACGATAGGCTTCATTTGCTCGGTTCCTTCATGGGGCTGCCGATATGGCGCCGAATCAATGGCAGTTGTTTACGCAAGGCTCGATCCACCAGCCCTGGCAGGATGCCGTTCAGGCGCACGAACATTTTCTCCGGCCAGCCCAGGTAGAGCTCGCTGCGCTCGGACTGGACCGCCTGGAGTACAGCCCGTGCAACGTAGACCGGGTCGTCCATGCCTACTTTCAGCGCCTGGTTGAGGGCGGTAGCGGCGCTGCTGTTCATGCTGGTGCGGGTTGCGCGCGGCGCGACGTACAGCACGTTGACCGGGGTGTCGGCCAATTCACGGCGCAGTGCTTCACAGAACCCGCGCAGCGCGAACTTGCTGGCGCAGTAGCTGGCATAGCCGGGGTAGCCGATCGAGCCATACGTCGAGCCGACGTTGACGATTAGCGCCTTGGACTGCTCGCGCAGAAGTGGCAAGCAAGCCCGGGTCAGTTGCAAAGGTGCCTTCAGGTTGATGTCCAGCAGCTCATCGAGGGCCTGTTCGTCCAGCTGTTCGAGCAAGGCGAAGCGATTGACCCCGGCAGCGTTGATCAGCACATTGAAGCCGCCCAGTTCGCGCGCGCGCGACACGACCTGTGCTCGGCCTTCCTGTGTACGCAAGTCCGCCGACTGCCAGCGCAGGCTGCCTGGGTAGCGGTTCATCAGGCTTGCCAGTTTGCCCATGTGCCGACTGACCGCCAGGACCTGCGCGCCGGCATGGCACAGCTGCTCGGCCAGCTCAAGGCCAATCCCGCCGCTGGCGCCGGTGAGCACCACGACCGACTCATGCAACCGCATGGCGCACCTCTGGCTGGTCCGCGCGGGGCAGCCCCTGGAACATCTCGGTGTACAGGCGGTAGACCATCTTGGCTGCCTGGATGACCGCCTGCTGGTCTTCGGCGTTGTCCAGGCGGTCCATCAACTGCCTGTAGGTCACCATATGGTCCTGGTCGAGCGCGCCGTGGGACTTGAGGTAGCTCATCGCCCGGTCTGGCAGCGACAGGCTCTGTGCTATGGCGCCGGCGGCCTGTGTGGCCAAGGCAATGCTGGTGCCTTCCAGGACGTTGACCATACCGAATAGCCCTACCGGATTGCCCCGTGCGATCAAGTCGTAAAGATAGGCGACCATGAGCTCGATCGACGGTGCGGGTCGGCCGTCGCGTACCGCTTCCCAGTCGCCCCCACAGGCCTCGATGTCGTTGAGGATCCACTGCTCATGGCCGTACTCTTCCTCGATGTACTCGCACACTGCACCGCGCAGCCATTCGAGCCGGGCAGGCAGGCGCGCCCCGCATGCCATCATCAGCGGGACAGTGTGGCGCACGTGGTAATAGGCCTGGGTGAGAAATGCGATGTAGCTATCGAGACTGACCTGTCCAGCCATGGCCTCGCGGATCACCGGCACGCCGAACAACGCCTGGCGCTCGTGGGTGGTTTGCAGTTGCAACGTTTCAAAGAAGGACATGGTCAGCTCACTCCTGGGGTATGCAGATCAGGGATTGATAGCGTTCAAGAATTGCCTCGCGCCGAGGGCGGCCGTTGGCTGTCAGGGTTTGATCGGTGAGGCTCAGCGGCGCCGTCAGGCGTCGCCAGTGGTGGGCACGTGCGTAGTCGGGCAGCCGTGCATTGCACTGGCTCACCACTTGATCGATCTGGTCGTCGCTCAGGCTTGGGTCCATCGGCCAGATCAACGCCACATTGCTGGGCAGGCTCTCGCCATGTACGAATGCTTGGGCGATGATGCCGCTCTGGGTAAGTTCGGCCTCTACCCATTCAGGGCTGACGTTTCGACCGAAACTGGTGATGAATTGGTGCTTCTTGCGCCCATCGAGGTACAGGAAACCATCGTCATCCAAATGGCCCAGATCCCCGGTGGCCCACCATGGACCGTGGAAAAGCGCGGTATCGAGGTAGCCCAGCAGCGTGCAACCGGCCACCAGCACCTCGCCATCTTCCGCGATGCGCACCTGCACATGGGGTAGCGGCTTGCCCACACTGCCCCGGCGTACGCTGCCCGGACGGTTGAGGGCGACCACCGAGGCGCATTCAGACAGCCCATAGCCCTCGTACACCGCAAGCCCGACAGCCTCGGCGCGAGCCAGCAAGCTGGGCGACACCCGAGCGCCGCCTACGGCGACGAACCTCAACTGCTCAGCTGACATCGCCCCTTGTTCAACAGCAGTGACCAGCCCTAGCAGCAACTGCGGCACAAGGATCAGGCTCTGGGCCTGACTCTGGACGATTGCACCCACCAGTCGCTTGAAGTCCACCTGGGTGGCGCCACTGATCCCCAGTTGCTGTTGACTGAGCAGGTGCACGCAGGCTCCGGCGATCAGCGCGGCATACACGCCCAGGTTTTCCAGCAGAACGCCCAGTGGCAGCACCGCCAGGTGATGCTCGGGTGCGCTGGCTCGGCTAGCTGCCTCAAGCTCACGGGCCACGCCAAGCAATGCCTCGGCACTCAGGCAGACACCTTTCGGGGATCCCGTACTGCCGGAGGTGTAGGTGATTTTTGCCGTTTCCGGCGCAATGGCCACCCCTGCGAGCGACTTGCATAGCCAGAACCCCGGCCGAGCCTGTGGCACGTAGCCCAGCTCGACAAGACGTGAGTCCCACCCGGTTTCGCTCAGCACCAGGGTGACGCCGCTTTGGCTGAGACAGTGGGACATTTGAGCGCAGGTGAAAAACGGGGGAATGATCACGCATGGGCGTTCGGCGAACAGCGCTGCAAGGTCCCACAGCAACAGTTGCGGGCCATTGTCCAAGGCCAGTGCGAATGCACCCTGAGGTTGGCTCCCAAGCCAGGCGGCACGTACCTCGACCGCCTCGAACAAGGCGCGATAGGTCAGGTGCTGGTCGGCACCTTGCACGGCGATGGCGTCAGGCTGACGTAGGGCGTGTTCCTTCAGCAAGGCCTTGAAGCGGTTCAGTTCATGCCGCATGACCGGATTCCTCTCTCAGGACCGGCAAGCCAAGGCGCTGAAAGACGCCTGTGCGCGTCAAGGCATCGAAGCCGTAACGGATATTTCCGGCAAACACCTGAGGGCAATGGCTGTAGTAGGTGCCCCATTTTTCAGCCTGGTCCTCAAGGCGAGCAGGATCGGCTGGCGCCAGGACGACGGGCATCAGCCCCAGTCGCTGGAAGCTGTTGATCAGCGTCGCCGCGCCGGTGAACGCGACCCAGTGCAGGCCGCGTGAGGCCAGCAACCACGTGACCGCAGCGATCATCAGGCGCGCGCTGCCGGCGCTGAGCGAGGCCAGGTTGCCCACCTCGACCATGCAACTGCGCGGCAGGGTTGTCCCGACCACACGGGACACGGCGTCTTCCAGAGGCATGTCGAGGTAGCGCTCCAGAAACAGGGACCCGTCATCGGCTGGGCGAATGCCCGCGGCGGCTGTCAACCGGCCTTGGCTGTCGTGAAACGCCAGTAACTGCGGCAGGAAATGCTGAATATCGGCCTGATGGCTCAACGCAAAGCACTGATGGATGAACCGCTCGAGTGGCATTCGTCCAGGGTCGTCTTGCAGGTGTAGCGACAATGTTGCCTGACGATCGGCCTGGTTACCGATGGCCAATGGAAGCAGATGGCTCCAGTCACGGTGGGTCATGAAACGTCTCCCAACAGGTTCGATGGGGGACAGTGTCGGGGGCTTATCTGAAGGGAATCTGAAGTCAGGTGTTACAGTTTCATTTCAAGGAGTGCCAGTAGGATCTTCTTTCGTGCTGTTGGGCGAGGGACGTGCCCGTACCCTTCCATAACTGATATCGTAATGATGTCATTGTCGCGCAACCTTTGTCGTTGTGCCGCTGTCGTAGTTCGCACTACCGGTCAGGCAGCAAGGGTCGCATCCTGCGATGGCCATGCGTGAGCCGGTAACGAAGCCAGGGATTGGTCTTTTTTGTCTTCCTCCGAGTACCGACCCATGCTTCATCTTTTTCGTAACCGCGGCGAGCGCCAGGCGCTCACGCAGCTGGCTGCCTCCCTCCCGCAAACACACACCGACGGTGGCCGCACTGCCGCCAGTTGGACAGACGTGCAACGTGAATGGACCTCGCGTGAGTTGCATGCCATTGAGCGTGAAGGCCGTATTGCCGAGCTTGAGCGCGAGCTGGAAAACGCCCGGTTGATGCTGGCCGAGGCCGACGCCAATGCGCGCGCCTCGGAAACCCGATTCGACCTGGTCAATCGTGCATCTAGCGAAGGCTTGTGGGACATGGAAGTGGTGGCTGGTGACCCGGTCAACCCGCGCAACCGCTTCTGGTGGTCGCAGCAATTTCGCGAAATGCTGGGGTTTCGCGACGAGCGCGATTTTCCCAATGTCCTGGCCAGCTGGGCTGACCGCCTACACCCGGAAGACAAGGCCGCCACCCTGGACGCCTTCGCTCGCCACCTGAACGACAAATCAGGCATGACCCCCTACCGGGTGCGCAACCGTCTGGCCATGAAAGACGGCAGCTACCGCTGGTTCTTCGCCCAGGGTGAAACCCTGCGCGATGCACGGGGCGTGCCTTTGCGCGTTGCCGGCGCCTTGCGCGACATCCACGACGAGTTGCAGCGCGAACATGAGCACGACGTGATCATCACCCGTTTCGAACTGGCGCGGGAAATGCTCTCGGACGGGCTGTGGGACATGGAAGTGATCGCCGGTGACCCCGTCAATCCCAAGAATCCCTTCTGGTGGTCGCCGCAGTTCCGCCGTTTGCTGGGCTTCGAAACCGTCGAAGAATTCCCGGACGTGTTGGACAGCTGGGCCTCACGCCTGCACCCGGGGGACAAGGCCTACAGCCTGGAAGCCTTCCAGGCGCACCTGAACGACCGTACGGGCAAGACGCCGTTCGACATCGAGTACCGATTGAAAATGAAAAGCGGGGAGTACCGCTGGTTCCGCGCCCGTGGCCAGACCAAACGCGATTCCTACGGCGCGCCGTTACGTGTGGTCGGGGCATTGGTGGACGTTGATCTGGAGCACCAGCAGTCTGCCATGCGTGAGACCGAAGCAGCCCACCAGCGCACCCTGGAATCCAACATCACCAAGCTTACCCAGATCGTCGGCACCATTCAGAGCATTGCCAGCCAGACCAACCTGCTGGCGCTCAATGCCGCTATCGAGGCAGCACGTGCCGGGGAGGCGGGCAGGGGGTTTGCGGTGGTGGCCGATGAAGTACGCAAGTTGGCCACGCGCACGACGGAGGCTACCGAGCAGGCGGCCGACATGATGCGCGGCTGACAGCTCGTTTTTCTCTCACTTCGTTCCAGGGTTTAACTCATGAATTGGTTCTACGATGCCAGGTTGTCGGTCAAGCTGTACCTCGCTTTCGCGCTGTGCGCGCTGATCACCTTGAGTGTAGGAGTTGTCGGTAGCCAAGGAATCGGCTCGCTTTCGTCTAGTTTGCAAAGTGTATTTGCCAACAATCTCGTGTCGGTGGCCCAGGTTGCAGAGGCGCGTTCCAGTGCCATTGCCCAGAGCCAGGACCTTTACCGGCTTGTAGCGGCTACCGCAATCAATGCGCCCGAAGCTGAACGCGCTGCCATTCTTGCGTCCATGAAAGAAAACCGGCAGAGCAGCGAGCAGGCATTCGCGATCTATCGAGCAACGCCGTTGTCCGACGATGAACGCCTTGCGGGCGATCGTATGGAAAAAGACTGGCCAGCCTACCAGGCCATCATGGATCGGACGGTAGCCACCATCGCACGAGGTGACTTGGCCGAAGCCAGGCAATTGATGGCCGGCGAATTGCACCAGGCATTTCGTACCGTGCTCGACGACTTGACCACCATGGTCGAGTCCAATAACCGGCAGATCGATGAAGGTGCGCGAGCTGCAAAACACAACGAGGCGGCGGCCAAGTTCAACCTGTACTTGGGTATCGGTGCGGCGTTCGTAGCCGCCATTTTGCTGGGTATGTTCATCAGCCGGGTCATCAGCAAACCGATCGCGCTGGCGGTGAATACGGCCGAGCGCATCGCAGGCGGCGACCTGAGCAAACCCGTGGCGACAGGTCACGCCGACGAGACCGGCCAACTGCTAAACGCCCTGGGGGTCATGCAGCAAGGCCTCAAGCGCACCCTGGAGCAAATCGCCAACGCAGCGGATCAGCTCGCCTCCGCGGCCGAAGAGCTCAACGCCGTCACCGATGAGAGCACCCGCGGGCTCACGCGCCAGAATGATGAAATTCAGCTGGCCGCCACGGCCGTCACGCAAATGAGTGCGGCGGTCGAGGAGGTGGCACGCAACGCCACCTCCACCTCCGAAGCCTCCCGGCAGACGTCCGCGGAAGCGGCCAGTGGCCGTGACCAGGCGCGCGAAGCCGTGCAGGCCATAACCAGCGTGAACAGCGAAATCGGACAGTCCACGGTCATCGTTGGGGAGCTGGCCGGTAGCGTGCGCGACATCGCCAAGGTGGTCGATGTGATCCGCGGCATTGCCGAACAGACCAATCTGCTGGCGCTCAACGCGGCCATCGAGGCGGCGCGGGCTGGCGAGCAGGGCCGAGGTTTTGCGGTGGTGGCAGACGAAGTGCGGGCATTGGCGGCGCGTACCCAGGCCTCAACGGGCGAGATCGAAGCCATGATCACAGGCGTTCAGGCCCGTGCCGACGATGCGGTCAAGGCCATGGGCAACAGCCGAAACCTGGCCGATAGCACCCAGGCCTTGGCCCAGGCGACCGGGGAATCGCTGGAGCGGATCGCCCGGAACATCGCCCAGATCAACGACCGCAACCTGTTGATCGCCACGGCGTCCGAAGAGCAGGCCAATGTGGCCCGCGAGGTGGACCGCAACCTGATCAACATCCAGGACCTGTCGACCCAGACCTCGGCCGGTGCGCATCAAACCAGCGCATCCAGCCAGGAGCTGTCCCGCCTGGCCATCTCGTTCAACGACATGGTCAGCACCTTCAAGCTCTGAACAGGGCGTAGACGATCTGTAGCGTGTCATGCCCCGCCCACTGCAGTGGTGCACTTACCTGCGGAGGGCGGCGCGAGGGCTTTCAGTCGACGCGCACGAAGACGTTCTTGGCCATGTCGCTACCGCCGACGGCCTCCAGGCGCTTGCCGCCGTCGAGCACGCGTACGTTGATCAGCGCCATGCCATCTTTGTTGCGCGCGGTGACCACGTCATCCTTGCGCTCCCATTCATCTACCTTCAGCTTGTTGCCGTTGGTGATGATGTAGTCCTTGGAAAACTCCCAGGTCTGTTTCGGGCTCTGGATACCCATCACGGTCGTGGTTTGCTCGTAGGTGCCTTCCAGGGCGTCGTTGCCACAACCGGCGATGACGAAAAACGGCAGGGCGGCGAGGGCGAGTTTGAGTTTACGCATTGAGCTTCCTTTTCAGTGAGTCAATCTCGTTCGACAGGGTTGATGGCAGGTGCCAGGGCGCCGCGGCGTCGAGATGCAGGTGGGTATCACGTGTGGGTACGAAGGGGGTATCGAGCGTGCCAAGGGCGATTGAGATCCAATCGGCGTATTGGCCTGCATTGCGTGACCAGAACAGGCTCGAGCCGCAGGCTGCACAGAATTGCCGTAGGACCGTGGGGGACGAGGCATAGGCCGCAAGCTGGTCAGCGCCGCGCAGCATGCGCAGCGCCTCACGCGGCACACTGCCGTATGAGGCATAGGCAGCCCCATGGCCTTTGCGGCACTGGCTGCAATGGCAGTGGCTCACGGCCTTGGGCGGGCCGAGCAGTTCATAACCGATTGCCGCGCAAAGGCAGCTTCCCTGGTATGTGCTAGACAAACGCGATTCCATGCGTAGGAAAAGGCGCCAGCTTAAACGTAGCGCCAAGGGGAGTCGAGCCGGTTCTGGCCACACGTGTCGGTGGCAGGTGCCTGGGAAGCGGTTTTCGCACGTCCTTGACCGTCAGGGGGCACAAGCGCGTGCTGGCGAGCCCGAAGCTCGATCAGCCCGTAAAGCCGTGGGACGTCGGTTTCAGAATGCGGCTGGTCGTTCGCGCGCAACCTTCCGGTGCAGCAAGTGCCATGCTTGCAGGATGCCATTGGACCCGCGCGCAGACGCATGGACGATGGCAAGGAGGCCGCCTGCTCCACGCAACCGTGACGTGGCTGGCGCGCCGCAGCAGAACACGCCGGAACCCGCCAGTACAACAACAGGGGCGGGCCGTGATGCCGAGGTCCGCTGTATGCCTGATCAAATGCTCCACCTGCCCGCTGTCCAACGTATCGTGGCCGATCACCAAGAAACCCCTGGTGCGCTGCTACCGATACTGCACGCCATCCAGCATGCTGTCGGGTACATTCCCGATGCCGCCGTCGGCGTGGTCGCCCACGCACTCAACCTGAGCCGGGCCGAGGTCCAGGGCGTCATCAGCTTCTATCATGATTTCCGCACTGCCGCGCCAGCCCGGCACACCCTGCGCCTGTGCCGGGCCGAGTCGTGCCAGAGCCGTGGCGCCGAGGCCCTGGCCGCGCAGCTGCGCGAGCAATTGGCGCTCGATGACCATGGCACCAGCGCCGACGGTGCCATCAGCCTGCGCCCGGTCTATTGCCTGGGCGCCTGTGCCTGTTCGCCAGCCCTTGAACTGGACGGTCAGGTGCACGCCCGGCTCACGCCCGAGCGGCTACGCGAGTTGGTCAAGCGTTGCCAGGAGGGCGCCACATGCTGAAGGTCCATGTCCCCCGCGATTCGGTGGCCCGTGCCGTCGGCGCAGACCAGGTGGTCGAGGCGTTGCAGCGCGAGGCCGAGCGGCGCAATGTGCAGCTGGACATTCGGCGCACCAGTTCCCGTGGCCTCTATTGGCTCGAGCCGCTGCTCGAGTGCGACAGCGAGCAGGGCCGGCAGGGTTTCGGGCCGGTGACGCCGCAGGATGTACCCGGCCTGCTGGACGCCATGATCGGTGGGCAGGCAGACCATCCGCTGGCGTTGGGGCCTGTGGAAGACATGCCTTACCTCAAGACCCAGCAGCGCCTGCTGTTCGCGCGTGCTGGCATTACTCGCCCCTTGTCCTTGGACGATTACCGCGCCCATGGTGGCTTTGCCGGCTTGGAAGCGGCCGTTGCCATGGACGGCGCCGAGGTGGTGGCTGCCGTGCTCGATTCCGGCCTGCGTGGTCGTGGCGGGGCTGCGTTTCCTGCCGGCATCAAGTGGCGCACCGTGCGCGACGCCAAGCCTGCCCAGAAGTACGTGGTGTGCAACGCCGACGAAGGCGACTCCGGCACCTTCGCCGACCGCATGTTGATGGAAGGCGACCCGTACCTGTTGATCGAGGGCATGATCATCGCTGGCCTGGCGGTGGGTGCCGACAAGGGCTACATCTATGTGCGCTCGGAGTACCCGGACGCCATCGCCACACTCGACCAGGCATTCGTCATCGCACGTCAGGCAGGCTACCTGGGTACCAATGTGGCCGGTAGCGGCAAGGCGTTCGACCTCGAAGTGCGCGTGGGCGCAGGCGCCTACATTTGCGGTGAAGAAACCGCGCTGCTCGAGTCCATCGAAGGCAAGCGCGGCATCGTTCGCGCCAAGCCGCCGCTCCCGGCGCTGGAAGGCCTGTTCGGCCTGCCGACCTTGGTGCACAACGTGCTGACCCTGGCCTCGGTGCCTGTCATCCTGGCCAAGGGAGCACCGTTCTACCGCGATTTCGGCATGGGCCGCTCGTTGGGCACCATGCCGTTCCAGCTGGCCGGCAATGTTCGCCACGGCGGCCTGGTGGAGCGCGCCTTCGGCTTGACGCTGCGTGAACTGGTGGAGGGCTACGGCGGCGGCACGGCCAGTGGCCGGCCGCTGAAGGCCGCCCAGGTGGGTGGGCCGTTGGGCGCCTGGGTACCCCCCAGCCATTTCGACACGCCGCTGGACTACGAGGCCTTCGCGGCCGTGGGCGCCATGCTCGGCCACGGCGGTGTGGTGGTGGCCGACGACACCTTGAACATGGCCAGCATGGCCCGCTTCGCCTTGCAGTTCTGTGCCGAGGAGTCCTGCGGCAAGTGCACCCCGTGCCGTATCGGCTCGACCCGTGGCATGGAAGTGGTGGACCGGCTGATTGCCAGCGATGACATCACCGAGCGCCATGACCAGGCACTGCTGCTTCGCGATTTGTGCGACACCATGCAGTACGGCTCGCTGTGTGCCATGGGCGGTATGACCGCTTACCCGGTCGCCAGCGCCCTCAAGTATTTCCCTGCCGATTTCGGGCTGACCCAAGCGGAGGCCGCGCAATGATCCATATCTTCGATCCGCAAACCGACCTGGGCACGCCAGCCCGTGACAGCGAAGTGCAGGTCAGCCTGAACATCGACGGCCGCGCGATCAGCGTTCCTGCTGGCACGTCGGTGATGCGTGCAGCCGCCATGCTTGGCACGACCATTCCAAAGCTGTGCGCCACTGATAGCCTCGAAGCCTTCGGCTCCTGCCGCATGTGCATGGTGGAAATCGAGGGCATGCGCGGTTACCCGGCCTCCTGCACCACGCCCGTCACCGAAGGCATGGTCGTGCGCACCGAAACGCCGCGCCTGGCGGGCTTGCGCCGTAACGTGATGGAACTGTACATCTCCGATCACCCCCTCGATTGCCTGACCTGTTCGGCCAACGGCAACTGCGAACTGCAGACCGTGGCCGGGCAGGTGGGGCTGCGCGAGGTGCGCTACGGCTATGACGGTGCCAACCATCTGGCCGAAAAGAAGGACATTTCCAACCCGTACTTCGACTACGAACCCAGCAAGTGCATCGTCTGCAGCCGATGCGTGCGTGCCTGCGAGGACATCCAGGGCACCTTTGCCCTGACCATCACCGGACGTGGCTTCGAATCCCGGGTGGCGGCGGCAGGCGGCGATAATTTCCTGACGTCCGAGTGCGTGTCGTGCGGCGCCTGCGTGCAGGCCTGTCCGACCGCGACGCTGACCGAGAAAAGCCTGGTGCAACTGGGCCAGCCGGAACGTGCGGTGATCACCACTTGCGCCTATTGCGGGGTTGGCTGCTCGTTCCGTGCCGAAATGAAGGGCGACCAACTGGTGCGCATGGTCCCGGACAAGAACGGCGGGGCCAACCACGGCCATGCCTGTGTCAAGGGCCGTTTCGCCTGGGGCTACGCCACGCACCCGGACCGCATCACCAAACCCATGATTCGCAAGCGCCTGGAAGATCCGTGGCAGGAAGTGAGCTGGGACGAGGCGGTGGCCTACGCCGCCAGCGAGTTGCGCCGCATCCAGCTCAAGTATGGTCGGGAATCCATTGGCGGTATCACCTCCAGCCGCTGCACCAACGAGGAGGCCTATCTGGTTCAGAAGCTGGTGCGCACGGCCTTCGGCAACAACAACGTCGACACCTGCGCGCGTGTCTGCCATTCCCCCACCGGCTATGGCTTGAAACAGACGCTGGGCGAGTCGGCCGGTACGCAGAGCTTCGATTCGGTGATGAAGGCCGATGTGGTGCTGGTTATCGGCGCCAACCCGACCGATGCGCACCCGGTGTTCGGTTCACAGCTCAAGCGCCGTCTGCGCGAAGGCGCTCGCCTGATCGTGATCGACCCTCGCCGCATCGACCTGGTGGATTCGCCCCATGCCCGGGCCGAGTTGCACCTGCAACTTCGTCCCGGCACCAACGTGGCCATGCTCAACGCCCTGGCCCATGTGATCGTGACCGAGGGGCTACTGGCCCAGGACTTCATCGACGAGCGCTGCGAAACCACAGAATTCGCCCGCTGGCGCGACTTCGTCAGCCTGCCGGAAAATGCCCCCGAAGTGCTAGGCCAGGTGTGTGGCGTTGCAGCGCAGCAGATTCGCGCCGCGGCCCGGTTGTATGCCACCGGCGGCAACGCGGCCATCTACTATGGCCTGGGCGTGACCGAGCACAGCCAGGGCAGCACCGCGGTGATGGGCATTGCCAACCTGGCCATGGCCACTGGCAACATCGGCCGTGAAGGGGTAGGGGTCAACCCGCTGCGTGGGCAGAACAACGTCCAGGGTTCCTGTGACATGGGCTCGTTCCCTCACGAGCTGCCGGGTTACCGGCACATTTCCAACGAAGGTGTACGGGCCGAGTTCGAGCAGGCCTGGGGTGTGACGCTGCACCCTGATCCGGGCCTGCGCATCCCCAACATGTTCGAAGCGGCCCTGGATGGCAGCTTCAAGGCGTTGTACTGCCAGGGCGAGGATATCGCCCAGAGCGATCCGAACACCCAGCACGTTACCGCCGCCCTGCTGGCCATGGAGTGCGTGGTGGTGCAGGACATTTTCCTCAACGAAACCGCCAAGTTCGCCCATGTGTTCCTGCCGGGTAGCTCGTTCCTGGAAAAGGACGGCACGTTCACCAACGCCGAGCGCCGTATCTCGCGGGTTCGCAAGGTCATGGAGCCACTGGCGGGCAAGGCCGACTGGGAAGCGACCGTGGCATTGGCCAATGCGCTGGGCTACCCGATGAATTACCGTCACCCCTCCGAGATCATGGATGAGATCGCCCGCTTGACGCCGACCTTCCGCCGGGTGAGCTACGCCGAAATCGAGCGTCACGGCAGCCTGCAGTGGCCGTGCAACGATGCAGCGCCCGATGGCACGCCCACCATGCACATCGATCAGTTCGTCAGGGGCAAGGGGCGGTTCATGCTGACCGGGTACGTACCGACCGACGAGAAGGTTAACAGCCGCTATCCGCTGCTGCTGACCACCGGGCGCATTCTCAGCCAGTACAACGTCGGTGCCCAGACCCGGCGCACGGGCAACGTCGCCTGGCACGATGCCGATCGCCTCGAGATCCATCCGACCGATGCCGAAAGCCGTGGCATCCAGGACGGTGACTGGGTCGGTATCGGCAGCCGTGCCGGGCAGACCGTGCTGCGCGCCAAGGTCAGCAGCCGCGTGGCGCCAGGCGTCGTTTACACCACCTTCCACTTCCCGGAGTCGGGCGCGAACGTGATCACCACCGACAATTCCGACTGGGCGACCAACTGCCCCGAATACAAGGTAACGGCAGTTGAGGTGGTCAAAGTGTTCCAGCCGTCTGAGTGGCAAAAGCGTTACCAGGATTTCAGTGACGAACAGCGTCGGCTGTTGCAGGAGCGCCGATCTGTCGAGAAAGCCGAGGTGCGCCAATGAGCCAGGACAGCTTGGTGAAGATGGCCAACCAGATTGCCCACTACTTCGACAGCGAGCCGAATCGGGACCTGGCTGTGCAGGGCGTTCGCCAGCATCTACACAACTTCTGGACGCCGGCCATGCGCCGGCAGCTGGGAGAATGGATCGAGGCCAATGCGGGGGAGGGGTTGGATCCTAAGGTTAAGGAGGCGTTGGGTTAGAAGGTGTTAGCTGTCATCTAGTACACGGCTGGCGAGGTGCCGTCTGGCGGCCTTGCTGGGGCACCGGACCGGCCGCGATGGGCTGCGCAGCAGCCCCAGAATTTCAGCTTCGCAGCGCATATTGCCGGGGCCGCGCTGCGGCCCATCGCGGCACTAGGCCGCTCCTACAGGGGGCTGCATGCGGCTCACTATCGTGCTGCATCCGCCAGATGCGCCATCGCCTCCTCGCTTTTCAACACCAGTACATCCCCCTCCAGTGCATCGAGTACTACCTCGCAGGTGTTGCCAATCAACGCGCCGGTAAGCCCTGTGCGGCACACGGTACCGATCACCGTCACCACCGCATCCAGCTGTTTTTCCGTATGGGGAATCAGCACATCGGCCGGGCCTTCAGCCACGTGCAGGCAATCGTCGGCGATACCGTACTGTGCCTGGAAAGCCGCGCACGCCTGGCGATAACGCTGTTCGATGGTGTCGCTCAGTTGATAGACAGGGTCGGCCGCCGACAGCATCGGCGATGGGTGGGCGCTGATCACATGCAGCGCCCCCTTGGCCAGCCTGGCAATCTCGTAGCCGTGGTCGACGATACTGGCATGCAGGCGCTGGTGGTCTTCGTCCTGGTTGCCCACATCCACCGCCGCCAGTACGTTGCCGCCGGTCCATGGGCGCTCGCTCTTGACCATCAGCACCGCGCACGGACAGGCGCGCAGCAGCTTCCAGTCGGCAGGGGTGAGCAGGGCCCTTTTGAGCGGATTGTCGGGGCGATGCTCCTTGATCACCAACTCGCAGCCTTCGCGCTGCTGCACGTGGATGATGGTGTCATGCAGGTTGTCTCGCCACGCCGCTTCATGGGTGACGTGGTCAAAGCCGTCTTCCTGTAACTGCTTGCCCAGCAGGCTCAACAGCGTACTGTGGTCGCGGCGCTTGTCACACATCAACAAGTGCAGGCGCGCGTCAGTGACGCTGGCGATCAGCTTGGCGCGCGTCAGCGCCCGGCTGTGGGCGTGCTCAGGGTCAAGGACGACGAGAATGCTGCGGACGGCTTGCATGGGCGTGTACTCCCTGGAACGTGGGCAGGCGGTGCCAGACTATAGGCCGCGCGCGTGGCGCTGACGCTTGATGCACATCAAGCATAGCAACTGACGCCGTTGCCTGCCGCCGCTATAATCGCCGCCCCTGTCTGTCTCTGTATGGTCGTATCGTTTATGTCCCTGATCCCTGAAATCGACGCCTTCCTGGGCTGCCCTACACCCGATGCCTGGATCGAGGCGGCGCTGGCCGATCAGGAAACACTGCTGATCGACCATAAGAATTGCGAGTTCAAGGCGGCCAGCACGGCATTGAGCCTGATCGCCAAGTACAACACCCATGTTGACCTGATCAACATGATGTCGCGCCTGGCGCGCGAGGAGCTGGTTCATCACGAGCAGGTCTTGAGGCTGATGAAGCGCCGAGGCATACCCCTGCGCCCTGTGTCGGCGGGTCGCTACGCCTCGGGCCTGCGTCGTCTGGTGCGTGCCCACGAGCCGGTCAAGCTGGTAGATACGCTGGTGGTCGGGGCATTTATCGAAGCACGCAGCTGCGAACGCTTCGCGGCCCTGGCGCCGCACCTGGATGAAGAACTGGGCCGTCTCTATCACGGCCTGCTCAAGAGTGAAGCGCGCCACTATCAGGGCTACCTGAAGTTGGCGCACCACTATGGCGATGAGGCGGACATTGCGCGCCGGGTTGAACTGGTACGCGCCGCTGAAGCGGAACTCATCGCCTCACCGGATCAAGAGCTGCGTTTTCACAGCGGTATACCGCTGGCACTGGCCGCCTGAGCACAGCAGGCGGCAGGATAGGTGTCAGTCGCGCCGGCCCAGCAGCAGGCCCACCACCAGGCCAACGCCCGCTGAAAGTGCCACGGTCTGCCACGGGTGGCCGCCAATGTAGTCCTGGGTGGCCGCGACCATGGGCTTTGCCTTGTCACGCAGGTTGCCGGCCGCTTCCCGGGCCTGACGCAGCTTGAGGCTGATCTGGGTGCGCAGGGTTTCGGCCTCTTCGCCAACCAGCGCAGCGCTGTCGTTGAGCAACCGCTCGGATTCCTCGATCAGCGCCTGCAGCTCGCTGAATACCTGGTCCTTGATCTGGTCGCTGTCGGGTACTGCGGCATTTTTACGGGCCATGCCATGCTCCTCCTGGACGGGTCGTTAGAACAATGGATACTCGTGCGCCAGAAAAGTTGCCTCGCAGTGGGCGCTGGCGCCTTGGTGTAAGATACCGGTCATTTCCATCAGGCAGGTGATTCATGAGTTTCAATCTGGCCAACATGAGCTACGAGGAACGGGCACAGATCGAGGCCGAGAAAGCCCGGCTGTTCGAGATGTGGCAGGCCAACCTGGGTAAGGCCAAGGGCGAGGCGGCCCGGCTTATCGCCGAAAAACCTCGGCGCAAGGGCAAGTGGGCCGAATGGGTGCGCAATGAGCTGGACAACATGACCCCGCCCGAATACGCCAGCATGGTGCGCAGCGAAGTCAACAAGCTCATGGCCGCTGCCAGCGCCGCTCGCTGAGCGGGTGCATGTGCCGTCTTACCACTCGTCGCCCTTGGGCAGGTCCAGCGTGCCTTTGTCACTGAACCGCACCGTGCCGAAAGGGCCGCTGGCCAGTTTGCCGCGCAGCGTGTAGGGCAGGCCTTGCAGCGCGTTCAGCTTGCCTAGCCCATAGGCCTGGCGCAGAAACGCAAATGCGGTGATGCTCACCGGCACTTGGACCACCGCCTCGCCATACCGGCCAATCTGTCCGGCCTGGTCGCTGACGCCCGCTGCCAATGGCTGGCCGTTGACCTCCAGGTTCACTGCAATACCGTTGTACTCGATCGGCGTCTCATTGGGGTTCTGCACCCGTAGCTTTACCGCCATGCGCAACTCCAGGTCCTGTCCAGGCAAGGGCTCCAAGCCGATCACGCTGATCGAAACCGGATCCCGGGGTTGCAACAGCGCGCACGCGCCCAAGGTCGCCGACATCAGCAGGACAGTGAGCAGACGGGTGATGAGCGAAGGGCGAAGGGTCATGGGCGAGGCCTTGGAAAGAATCGTCCGGCAGTGTGGCAAATGCTCGGCAGCGTTGAAAGTGTCGGTAGAGATGAAAGATACTGTTTCTCATTAACGCCCGATAATTTCTCTTACTGTGTAGTTGCCTAACCATGCTGACGTCTCACGTGCCGGGCCTGCTGGCAAGTTTCCAGGAACACTATGACGACTTGTGGCAGTTTCTGACCCGGCGCATGCGTGATCGCCAGCGCGCTGCGGACGTTGCCCACGAAACCTACTTGAGGCTTGCGCAGATCGATGCGCACGCTGTGCCGGTGCTGCACCCGCGTAGCTTCATCTTTCGCGTGGCGGGAAACATTGCGATCGATGCCCTGCGTCGTGACCAGCGCCTTGCCGCCTGCCACGACGACAGTGAGGGCATGGTACACGTGGCCTGTGGCGCGCCGGCACCGGAGGCGGCGTTACTGGCCAGCGAGCGCCTGCAGATTCTCGATCAGGCTCTGCTGCAACTGCCCCCCAAAGCGCGCCAGGCGCTGTTGCTCAATCGCGTGGAAGGGTTGACGCAAAGGCAGGTGGCGCAAAGGCTCGGCGTGTCCGAAAGCATGGTGGCCAAGTACATCGGACAGGCGCTGCGGCATTGCCGGGGATGGCTGCAGAAGGCCGGTGTCGCGGCGTGCATGGCGTTGATGCTGGGCAGTTGGTTGGCGTGGCAGCAGGCACCTGTATGGTTGTCCGACTATCACACCGGTACCGGCGAGCGGCGCATGCTCACCTTGCCCGATGGCACCCGCGTCACCCTCAACAGCGCCAGTGCCATAAAGGTGGAATTCGACGCGCACGCACGTCGGGTGGTGATAGTGGCTGGCGAGGCGCTGTTCGAGACGTCCGCCGAGGCCCGTCCTTTCGTGGTCGAAACGGCAGGGCTGCCGGTAAACGGCACCGGGGCGAGGTTCAGCGTGCGGCGCGACGGGCATGTGGTCCTTGGCCAGGGTGCTGCGCGGCAGGGCGCTCAAGCCTTGAGCGTAGCGGCCGATGCCGATGCGCAACTGGCCTGGCAACGGGGCAAGTTGATCTTCAATGGCAAGCCTCTAGGCCAAGTGCTGGCTGAGCTTGAGCGCTATCGCCTTGGGCGTATCGTGTTGTCGGATCAACAGCTAGCGGGCCTTGAGGTCAGTGGCGTGTTCGACCTGGATGATCCGCATGCCATGCTGCGCACCCTGGAGCAGCGGTATGGCCTGAAAGTCACCTACCTGCCGTGGCTCGCCGTGGTGTATTGATCTTCAAAGCGGCCCTGTCGAAACCTACCGAAAAAACTTTTCATCGGCACTGCAAGTTCTCGTGGGCTGGATCGTCGTAGTGGGGCTAAGCCGCAAACCATTCCCATTCACGACTCGCCTGGAAGCTTTCTTGTGCCTCTCATGCCCACGCTCTCGAATAGCCGCTGCCGTTTTCTGCCACCTGTGTTGATGTCGTGCGGCGCGTTGGCCGTATTGGCCGGCGCGCTGCCCGCTCACGTCGCTGCTGCAACACAGCAGGGATATGTGCAGACCGCGCAGGTACAGCTGGATGTCCCGGTGCAGCCGCTGGACCAGGCGTTGACGCGCTTTGCCGATCAGGCCGGCCTGCATTTGCTGTACACCACCGCTGACGTGGCTGGCCTGCAGAGCCCGAACCTGCAGGGCGCCTACAGTGTCGAGCAAGCCTTGCAGCGGTTGCTCGAAGGCACCGGCTTGAGCTGGCAGTTTACCGATGCGCGGACGGTGACGCTGCGCAAGCACGATACCTCCCTGCAGGCCATCAACCTCAAGCCGATTGAAGTAAGCGTGGCCTCGCGCACCAGTACTGCCATCAGCGAGATCCCAGGCACCGTGTGGGTGGTCGATCAGCAGCAACTGCGCGAGCAGATCGACAGTGGCGTAAGCCTCAAGGAAGCCATCGGCAAACTGGTGCCTGGCCTTGACCTGGCGCCGGAGGGGCGCACCAACTACGGGCAGAACATGCGTGGGCGCAGCGTGCTGGTGATGATCGATGGCGTCAGCCAGAACAGCTCGCGAGGCCTGTCGCGCCAGTTCGACAGTATCTCGCCTTTCAACGTGCAGCGCGTCGAAGTGCTGTCCGGCGCCAGCGCCATCTACGGGGGCGGTGCGACCGGGGGCATCATCAACATCGTGACAAAAAAGGGCGAGGCAGGCCCTGCGCGTTTCGAAACCCAGCTGGGTGCCAGCAGCGGCTTCAACAACAGCGATGATCTGGCGACCCGCTTCGCCCAGTCGATCAGCGGTGGCAACGAGCGGTTCAATGCGCGTCTTGGTGTGTCCGGCGAGCAGAACGAGGCGTTCTACGATGGAGCAGGCGATCAGATCTTCATCGACAATACCCAGACCGACCTGCAATACAACCGCACCCTGGACCTGCTTGGCAGCCTGGGCATGCAGTTCGATAACCAACAGAGCTTTGACCTGCTGGCCCAGTACTACGATTCCGGCAACCATGGCAGCACCGGCATCTGGTTTCCCAACCTCAATTACAATGGCCCCTCCGACCTCGAAGAGGCCCAGTTGCGCAGCGGGTACTCGTCCGACCTGAACCCGCGCACCCGGCGCGTGCTGCTCAATGCCAATTACCACCACAATGATGTGCTGGGCCAGGATTTCTACCTGCAGGCTTCCTACCGCAAGGAAAACAACAACTTCTACCCGTTCCCGTACTACAACCGTGGTACACCGACCGGCTCGCGCGGTGTGTATTTTGCAGCCTCGCAGCAGAACTTCGAGGTCACCAGCCTCAAAGGGCTGTTCGCCCAGCAGTGGGACACGCTGAAATTCACCTATGGCGTGGACATTGACCGCGAACGTTTCAACGCTGACCAGACCGTGTTCGATGCGCGGGTGTCCTCTGAAAGCGGCGGGCTGGACCTGGACAAGGCCAGCAAGGCTGCGCGCTACCCCAGCTACGTGATCGATGGGGTCTCGCTGTATGGCCAGCTTGAATGGCGCGCCACCGACAACCTGACGTTCTCCGGCGGCGCCCGGCGCCAGCAGATGGATGTGGAGGTGGGTGACTACAAGGGCGTTCCAGGTGGGAGTAACGACTATCAGGTCAATCTCTACAACCTGAGGGCGATCTACGACTTCAAGAACGGCCACCAGCTGTGGGCCAACTACGGCGAAGGCTTTGACCTGCCCGATCCGGCCAAGTATTACGGCAAACCTGGTCTTAGTGTCGGGGACAACCCGCTGGCCGGGATCAAGAGCCGCCAGGTGGAGCTAGGCTGGCGCTATGCCGACGTGCAGTGGGACGCTCAAGCCGCGCTGTACTACATCTGGTCGGACAAGATCATCAATGTGGATTCGCAAACCCTCACCATTGACGTCGAAGACCAGAAAAGTCGCGACTTTGGCTTCGAAGGGGCACTCACCCGCCACTTCGACCGAGGTTGGGAAGCCGGCGGCACGCTGCACCTCACCCGTTCCGAGGAAGAGGCAGACGGCGGCGGGTGGCGCAAGCGTGATGCGCGTTATGCTTCCTTGTCCAAAGCCACCGCGTTCGTTGGCTGGAAGGATGACGGGCGCAGTGCGCGGTTGCAGGCCAATCGGGCCTTCAGCTTGAAGGACGATGCCCAACACAAGATCGATGGCTATACCACGCTCGATCTACTGGGCAGCCAGGACACCGACTACGGCACCTTCAGCGCAGGTATCCAGAACTTGCTGGACAAGCAATACAGCACCGTGTGGGGCCAGCGGGCGACGCTGTTCTACTCGCCCACCTACGGGCCTGCCTACCTCTACGATTACCAAGGGCGAGGCAGGACCTACACGCTGACCTGGAGCCTTGCGTACTAAGGCTTATGCGCTCGGCCCAGGCAACGCCGGCGCCCCGATCAAGGGGCGCTGGTTGAAACATCGTGAATCACCTGCGGCGTCGCCAAGCCTTTTGACTCGAACCCTTTGGGCCGTAGGCTATCAAAGCCACCAGGCCAGGCGTTTTCGTACGGAGGTGAAGCATGAAACTGACACTACCGTTGTTGGTAATAGGTATGGCGGTTTGGTTACCTACCCATGCGACCGCGCAGCCGTGGCTGCACATTGCCGCCAATGGCAACAACCCCTACAACAGCCCCGTGCAACGCGCCAACCCCAACAGCCGTCAGGGCAGCGTCCCGGCGACGCCGCCTGTGCGCGGCCCGTCTACCCAGCCCGTGCCGCGCACCCCGACGGTAGAGAACCGCGGCATCGGCAACGGTGAGAACCTGCGCCGTCAGCAGCGAACGCCCAATCTGGAACCTACGCGGCCCCCGCGGGACAACCCGCGCGCGCCCTGACTCCAGCATCCCGTATCTGTCAAAGGAACTTCGCATGTCCCGAGCAACCTGGCTGGTTACCCTGGCCGCTGCTGCACTAGCGCCTCTGTTAACCCATGCCGCTGCCCAGCAGACGTTCAAAAGTGAAGAAGGCACCCTTACCGTCGATACCGTGGCCAACGGTCTGCGTACGCCGTGGGCGCTGGCGTTCCTGCCTGGCGGCCAGGACATGCTGGTCACCGAACGCATCGGCAACCTGCGCGTGATCAATGCCGAGGGCAAGGTCGGCCCGCCCATCAGTGGCGTGCCCAAAGTCTGGGCCGAGGGCCAGGGCGGCCTGCTGGATGTGGCCTTGTCGCCCGAGTTCGACAAGGACCGTACGGTGTACCTGTCCTATGCCGAGGAGGGCAGCGACGGCAAGGCCGGGACCGCTGTGGGCCGTGGCCAGCTGTCGACCGATCGTGCCCGCCTGGAAAACTTCACCGTTATCTTCCGCCAGCAACCCAAGTTGTCGGAGGGCAATCATTTTGGGTCGCGCCTGGTGTTCGACCGCAACGGGTATCTGTTCATCGCCCTGGGTGAGAACAATCAGCGCCCGACGGCTCAGGACCTGGATAAGCTGCAGGGCAAGGTCGTGCGCATCCTGCCAGATGGCGAGGTTCCCAAGGACAACCCATTTTATGGCCAGAAGAACGTGCGCCCCGAAATCTGGTCGTTTGGCCACCGTAACCAGCAGGGCGCTGCGTTGAATCCTTGGACGGGCGCGTTGTGGACCAACGAACACGGCCCCCGTGGCGGTGACGAAATCAACATCCCGAAGCCGGGCAAGAACTACGGTTGGCCCATCGCAACCCACGGCATCAACTATTCGATGCTGCCCATACCAGAGGCCAAGGGTAAACATGTAGATGGCATGGTCGATCCGCACCACGTGTGGGAGAAGTCGCCCGGTGTCAGCGGCATGGCGTTCTATGACAGCCCCGTATTCACCGCATGGGATCACAACGTGTTCATCGGCGCATTGGCCACGCAGGAGCTGATCCGCTTGCAGCTCAAGGGCGACAAGGTGGTGCACGAGGAGCGCCTGCTGGGCGATATGAAAGCGCGCATTCGTGATGTTCGGGTAGGGCCGGACGGTTACCTGTACGTGTTGACCGATGCCAAGGATGGCGAGCTGCTGAAGGTGGGCCTGGCGCGGCCTGACTGAAGCCGCGCTGTCGTCGGCAAGGAGGCGACAGGTACAATGCGCCATGACCATCGAACCCTTGCAACGCTACCAGCAAGCCCTGGAAACCGAGGGCTTTGTCGTTGACCCCGCACAGCGCCTCGCCATCGAGGCGCTGCAGGCCTGCTTCGAGGCTGTCGAACGTGGACGATCCAGCCAGGGCCTCTACCTGTGGGGGCCAGTGGGGCGGGGCAAGACCTGGTTGATGGATCAGTTTCACCGGTGCCTGACCGTGCCGAGTCGCCGCCAGCATTTTCACCACTTCATGGCTTGGGTGCACCGTCGGTTGTTTCAGCTCAATGGCACGGCGGATCCCCTTATGGCGCTGGCGCAGGAGCTAGGAAGCGAAATCCGCGTGCTGTGCTTCGATGAGTTGTTCGTCAGTGACATTGCCGACGCAATCATTCTCGGCCGTTTGTTCCAGGTACTGTTCAACCTGGGCGTGGTGGTGGTTGCCACGTCCAACCAGCCGCCAGGGCAACTGTACCGCGATGGCTTCAACCGCGAACGCTTCCTGCCCGCCATCGCTGCCATCGAGCGGCACATGCGTGTGCTGCCGGTAGCGGGCGAGCAAGACCATCGGCAACACCCGGGCCTGCCGTGCCAGCGCTACTGGGTCACCGACGACCGGGGCAGTCACCTTGCCGCGGTCTTCGAGCGACTGAGCCCGGACGACCCAGGCACCGACCAGCCCCTCATGCTGGGCAGTCGGCAGGTGCAGGTGGTGCGCCGAAGTGCGAAGGCCATCTGGTGCCGTTTCGACGCGTTGTGCGAACAGCCGATGGCTACCCAGGAATTCATGGCGCTGTGCGACCGTTTCGCGGCGATCCTGGTCGCGGACATACCGGCGCTGAGTGGTCAGCAACAGGCCGGGCGTATCGCCCGTGGCACAGAGGACGGCGCCTCCCGCGTGCTAGCGGGCGACCGCGACTTGCCGGCACTCTCGCCCAAGGACGATGCCGTGCGCCGCTTCATCGCCTTGGTCGATGAGTGCTACGACCGCCGTGTGGCGCTGTACCTGGAGGCGCAGGTGCCGCTCGAGGCGCTGTACACGCAGGGGTATCTCGCCTTCCCCTACCAGCGCACCCTCAGCCGGCTGCGTGAAATGCAGCTGCAGCGCTTCGCCTGATGCAGCCACGCACGATTAGCGATCCAGCCACTGGATCAGTGTGCGATTGAAACGCTTGGGTTCTTCGATCTGCGGCGCGTGGCCCATGCCTTCGAAAGTGATCAGTTCGCCTTTGGGAATGAGCTTGGCCACCTGCGGGCCGAGCAAGGCGTAGTTGCCCAGCCTGGCCTTGACTTGCGGTGGTGCGATGTCACTGCCGATTGCCGTGGTGTCCTTGTCACCGATCAACAAAAGGGTTGGCATCTGCAGGTCCTTGAACTCGTGATAAACCGGTTGGGTGAAGATCATGTCGTAAATCAAGGCAGAGTTCCACGCCACCCGCTCGTGCCCTGGGCCCTGGTTCAGGCCCACCAGCATCTGCACCCAGCGCTCATATTCAGGTTTCCAGCGGCCGGCATAGTAGGTTTTGCGCTCATAGTCACGCACCCCGGCCGCATCGAGCTTGAGTTCGCGGGCATACCACTGGTCAACGGTGCGGTAGGGCACCCCCAGGGCCTTCCAGTCCTCCAGGCCGATGGGGTTGACCATGGCCAGGCGCGTGACCTGCTGCGGGTACATCAAGGCGTAGCGGGTGGCTAGCATCCCCCCGGTCGAATGCCCCAGCACGATGCTCTGCTTCACCCCCAGGTGCTCGAGCAGTGCATGGGTGTTGCTGGCCAGTTGCTGGAAGCTGTACTGGTAGTGCGCAGGTTTACTGGATGTGCAGAAACCGATCTGGTCTGGGGCGATAACGCGGTAGCCTGCCTTGCTCAAGGCATCGATGCTGGTTTCCCAGGTGGCTGCGCAAAAATTCTTGCCGTGCATGAGCACGACCGTGCGGCCGTTGGCATTGCCCGACGCCGGGACGTCCATGTAACCCATTTGCAGCGATTGGCGCTGTGATTCGAAGTCGAAGTGCTTGAGCGTATGCGGGTAGTCAAACCCTTCGAGCTGTGCGCCGTAGGTAGGCGATTGGCCGGCAATGGCCGGGCCGCTGGCCAGGCACACCATGGCCAGGGCGGATGCACGCAGCATGAGGCACTCCATGTCAGATCAAGTAGGAAGACTCGACTGTAGCAGCAGGACAGTGGCCATAGAGGCCCAAGGTGTTACCAACCGTGAAACCGGCGCCACGTCAGTAATCGGCGACTACTGTATCTTTCCCCTCCGAGTCGATACCGATCACCCGATAGGCATCCCTGCGCTCACCCATTTCCATGCCCGGTGAACCGGCTGGCATGCCTGGAACGGCCATGCCCTTGAGATCACTGCGGCTAACCAGTTCACGCACGTGGGTAGCGGGGACATGGCCTTCGACGAACTTGCCAGCGATGACCCCGGTATGACACGACGCATGGCGCGGCGGTACTTGCAGGCGTTGCTTGACGGCGCTCATGTCTGGTTCGACATGGTCGTTCACGGTAAAGCCGTTCTCTTGGAGGTGACTGATCCAGGCTTTGCAACAACCACAGTGGGGGTCGCGGTAGACGTCGATGGTGTCGGTGGCCTGTGCAAGGGCGGTGAAGGTCAACAGGCCAAGGGCCAGGCAATTTGAACGCAGCATGGGCAAGTTCCTTATAAACGTGTGACCTGCGGCCAGCATAGCGCACGGCCTGGTCCAAACGTGCAAGGCGGCAGGGTCGCCCCCTCTGGCTTTCAACCTGCTGACCGGCGCATTACAGTTTCGTCAGCCAGTGGCTTGGTCATTGCGCAGGTCGCGCATCAGTAGCCCGAACGCCAACGACACCTGTTCAGGGACTGGCAGATACACCACATGGCCATCCCCGGGTGCGACTTCGATGGGCTGCTGTTGCCGGTTGTGCAGCTGATTCAGGTCGAAGTGGTAGTTGCCGCGAGGTGTCATCAGCTCCAGATGGTCGCCCAGGGCGAAGCGGTTCTTGACCTTGACCTCGGCCCAACCATTTACCCGCAGCCCAGTCAGTTCACCCACGAACTGCTGGCGCTCGGACACCGAGCTGCCGCGCTGGTAATTCTGGTACTCATCGTGCACATGACGGCGCAAAAAACCTTCGGTGTAGCCCCGTTGCGCCAGGGACTCGAGGTTGTCCATCAAGGTGCGGTCGAAAGGCTGCCCATTGGCCGCATCGTCGATGGCCTTGCGGTAGGACTGCACGGCCCGTGCGCAGTAGAAATGCGATTTGGTGCGGCCCTCGATCTTGAGCGAGTGCACGCCCATGCGCGCCAGTCGCTCGACGTGCTGGATGGCCCGCAGGTCCTTGGCGTTCATGATGTAGGTGCCGTGCTCGTCTTCGAACGCGGGCATTTCGGTACCGGGACGCTCGCTTTCCTGCAACAGGAACACCTGGTCGGTGGGCGCACCCTGGCCCAGCGTCGGCTGCACGTGGTGCACGATATCGCCGGTGACGCTCTCGGTCGCCGGCGTGACGTCATACTTCCAGCGGCAGGCGTTGGTACAGGTGCCCTGATTGGCATCACGCTTGTTCAGGTAGCCCGACAGTAGGCAGCGGCCTGAATAGGCCATGCACAGCGCCCCATGCACGAAGACTTCCAGCTCCATGCCAGGTACTTGCTGACCAATTTCCTCGATCTCTTCAAGTGACAGCTCCCGCGACAGGATCACGCGGCTGATGCCTTGCTGCTGCCAGAACTGCACGCTGGCCCAGTTCACCGTGTTGGCCTGCACCGAGAGGTGCACCGGCATCTGCGGGTAGTGCTGGCGTACCAGCATGATCAGGCCCGGGTCGGACATGATCAACGCGTCCGGTGCCATGGCGATCACAGGCGCCAGGTCCTTGAGGAAGGTCTTGAGCTTGGCATTGTGAGGCGCGATGTTGACCACCACATAGAAGCGCTTGCCCAGCGCATGAGCCTCCTGGATGCCCAACGCCAGATTGGCATGGTCGAAGGCATTGTTGCGCACCCGCAGGCTGTAGCGGGGCTGACCGGCATAGACCGCGTCAGCACCGTAGGCGAAGGCATAGCGCATGGTGTGGAGCGTGCCGGCAGGCGCCAGCAATTCGGGCTTGGCAACAGAAGTCATGAATACACCGGGTAAAGGGCGCGGATGCTAAGCCGCTTGCGGTTCGGCCTTATTGATCTGAATCAAGGGGCAGGTGGCACTTTTACCCCAGCGCCACGCACTAATACCCCAGAACCCATCCGAGGACCGGAAATGAACGAAACTGCTTTGCAGAACAAGGCGCTGGCGGTGCTCCTGGCACTGGTGACCGTTGCCTTCGTCTGGATTTTGCTGCCTTACTACGGCGCCATCTTCTGGGCAGTAATCCTGGGCATCCTGTTCGCGCCGTTGCAACGCAACCTGCTCATGCGCTTCGGGCGCCGCCGCAACGTGGCCGCTGCCGTGACCACGCTGATCTGCTTACTGGTGGCGGTATTGCCGGTGATCATCATCAGCGGCCTGCTGGTGCAGGAGGGGGCAACGCTGTATCAACGCATTCAGAGCGGCCAGCTGGACATCGCAGGGTATGTTGAGCGGGGCAAGGACATGCTGCCAACGTTTGCCCAGAACGCGCTGGATAACCTGGGCATGGGCAACCTGGAAGCCCTGCGTGACAAGATCACCACCTGGGCCTCCCAAGGCAGCCAGGTCCTGGCTACCCAGGCCTTCAGCTTTGGCCAGGGCACATTCGATTTCGTGGTGGGCTTCGGCATCATGATGTACCTGCTGTTCTTCTTCCTGCGCGAAGGTGCCGAGGTGGTGCGCAAGGTGCGCATGGCCGTGCCACTGCCTGAACACCAGAAGCGCCGCCTGCAGTTGAAGTTCAAGCGTGTGGTGCGTGCCACGGTCAAGGGCAACGTGCTAGTGGCCATCACTCAAGGAGCGCTGGGCGGCTTGATTTTCTGGATACTGGGGATCCCCAGCGCGCTGGTCTGGGCGGTGATGATGGCGTTCCTTTCGCTGCTGCCCGCCGTTGGTGCAGGCATCGTCTGGGGGCCGGTGGCGATCTACTTCCTGATGACCGGGGCGATCTTGCAAGGTGTGATCCTGACCGCATTTGGCGTGCTGGTGATCGGCCTTGTCGACAACGTGCTTAGGCCTATTCTGGTCGGCAAGGATACCCGTATGCCAGATTACCTGATCCTGGTCTCCACCTTGGGCGGCCTGTCGGTATTCGGTCTTAACGGTTTCGTTATTGGCCCGCTGATCGCAGCACTGTTCATTTCCAGTTGGGCGATTTTTGCCTCGAGCAAGCCTCGGGTTCAACTTCCGCAATGACTCGCCAGGGGCTCGGCCGTCGCAAAGAAGGGATTGGCCCTGGCGGTCACCCCTGAAAAGCTGGGTCAAGGCGGGCGCAAGGCAGGATTCCCACTGGCTGACTTCCAACTGCTTTAATCTCGAAAACTCGGCAAAGGTGCGGTGTAGTCACCTACCTGGAGCCGATGATGGTCAGCCTCGTTACGCCCTCAAACCATACCGATAGTTTTATTGACAAACAGCTTCCTTCCTGGCTGCACGCAGCCTCTTTAGAGCAGATACAGAGTCTACGCAAGCGCGTAGAGGAAAATCGCTGGGTCGAGCAGCGGCTGGAAGCCATGTTCAAGCGCCTGCTTTCCCCAGATTCGTTCGCGCGCCAGACGCTGACCACAGCGATAAAGCAGAAGCTCGGAGTATCTGTTGAGCTAGCCCATACCCTCTGGCGTGAGCGCCTCGACTACTACAGCATGCTTGGTGGTGAAGGGCTTCGTGACCATTACACGTTTCATCCGGCCATCACCCATCTGATGCAGAATTTTCCGGCCGGATCGAGCTTCGATGCGCGCAGCGGCATCATCTCGGGGGCACATGGGATGTCACCCAATGCGCCGCTCCTGGTAGACAGCGCGAAATTGGCGGGGGTTTGCCGTTCGGTGGATACAGGCAAGCGCTACCAAGCCTACCTGCAGACCTTCTTCGACGATGCCGCCGTAACGCTCCTTGCTCAGAGTGTGCGCAAAAGGGTTGCGCTTGCTATGGAGCTTGCAGGGATACGGGGGGAGGTCCCTGAGTCGGATGTCACCAGCTTCGAATACACCCTGGGAGAGGTGCCAGTACCCGATCCGCGGCATCCCACGGTCGTACCCAAGCATCTTCATGTGCTTGGGCACGCCATGGTCGGAGGGCTGATCTTCGAGCGCTCGAATGACTCGTCGGGCGGCTCGGCGGATCCTGCTGGAGGGGTCTTGCTCTATCTCCCTCACCAACCTTTGCGACAGTTCGCGAACTTGACAAGTCTCAACGCCCACTTGGCGAGCTTGTTCAGGCAACCTGAGCACGCATCTTGCCTGCTGGGCCAGGTCGCGGCCGACGCTCGGATAGCGTTTCAGGCAGCACTGAAAAAACGTCTGAGCGACGCCGTGCCCGATCTTGAAGTGACAGGCAAGGTCGCCCGTGCCTTGCTTTTTCCGGAGATGGCCGAGTTGCAAGTGGCCCGTATCAAGGCAGACGCCCGTTTTCTTCTGGTGCCGGTTGCAGACGTGGATCGGCTGCAAAGGCTTGAGCGGCTGCGCACGCTCGAGCAAGTCGGGCTGAACCTGACTCAAATGGCAGCATTGTTCGTACCTCAATTGGGGGCGCTGATGCTGGCCGCTACGGTGACCGAGGTGCTGAGTGAAGTCATGGCCGCGGTACACGACTGGTCACGGGGCCATCAGCATGAAGCGCTGGAGCATGTGCTGGGCGTGGCTGAAACGGTAGCCGTCACTGCGCTGATGGCAACGGGTGGTGAGGCCGTGGCACGCGGCTTCAAGCGCAGTGCTTTTATTGATGAGATGATGCCGGTCGAACAGGAGGATGGCGCTTCTCGATTATGGGCTGAAGACCTCAAGCCCTACCGGGCGGTAGGAGTGCCTCGCCAAGCCATGCGTGGTCGGGATGGGCTGTTTAGGCACGGCGACACTCACTGGTGGCTTCACGAGGGCAACTATTACGAAGTCAGCCGCAAAACCGAGTCCCACCCCTGGCGCTTGGTGCGCAACGACGGTAAGCCAGGGTTCGCGCCGGCGCTAAGCTGGAACGGCGAGCAGGGCTGGCGTCTGAAATGGCAGCGGCCGCAAATGTGGGAGGGCGAGCGAGCCTTGTTGGGGCATCTATGGCCCGTACCTGCCGAGCTGGACTCGGCACGCCTGACGCAGATACTCAACGTGGCTGATGTGGATCAGACCTCGTTACGTCGGCTGGTGGGTGAACAACGGGCGCTGCCTGTTAGCTTGCGCGACACGCTGGAGCGTTTCGAGGCCGACGCGCGAATCGACAGCTTCTTTGCCACATTCACGGACGATCACGGTAGCGGTGACCCACGTCTATTGCAGTGGTGCGTCGGTGCGTTGACCGAGCCTCAGCGTGAACCTTCGTCATTAACCGCATCGATGCTCGCGCATGCACCCACCCTGCGCCAGGGGCTGATGAGCCACCTGACGGACGAACTTGTCCTCTCTCCTGAAACCGCGGCAATCAGACGTGTTTTTCCTGGCTTGCCTGCGCGCTATGCCGAAGATGTGATAGCCAATGCTTCTGCTGACCAGCGCCAACGACTACTCGAGCGCGGTCGTATTGATCTGGCACTTGCCGAAAAGGCACGCCTGGCATTGCAGGAGGCTCGCGCCTGTCGTGCATTGCAGAGCCTGTATCTGAACAATGCTTATCACCCTGATATGCCGTCGCTGGTCTTCGGGCTGCTGCGAACGGAGCCCGCATGGCCGTTGGCTTGCAATGTTCAGATTCGTGAGTCTTCCCCCACCGGGCGGGTGATGGCTGAGCTGTACCCGGTCAACGATTCTGCACAGGTGAAGATGCTAGTTTGGAAGCAAGGACAGGTGTCGCTCTACGAGCATGGCCAATTGTCTTCAGACAGCCTTTCAGGGCCTGGCGGGCTATTGGAAAGGCTCTGGCAGCTTTTACCTGAAGCCGAGCTTGAGCGGTTTGGCTGGTCAGGGCCCAATGGCGTACAACAGATGCGGGCAAGCTTGCAGTCGAGACTACCGGCACGCAGGGAGGCTGTGCAGGAACTGATGGGCATGCAGGTGCACCAACCCACTTTCCGAGCTCCAGCGCGCCTGGCTGACCGGCGTTTCGGTTACCTGTTGAGTGGTCGCGCCAGCGCGAATCACTTGGCTGAACGCACGCTCCAGGACCGCGTCCGTAGCCTTTTTCCTGGGTTCAGCGCGCAGAATCTGGAGCGGTTCCTGCAAGTGCTCCAAGAGCAGCCTGGTTCGCCTTTCACGGTTCTGCTTGAGCTCGAGAACGATTATTCGCGCCTGGATCTGACGTTGGAGCAATGGACAGCACAACCTGCAGCTGCAGCAGATGTAGCGCTGCGGCGATCGGTCGCGGACGAGCTACGGCGCTGCTGGCGCTTTCAGGGGTACGCGGGCAGACGTCATGCCAATGGGGATCAAGGCATGGCGCTGTCGCTATCGGGGATCGGTGTTGGCGAGCTGCCCGACTTGAGCGCGGCGCAAGGTTTCAGCCACGTCAGCGAGCTCTCTCTGGTCAACATGCGCCTTACCGATCTTCCCGGAGAGTTTCTCGCACCGTTTCGAGGCATCTTGACCTTGAATCTGGACAACAACGCGCTGACTCAACTTCCTCAGGGGCTGTCTCAGTTGCGTGAGTTGACCGAACTGACCCTTTCACGAAACAGTTTGAGCATCGGCGATGCTGGTTTCCGGTTGCTGGCCGGCATCCCGAGGTTGAGCGTTCTTGACTTGAGCGATAACACCATCGGCGCCATCCCGATCGAGATGAACCGACTACCCCGGCTACGCCAACTTGGTCTGCGCAGAACAGGCTTGACCCAAGTTCCGACTCACCTCGATCAAGCGGTTTCGCTGGAGTATGTGGATCTGCGTGACAACCATATCGCTGAGTTGCCGCTGAGCTTGAGAGCCCAGCGCACTCGCTGGCGTAACCGATTGGCACTGGTCGGCAATCCGCTCCCTGCGCTCTACCGCGATCTGTGGATCGACGCCAGCCGCACTTCTGCAAGCGATAGCAGCCCAGACGGCGACGCCTACCACTTCAACCAGTGGCTCGAGCGTCTAGACCCGACGCAACGCGCCTCTCGTACCGCTCAGTGGAACCGTTTACTGAACGAGTCGGGTAGCGAAGACTTCTTCAGGCTCGTCGGCGAACTGACCGACACCAGTGATTTTCGCCTGGCCAGAGATGACCTTGAGGCTAGGCTGTGGGCCCTGATGGACAGGATTGAAAGCAATACAGCCCTTCGGGAGCTTATGTTCACCCTGGCCAGTGAACCTCGAACGTGCGTGGACAGTGTCATATCCAGTTTCGGCTGGCTGGAGACCAGATTGCTCAGCGCCTCGCTTGAGGCCGGAGCTGGCGATCAAGCAGAAGGCCAATTATTGAACTTGGCGCGAAGGTTCTTTCGTCTGGACCGGGTGGAGGCCTATGCGCGGCGGGACATGAGCAGCCGCGGGGCCAGTGGCTCGGAGGTCGATCAGGTCGAAGTCAGCCTGGCATACAGAGTGGGGCTGGCGAGCACACTTGAGCTGCCAGGCCAGCCAATCACCATGCAGTTCAGGACCATTGCAGGTGTGACGGAGCAACACCTGGCAGAGGCCGAAGCCGCAGTTCGCGAGGCCGAGGCCAGCGATGAACTGGCCGTTGACATCAGTGAGCGCGGCTTCTGGTTCGAATATCTGCAACGGCAACATCAAGCCATGTTTGAACAGGTGCGCGAGCCGTTCGTGCAACAAATGGAAGCGCTCTACGAAGGGCGTGAAAGCCTCACGGATGCCGACTACGATGCCCAGGCCAGATCGATTGCCAAGGCCAGTGATGAGGCAGTCAAAGCCAAGGCGCTTGAACTGACGCGTCAATCCTTGGCGCGGGAGGGTGGGCAACCGCAAGAGCAATAGCCATGAAGGCTAGCGTTTTTGTCCAGTGGTCCTAAGATGGCTGCATTCGAGCAAACTGGGCCGCCAATGAGCGACAAGGACACTATCTCCATCGAATTGGTACGCGAGGCGTTGTTGCAGGCTTGTCCTCAAGCAGGCCACGCGCCTCTGGTGCTACGCAAGGCAGGCATCGAGCCGCACCTGCTTTCGCTGCCAGGTGCGCGTGTGCCGGCAACTGCTTACGCGCGCCTCTGGCGCCTGCTGGCGCGGCGCTGCAACGATGAGTTCTTTGCCATGGACCCGCGCGGGCTACGCAGCGGCAGCCTGGCATTTCTCTGCCGTGCCAGCAGGGGGCAACCAACGGTCGGGGCAGGCATCGAAACCGCACTGGCTTTCCTGTCGTTGACCCTGGATTATCTACAGCCTCACTTGATTCGCCAGCAAAGCCTGGCCGAGATCGTCATCGTCGAGCCCACTGATGAGCCTCGACGAGCCTTCACCTACTTCACATTCTGGATGATCGTTCATGGTGTGGCGTGTTGGCTGGCAGGGCGTCGCATTCCGATTCTGGCCATCGAATTGCGCTGTACCGAACCTGCATTCTGCGATGACTACCGTGTCATGTTTTCGGAAAACCTACAGTTCTCTCGACCGCGCACCCGTATGATCCTGGCCGCCGATTGCTTCGATCAGCCCATCCGGCGCAGCGATGACGAGCTGCACCGTTTCCTGGCCCAGGCGCCTGCCAACATCCTGGTCAAGTATCGAGATCCCGACAGCCTCGCTCGACGCATTCGACGCGAGCTGAGTGAGCAAGACCCAGCGTCGTGGCCCGATGCGAATGGGCTCGCCCGCCGGTTATGCCTGTCGGCTTCCACGCTGCGGCGCAGGTTGGCAGAGGAGGGGCATAGCTATCAGGCCCTCAAGGACAGCGTGCGGCGCCAATTGGCTATCAGCTGGTTGGCGCAGGAGCAGGTTGGAATGCTGGAAATCGCAGCGCGTTTGGGCTTTGCCGACAGCAGTTCGTTCTACAAGGCCTTCCGCAAGTGGTTTGGCTGCAATCCGGGTCACTACCGAACGTTGGTCCTGGGTGCAGGGAAGGTCGATTAGGTCGGGTTTCCGTCTGCCACTCGCTGAGCGCCCATCACACAGTCCAGGTTGAATCAGCATCGACAGGACCTACACGATGTCAGCTTCCCTCACGACTGCTTCCGGCTTCAATGCGTCCTCTGCCAAGGTCGCAAGCGCTACCCATGACTTCATAGCCGCGCGCCTGCCTGAGTGGCTCAAGCGCGCTTCTCCCGCTCAGCTCAACCGGCTGCGTGACCGCTTCAAAGCGCACCAGGCCAGCCAGGAACGCGTGCGCGCCTCTACGCGGCGGTTGATTCCACTGCAAAGCTTCGCTGAGTTGCATATGCAGAGGCTGCTTGCAGATCTGCCGGGCAGCCCGGCCCTGGATGCGCTGCAGTGGCGGGAGATACGGCGCAATTTCAAAGTCCCGCAAGGCACCGGCCTCCCGATCGATGAGGTAATCGAGTTGAGAGAGCCTGCCGTTTTGCGCCTGATGCAGAATTTTCACGAGCAGGCTAGCTTCTACCTGGGCACTGGTCTGGTGAATACAGGTGAAGACAGCTTGCTCACCGCAGACATCGATGCCCTGGTGCAGGCATGCCGGGACCTGAATGCTGGCGGGCGCTATCAGAAGCTCTTGTCGCAGGTGTTCACCGACGACACCTGCAACGCACTGATTGCAGACAAGCGAGCGGCGCTTGAGTTAGCTACCGAAGTGGCAGCACTGCGCGGCGATCTGACGGCTGGACAACAGATTGCGTTGGCGGGCTTGGCGAGCGATGAGGTCGATCACGGCGAGCTGCGTGCCTACCCAGGCTTGCTGAGCATGCTGGGGCATACCCTGTGCGATGTCGTGCTCGTCCAGTTGCGCGATGAGCACGGTACGGATCGCGGGAGCATACTCTACAGGCCCAGCGATCCTGGCCAGGCATTGCGCCATTTCACGTCCATCCAGGAAATGAACGCCGTGCTCGCGACCGCTCTGCAGAAGGAGAATTTTCGGGCTTACTTCAGTCAGTTGGTCTCTGTGGAGGGGCGCGCTTCCTTTCTCGATACATTGAACAAGCGCTTGAGCGACCCCGTGCCTGACCTGTCGCTTGAAGGCGTCACAGGAACGGAGGATATTTTCTCAAGGCTGGTCGACCAGCAGGTTCAGCGAATCAAGGACGACGCGCGTCTGTTGTTGGTGCCAACCGCGCAGGTGGACCGACACGCTTCTGAAGTGCGACGCAACCAGTGGCGCTCGTTGGGTTGGAATCTGGTCAATCTGGCTGGACTTTTCATACCTGTGATGGGCGCAATGCTGCTTGGACAATTGGTAGTGCAAACGCTTTCGGAAGTCTTCGAGGGCGCAGCGGACTGGTATCACGGTCATCAGCACGAAGCTCTGGAGCACATGCTTGGTGTGGCCGAGACGATAGCAGTGACTGCCGTTGTCGGCGCCGGAGCCAACATACTGGCCAGGGGATATGCAACCACTGATTTTGTAGAAGGACTGGAACCGGTGCGCGGGTTCGATGGGAAGTCGCGGCTATGGGCCAACGACCTCAAGGTCTACGCCAGCTTGCCGGAGGACCCACAACTTGGGAGCGACGGTTTGTACAGGGACTGGGGGCGAGCGTTCTTCCGTAGTGGCAAACGCTATTTCCAGGCGCATCGCCCTGATCCTAGTGGGCCATGGCGCTTGCGTCATGCTCAGCGTCCGGAAGGCTTCGGGCCTGTTCTCGAACACTTTGGCGAGCGAAGCTGGCGGTTGAACGATGGTCGACCACTGGAAGCGGATCAGCCCGATCTCATGCTCGAACAGCTTTGGCCTCAGGCAAGACCGCTCACTCACCAGCAGGCGAGCAAAGTGTTACAGGCCGCCGGAATCGATGTTGCCGCGCTACGGGGTTTACTGGTAGAGGCGCGGGACATTCCAGCCAGTCTGCGTGACAGCCTGGAGCGTTTCGAAGCCGATGCGCGTGTCAGCAGGTTTTTTACAACCCTGCAAGCTGGTGCAAGCCCACGAAACGAAGAAGCGTTGATGCAGTGGTGCCTGGAGCAAACCGTCGCTGGTGGAGGGTCGCAGTTGCATGAGCGCCTTCTTGAGGATGCAGGTCGCTTACGCGGGCTCATGTTCAAGCACCTCTGCCAGATACCGAAGGGCGATGATCCATTGTCCTCAGTCATCAGATCCGACATGCCAGGTCTGCCCGAGCGTTATGTCCAAGCTCTGGCCGCTGACATTGGGCGAACCGAGCGTGATCTTGCCCTGAGCACGGGAAAACTGCCATTGCGTTGCCTGTGCCAGGGTGCGTCGTTGCTGCGTGTTGCCAGGCTGACCCGGGCCATGTGCGGTGTGTACCTGCCCAACGCTTACTGCGATGAAGCGGGCGAACTCGCATTGGCCCTGCTGCAGCGATTGGACGCATGGCCGGCCTTGCACATAGAGCTCTGGACAGACGGCCCGGGTGCACGCCGGATTGCGACGATAGGTGATCAGTCGCCGGATGCAAATCTGATCAAAATCGTTCACAAGGAGGGGCGTTTCCGGGCCATCGAAGAGGCAAGTGTAGGCTATGGAGCTTTGATAGACGAGTCGCACGACTTCTACCAGACGCTACTCGCATTGCTGGAGCCTGCCCAGCGCACAGCGCTTGATCTGGATGGCGACCACGCTGCCGCGACCTTGCGTGATCGCCTCATTGCACAGATGCCTGAAACGCACGCCGAGGTCGAACAACTACTCGGCTGGCCTGGAAAGGATCGTTGGTTCAATCCAGGCCGACGTATGCCCGACGGTCGCGTAGGCTACCCACTCAGCGGTCGTCCGGCTCTAAGGCGTAGCCCCGACAGCCTGCTAAGGAACCGTTTGCGCAATCTGTACCCTGGCCTGGATGAAAGTGCAATCGACAACCGCTTAGCGCGTTTGCTTGAGGGCCCTCATGCTCCCTATGACGCCTTGTTGGAGCTGGAAGAGGACCATGCTGATCTCGAACGACACCTGAGCCGCTGGACAGACTTCGAGTCCAATCCGGCCCGTCAGCGGGTCCGTCGGCAGGTCGCCGACCAGATCCGCCGGGCCTGGCGACAGACGAGCGAACCTCTGGGCGATGAGGCGGCCGGTCAGCGGCTGAGCCTTGTCAATCTGAATGTGGGCAGCTTGCCCGAGCTGCCTGCCCATATCGAGTTCGAACTCACAAGATCATTGGTCATCAGTGACGTGCCGATTACGCACATGCCCGCTGGATTCCTTTCATGCTTCACCCGTTTGAGAGAGTTGAACCTGAGCAGCAACGGTCTGCTGGGCGTGCCTACGGAAATTGCCTACCTGGTCGAGTTGCGAACCCTGCGCCTTGCACGCAACAGCATTCGGCTGGACGATCACGCCTTGAACGCGCTCACCCGCCTGCCGCAGTTGACTCACCTGGATCTGAGCTACAACCCGCTTGGGGCATTTGGGATGCGCTATAACCAGTTGACGCGCCTGGTGGAACTCAACTTGCGTCACTGCAGGTTGGGTGGATGGCCTCACGGGTTGGAGTTGTGCAGCACCTTAGAACGCGTCGACCTGCGTGACAACCTCCTGCACATTGTGCCTGCGGAAATTCTACAGCTGCCACACGCCCGCCGAATGAGCTTCATGGTGGAGCGAAACCGGTTGAGCAGCGTCGAGATGCAGCGGCTCTTTGCCCTTGATTCAATCGCCGAGCATTTCCATCTTCCCGAGCCGCGGCGAGTAATCGACCCGCAGGTGACCTGTGATCTTTGGCTCGATGCAGGCGATCCGCAATTGCGTGTAAGCCGTCAGGCTCTCTGGTCGCGCCTGATGACTGATTCGGACAGCGATGGCCTGGTACGGCTGCTAGGGCTTCTTGAAGATACCGGTGACTACGACACTGCATCGTTCCAGCTGGCGGAGCGGGTGTGGGCTCTACTCCAAGCCATTGATGGCAACGAGCAACTGCGGCAGCGAATCCAAAGTCTGGCTCGTCTGCCATTGACCTGCATGAACACCGTTGCTGATCGGTTCAGTGAGCTACAACTCAGAGCACTCGTCGATGGGGCTGAGCGCAACGTCGCGCCGGAGCGTGGCAATGAGCTATTGGGTATCGGGCAGCAACTGTTTCGCCTGGACCGACTTGAGCAGGTCGCCAGGCGCGATGTGTTGCAGCGCCTGGCTGCGCGGGAAAGGGTGGACCAGGCTGCCGTCAGCCTGGCCTACCGTGTGAGGTTGCGGGCTCGCCTGAACTTGCCGTGTCAGCCCCATAGCATGCTCTACGCCGATGCTGCCGAGCTGACCAGCATTCAGCTTGAGAACGCCTACCGTGAGGTGATGGCAGCGATGACCCCTGACGCGCTATCAATGAGCCTGTCCCAACGTGTGTTCTGGACAAGGTTCATCCATGAACGGCACCCCGAGGTGTTCGATGCGCACCAGGCCCAGTTTGTCGCACGTCGAACAGCGTTGGCCTTGCGTCAGTCGACGATGGACGCTGGCGATTATCAGCTCCAGCTCGACAGCCTGGACACCGAACAAGCCGCTCAGGACCAGT
This sequence comes from Pseudomonas sp. DE0157, assembly GCF_007678615.1. Taxonomy (NCBI): domain Bacteria; kingdom Pseudomonadati; phylum Pseudomonadota; class Gammaproteobacteria; order Pseudomonadales; family Pseudomonadaceae; genus Pseudomonas; species Pseudomonas sp. DE0157. The sequence continues at coordinate 49,629 of NZ_VEJN01000023.1, forward strand.
CGCTGGTATTCGAATTGACCCGGCAATTGCTGTTGGGGCGCGAACGCGGATTGGGCTAACCGCCGTTGTGGCCAAACCGATCATCCACAATGAATGGTTTGGCCATTGTGGTTACGCCTGAGCGGCGCGAACATCGTCCGGACTTAACCGTGCACTCCAACAATAAAAAAGCAGGAGTCTGACGATGCGTGACTACGCCGAGGCCGCTCGCTCGTTCCATTACCTTGGTGCCGCGCAGGCGGCCTTGCAGGGCGAGCTGCAGGCCCTTAACGCCTGTGTCGAGTGTTGTGATCGCCACACGGGCGTCGACAAGGTGGCCCTGCACTGGCTGGACAGTGAAGGCAACTACGAGCAGCTGAATTTCGATAGGCTGCAAGCGCTGGCCTCCCGCTTTGCCAGTGTCCTGCGTGCCCATGGTGTCAGTGTGGGCGACCGCGTAGCGGGGCTGTTGCCTCGCACCCCGCAACTGCTGATCACCATTCTCGCCACCTGGCGCCTGGGTGCCGTTTATCAGCCGTTGTTCACCGCCTTCGGGCCTGCTGCGATCGAGCACCGACTGCATCAGTCGCATGCCCGTGTTGTGGTGACTGACCGCAGTAATCGGATAAAGCTCGATGATGTCAAAGCTTGCCCGCTCACGATCACGGTCGATGCCCGCGATGGCGAACCGGACTTCCAGCGGTGTCTTGAAAACGCCTCGCCTGATTGCGAGCCGGTCATGCTCACAGGTGACGATCCCTTCCTGTTGATGTTCACATCTGGAACCACCGGGCCTGCAAAACCCCTTGAAGTACCGCTACGGGCCATCGTAGCGTTCCAAGGCTACATGCGTGATGCCATCGATCTGCGCCCCGAGGACAGGTTCTGGAACCTGGCTGATCCGGGCTGGGCGTATGGCTTGTATTACGCAGTCACCGGGCCGCTTTCATTGGGCCACGCGACCACCTTCTACAATGGCCCCTTCAGTGTCGACAGCTGCACGCAGGTCATTACCCAGTTGGGCATCAACAACCTGGCCGGCTCGCCAACGGCCTTTCGCATGCTCATTGCAGCCGGCGAGCAGTTCAGTACCCCAGTCAAAGGACGCCTGCGCGTGGTGAGCAGTGCAGGGGAGCCGTTGAACCCGGAAGTGATCCGCTGGTTCGCCGAGCATGCCGGGGTAACCATTCATGATCACTACGGGCAGACGGAGCTGGGCATGGTGCTGTGTAACCATCACGGGCTGGGCCACCCGGTGCACGTAGGTTCTGCAGGTTTTGCCGTACCGGGGCATCGGATTGTGGTGCTCGATGAGCAGGGACGCGAACTACCCGCCGGTCAGCCGGGTATCCTGGCGGTGGATCGCGAACAATCGCCCTTATGCTGGTTCGCCGGTTACCACGGGTTGCCGACCAAGGCCTTTGTCGGCAAGTACTACCTGAGCGGCGATACCGTCGAACTGAACCCCGACGGCAGCATCAGCTTCGTCGGGCGCAGCGATGATGTGATTACCACGTCCGGGTATCGGGTTGGGCCTTTCGATGTGGAGAGCGCATTGATCGAGCACCCAGCCGTTATTGAGGCTGCAGTGATCGGCAAGCCTGATCCTGAGCGCACCGAGGTGATCAAGGCATTCGTGGTACTGGCCAAGGGTTACGGCGCCAGCGCCGAGCTTGAAGAGCAGCTGCGCCAGCATGTTCGCCAGCGCCTATACGCCCATGCCTACCCCAGAGAAGTCGAGTTCGTCAGCGAGTTGCCGAAGACCCCCAGCGGCAAGCTGCAACGCTTCATCCTGCGCAATCAGGAAATAGCTCGACAACACGCGCAGCTCGCCACCACGGCCAGCGCTTGAAAGGAAACCGACCATGCAAATAGCCAACAAACACTTCATCGTCAGCGGCGCTGCCTCCGGTCTAGGCGCCGCCACCGCGCACATGCTCATCGAGGCAGGCGCCTCGGTCATGCTTGTGGACCTCAACGGCGACGCCGTGCAAGCCAAAGCCCGCGAGCTGGGCGAGCGCGCGCGTTTCAGCGTGGCCGACATCAGTGACGAAGCAGCTGCAAAAGCGGCCGTATCGGCAGCACTTGCAGCGTTCGGTAGTCTGCACGGTCTGGTGAACTGCGCAGGCATCGTGGGCGCTGAAAAGGTATTGGGAAAACAAGGCCCGCACGGCCTGGCCAGTTTTGCCCGTGTCATCAATATCAACCTGGTGGGCAGCTTCAACTTGCTGAGGTTATGTGCCGAGGCGATGGCCGACGCAGAGGCGGACGACGAAGGCGAACGGGGCGTGATCATCAACACGGCCTCCGTCGCGGCCTACGATGGTCAGATCGGGCAATGTGCCTATGCAGCGTCCAAAGGGGCCGTTGCCAGCCTGACGTTGCCCGCAGCGCGCGAGCTGGCGCGCTACGGGATTCGCGTGATGACCATTGCGCCGGGCATTTTCGAAACCCCGATGATGGCCGGGATGACGCCCGAGGTTCGTGACTCGCTCGCAGCGGGCGTGCCTTTTCCTCCGCGCCTTGGGCGTCCGGAGGAATACGCGGCGCTGGCGCGCCACATCATCGAGAACAGCATGCTCAATGGTGAGGTCATCCGTCTGGACGGTGCCTTGCGCATGGCAGCCAAGTGAGGATTACACCCATGAACACCCGAGAAGATCCCATCGTCATCGTCAGCGCAGTACGCACCCCGATGGGGGGGTTGCAAGGCGAGCTTAGCAGCCTGTCTGCCGTGCAGTTGGGCAGTGCGGCCATTGGCGCCGCGATTGAGCGCGCTGGTGTGCAGGTGCACAGCGTCGATCAAGTGCTGTTCGGCTGCGTGTTGCCGGCAGGCCTTGGGCAGGCGCCGGCGCGTCAGGCTGCACTGGGCGCTGGCCTGGGCAAGCACACTACCTGTACGACGCTTAACAAGATGTGTGGGTCCGGCATGCAGGCCGCCATTCTTGCCCATGACCTGCTGGCGGCAGGCAGCGCCGACGTGGTGGTCGCCGGTGGCATGGAGAGCATGAGCAACGCCCCATACCTGCTGGACAAGGCCCGCGGCGGTTACCGCATGGGCCATGGCAAGGTGATCGATCACATGTTCATGGATGGTCTTGAGGACGCCTATGACAAGGGTCGCTTGATGGGCACGTTTGCCGAAGACTGTGCCCAGGCCAATGGTTTCAGCCGTAAAGACCAGGACGATTTTGCCATCGCATCGCTTACCCGTGCCCAGCAGGCCATTCTCAATGGTCGCTTTACGGATGAAATCGTCCCGGTGGAGGTGACTGAAAGCAAGCAACGCCGTCTGGTCAAGGACGACGAGCAGCCGCCCAAGGCGCGCCTGGACAAGATCGCGCAATTGCGCCCGGCGTTTCGAGACGGCGGTACGGTAACGGCTGCCAACGCCAGCTCCATTTCAGATGGCGCGGCGGCACTCGTGCTGATGCGTCGCTCCGAGGCGCACAAGCGAGGTTTGAAACCGATGGCCGTTATCCACGGTCATGCGGCCTTCGCCGATGCACCGGCCCTGTTCCCGACCGCGCCTATCGGGGCAATCGACAAGCTGATCAAGCGCACGGGTTGGGCGCTTGCCGATGTCGACCTGTTTGAAATCAATGAAGCGTTCGCCGTGGTGACCCTGGCAGCCATGAAGCATCTGGACCTGCCCCACGGCAAGGTCAACATCCATGGCGGCGCCTGCGCACTGGGCCACCCGATCGGCGCTTCAGGGGCGCGCATCCTGGTCACGCTGCTGCACGCCCTGCGCCAGAACAACCTGCGTCGTGGGGTGGCGGCCATCTGCATTGGCGGTGGTGAAGCCACGGCCATGGCTGTCGAATGCCTGGAGTGAGGTAAACCATGCTGGTCAACGAAGAACAACAACAGATCGCCGATGCCGTGCGCAGCTTTGCTCAGGAGCGGCTGCGCCCTTTTGCCGAACAGTGGGACAAGGAGCATCGGTTTCCCCGCGAAGCCATCGAGGAAATGGCAGCGCTCGGCCTGTTCGGCATGCTGGTGCCTGAACAGTGGGGCGGAAGCGACACCGGTTATGTGGCCTATGCTATGGCTCTGGAGGAGATCGCGGCCGGCGATGGTGCCTGCTCGACCATCATGAGCGTGCACAACTCGGTCGGGTGTGTGCCTATTCTGCGTTTTGGCTCTGAACAGCAAAAGCGTGCGTTTCTAACGCCCCTGGCAACCGGCGCCATGCTCGGGGCATTCGCCCTGACCGAGCCACAGGCAGGCTCCGATGCCAGCAGCCTGAAAACCCGCGCGCGCCGTGAGGGCGAGCACTACGTGCTCAATGGCAGCAAGCAGTTCATCACCTCCGGCCAGAATGCCGGGGTGGTGATCGTGTTCGCCGTGACGGATCCGCAGGCCGGCAAGCGCGGCATCAGCGCGTTCATCGTGCCGACCGACGCACCGGGTTATCAGGTGGCCCGTGTCGAGGACAAGCTCGGCCAGCATGCTTCCGATACCTGTCAGATCGTGTTCGACAACGTGCGCGTGCCTGTGGCCAACCGACTGGGTGAGGAAGGTGAGGGCTACAAGATTGCCTTGGCCAACCTTGAGGGCGGGCGCATCGGCATCGCGGCCCAGTCGGTAGGCATGGCGCGCGCCGCCTTCGAAGTGGCCCGTGACTATGCCAAGGAGCGGCAGAGTTTTGGCAAGCCGCTGATTGAGCATCAGGCTGTGGCTTTTCGCTTGGCGGACATGGCAACCCAGGTCGCCGTCGCCCGGCAGATGGTGTTGCACGCTGCCGCCTTGCGCGATGCGGGGCAACCTGCGCTGGTGGAAGCGTCCATGGCCAAGCTCTTTGCTTCGGAAATGGCAGAGAAGGTGTGCTCACACGCCTTGCAGACCCTGGGCGGTTATGGCTATCTGAGCGACTTCCCGCTGGAGCGCATCTATCGCGATGTGCGGGTTTGCCAGATTTACGAAGGCACCAGCGATATTCAGCGCATGGTCATTGCGCGCAATCTTTGAAGGAGCAGACCACATGGCATTTGAAACCATCCTGTTGGACATTCATGGCAAGGTTGGCCTGATCACGCTCAATCGCCCGCAGGCGCTCAACGCCTTGAACGCGCAGATTGTCAGCGAACTGAACCAGGCCTTGGATCAGCTCGAGCGCGACCCTGGCATTGGCTGCGTGGTGCTCACAGGTTCGGCGAAGGCGTTTGCCGCTGGCGCTGACATCAAGGAAATGGCTGAGCTCAAGTACCCGCAAATCTACGTGGACGACCTGTTCAGCGATGCCGACCGCATCGCCAACCGGCGCAAGCCGATCATTGCCGCCGTGTCGGGGTTTGCGCTGGGCGGTGGTTGTGAGCTGGCGATGATGTGCGACTTCATTTTGGCTGGCGATAATGCCAAGTTCGGTCAGCCTGAAATCAACCTTGGGGTGTTGCCGGGCATGGGAGGCACGCAGCGCTTGACCCGTGCGGTGGGCAAGGCCAAAGCCATGGAGTTGTGCCTGACCGGTCGCCTGATGGGTGCTGAGGAAGCGGAGCGCTCAGGGCTGGTGGCGCGTGTCGTGCCGCAGGACGAGCTGTTGCAGGAGGCGCTGAAAGTGGCCGCCACTATCGCTGCCAAGTCCATTCCGGTAAGCATGATGGTCAAGGAGAGCGTTAACCGCGCGTTCGAAGTCACCCTCAGCGAAGGTGTGCGATTCGAGCGGCGGGTGTTTCATGCGGCGTTCTCTACCGAAGATCAGAAAGAAGGCATGGCCGCGTTCATCGCCAAGCGTGAGGCGCAATTCAAGGATCGTTGATGGGGGCGTTTTGCAGGGATTTGCACGGTGGTTCAAGGATGAAGAAGCGTCGCGCTCAGGGTGATGCAGGTGCGATACTTTTGGTGTTCCTGTTTGTTGCTGCGCTTATGATGTTGGCGTCTCGGTATCCCAGCATGATCGAGCGCAGGGTTGAAGCGCGCAAAGCGCAGCAACAGGCGGTGCAGCCTGAGCGGCGGGTTACCGAGACGACAGTTGAGATCATGTTGCAGGACGAGCGGCGTTTGCCGCAGCTAGAGTCGGAGGCATTGATCAAGTAGCCAAAGTGGCTTTTAATCCTTGCCGCTGCCGCTGCCGCTGCCGCTGCCGCTGCCGCTGCCGCTGCCGCTGCCGCTGCCGCTGCTCTTGCTCTTGCTTCTAAGCGCGCGGTCGTCCAGGCGCCGCAGATCGCGACTTCAGGAGGCCGAGCGCAGGGCTTGCGGAGGGAGGTGACAGGCATGGATGCCTGTCA
>NZ_VEJN01000024.1:0-17627 GCF_007678615.1 Pseudomonas sp. DE0157
TCGTCTCAACCGAGGCGCGCATTCTACGCTTTCCTCATTGCCTGTCAAGCGTTTATTTTGAAGTTTATTTCGAGAAAATCGTTCAGCTTCAAAGGCTTGCAGTACTCCAGTGCGTCTACTTGATGCCCGACTGCGCTGGAGTGCGGCGAATTATAGACACTAATTTCGTAGCGTCAAGCATTAATCTTATCCGAACGTCATTTGAGTGGAACGCTTAACACTCTATTGCTGTCTGCTACACCGTTGCGCACTATAGTGCGCAACGCCACTCCTAGGTAATCCGTCCCCATGTCCAAACCGCCTCGCAACCTGGCTAGCGTGCTGTTCCCAATCGGCCTGCTGCTCATCGCCATGGCATCGATTCAGACCGGTGCTTCGATCGCCAAAAGCATGTTCCCACTCATTGGCGCACAAGGCACGACCTCACTGCGACTGATTTTCGCCAGTTTGATAATGGTTGCGCTGCTACGGCCATGGCGAGCACGCTTCACTACTCGCACCCTGCGTAACGTCCTTATCTATGGCTTGGCGCTCGGCGGAATGAATTTCCTCTTCTATATGTCCCTGCAGACGGTGCCCATTGGCATTGCGGTGGCACTCGAATTCACCGGCCCACTGGCAGTTGCCATATTCGCCTCACGTCGCGCCATCGACTTCATCTGGATCGCGCTGGCCATTTTCGGCCTGCTGATGTTGCTGCCCGCAGGCCATGACGGACAGGCGCTGGATCCACTGGGCGCCTGCTACGCAATCGGCGCGGGGGCGTGCTGGGCACTTTATATAGTCTTCGGCCAACGCGCCGGTGCCGAACATGGCGTGCAGAGCGCAGCGCTGGGAGTGGTGGTCGCTGCACTGTTCATCGCACCGATCGGCATCGTGCATGCCGGTAGCCTGCTGCTGACGCCCGCGGTCATCCCCATGGCGATCGCTGTAGCGGTATTGTCTACCGCCCTCCCCTATAGCCTGGAAATGGTTGCGCTCACGCGCATGCCCGCTCGTACCTTCGGCACCCTCATGAGCATCGAGCCTGCCTTCGGTGCCTTGTCCGGGCTGTTGTTCCTGGGCGAGGTCCTGTCATTTACCCAATGGCTGGCCGTAGGCGCCATTATCGCGGCTTCCGTGGGCACGACGTTGTCCATGCGCCATAGCCCAGAACCGACGATGGTCGCGGATTGACACGGGAAAACTTTTCGTTGAAAGCTGCATGGGTGTTGTGGCGTCACCGCTCGCTGATTAAGCTGTCCCAGCGCAGTCGAACAGGGACGCTGTACTCTTCAGGATGAACCCGAGCGAAAATGACGGACCCAGGTAGCTGATCCGTCCTGCATTTAAGGACAGGAATGAAACGTATTTTGCTCATCCTGGCCATCTTGGCTATTGCTGGATGTGCCGCCACGGCGAAAACCGAGGTCAAACGGGGCAAGAAAGGCCTGCATATCAACTGCTCCGGCCTGTCTTCTTCGTGGGACAACTGCTACAGCAAGGCCGCTAGCGCCTGCACCACTCGCGGATACCGCGTCGTCGCCCGTTCAGGCGACAGCGACGAAGAGGACGGCGATTATCTATTTGGCATCAACCCTGCCGGCTACACCAGCCGCAGCATGATCGTCATTTGCAAGTGACCGGGGCAGCCTGATGGCTGCCCCCATATGCCTTAGATCGCCTCAGTACGTGATAACAACCACGCCAGCGCCTTTCCTTCCAGCAGTGGGGCCAATCGCTCGCGCACCATGGCATGGTAACTATTGAGCCAGCAAACCTCCTGCTCAGTCAGCCGCTGCGGCAGCAAGCAACGCGTATCGATGGGGCACAGCGTCAGGGTCTCGAAATCGAGAAATTCACCGAATGCACTGCGGCCGGCGCTTCGCGCGGCGACCAGGTTTTCAATCCGCACCCCCCATTGCCCAGGTCGGTAGGTGCCAGGCTCGATTGAACTGATCATGCCTTCTTGCATGGCGGTCTGCGGCGCGGCCGCTGCCTGATAGGCAATCACCTGAGGCCCTTCATGAACATTCAGGAAATAGCCCACTCCATGGCCGGTGCCGTGGCCGTAATCGACCTGGTCGGCCCAGAGGGGCGCACGGGCTATGGCGTCAAGCATGGGCGACAGCACGCCCCGCGGGAAGGTCGCCCGCGACAGCGCTATCATGCCTTTTAGCACACGGGTGCAATCGAGCTTCTGCAGGTCGCTCGGTTGCCCGATGGGGACCATACGCGTGATATCCGTGGTCCCACCCAGGTATTGGCCGCCAGAGTCAATGAGTAGCAGGCCGTCGCCCTTGATCACTGCGTGTGACTGATCAGTGGCCCGATAGTGGGGCATCGCACCATTGGCATTGAACGCAGCAATGGTCGAGAAGCTCAACGAGACGAAGCCCGGTCGCCTGACGCGCGCCGCGGTGAGTTGCTCATCGACGGTCAGTTCGGTCACCACCTGGGTCGCGAGCGCTTCTTCAAACCAGGCGAAAAATTCGCACAAGGCCGCGCCGTCCTGCTCCATCGCCCTACGAACATGCTCAAGTTCGCCCTCAGCCTTGCACGCCTTGCTCAGGGTACTGGGATTCGAGCCTTCCACGAGCACTACCCCTTCGCCTAGCGGCTCGAGCAACCCGCACGTCACCCGCGCTGGATCCACCAACAAGCGACTACCAGGTGGCAACTGACCAAGGGCGCCGGTAGCCTCGGTGTAGGCTCGCACTTCGATGCCATCCTCGCGCAGCGCCTGACATAGAGGCTCATCGACTTTTCCCGAGGCAATGAAAAGCTGCACGCGCCGCGCATCGATCATGGCAAACGCCAGGAATACCGGATTGTAAGACACATCGCTACCGCGCAAGTTGAACAACCAGGCAATGTCATCAAGGGTGGCGATGAAATGACTGTCCGCACCTTTGGCTTGCATCGCCTGCCGCACCAGCGCCAGCTTCTGCGCACGACCCACTACTGCGTAGGGCGCAAGATGTGAATACACCGGGTTGGACGGTAGCGTCGGCCGGTCGCTCCAAACGCGACCCAGCACATCCTGATCAGTCACCAACCTTGCGCCTCGCTGGCCAAGGCGCTCTCGCAACTGGCGAGCCGAAGCCAAAGCCATCGCACGACCATCTACGCTGGCGCACCCCTGCGGTTGCACATGTTCAGCCAACCAGTCCAGCGCGCTCGGCTGCCCGGGTGACAATTTCATCAATTCGATGCCGCTACCTGCCAGCTCTCGCTCAGCCTGCTCCCAGTAGCGGCTATCGACCCACAGCCCGGCAAACTGCTGGCTTATGACCAGGGTGCCGACCGAGCCAGTGAAGCCCGACAGCCACTGGCGGCCTTGCCAGTAGCCTGGCAGATATTCGGAAAGATGAGGGTCTGCCGATGGAACCAGCAAGGCGTCAAGCCCTTCTGCGGCCATGGCCTTACGCGTCGCGGCAAGACGCTGGGCCGTGGTCTGTTGGAGAGTGGTGTGCACGATCATGCCCTTATCAGTGGCGACATCCGGTATGCCTGAGCGCTTGATGATGGAATAGCTGCCCGCGGCCTGCAATCAGCAATCTCCGTGCTGCACGCTTCTGAGAAAGGGCCTACGCCGGACCATACCATTGATCCTGCCATGCTGAACTTCACCAACGTCCCGGATTCAGAGGCAGTACAGCTCGTCTTGCAAGAGGGATCGTCATGCCCAGTGCCTGTCATCGCAAACAGGGCGTCGTGGTACTCGACACTCGGCCTCACACGCCCGACCACGAGCACGCCGTGCACCGTAAGCTATCGGAAGGCTTCGCACAGTTGCTGGACTGCCCTGTGATAGACCTGCACGGACCGACACGGGCGGACGCTTCGTACTACTACATGCTCACCCAGCCTTTGGTCGACACCGCAGATCTGACAGCACTGGGTATAAAAAGCGAAGCCGATTTTTTCGGCGGTGCCGTCGCTCATCCGTTCATGTCCACCAAGGCCATTTCACACCCTCTGCCGCCAGGTGCTCCACCGAAGCCTGATTGGCCTGAGGCATTTGCCCGGCAGGCCTGGGACGCGCTGCTCAAGGGCTACACCGTATTCGACAAGGCCACCGCCCGGCACGCCGCACAACTGTTGTTGATCACAGGGCCTGTACGACTGAAACCCGTACGCGCATGCGCGGGTCGAGGGCAGGCCGTGTTCTCCACGCTCGAAGAACTTGAACCCCTACTCTGCGCGGTGGATGACGCAGAACTCTTGATTTGGGGCCTGGTGATGGAACAGAACCTGAGCAACGTCGAGACGTTCAGCGTCGGCCAGGTACGGGTTGCAGGCTTGGTCTGCAGCTATTACGGCACACAGCAACTCACCCAGGATCACCAAGGTATCGAGGTGTACGGCGGCTCTGACCTGACCTTCGTACGAGGAGGCTTTGCGTCTCTGCTGGCCGGCCCCCTGGAAAAGAGCGTTCGCCTGGCGATCGAGCAGGCAATGACTTATGACCAAGCGGCCGATCGACATTTACCAGGCTTCATCGCCTCACGCCGCAATTACGACATCGCCCGCGGCACCGACACCAAAGGCGGCATTTGCAGTGGCGTGCTGGAACAATCCTGGCGGATGGGCGGTGCCAGCAGCGCCGAATTGCTCGCCCTTCAGGCATTCGCTGCCAACGCCAGGGTCGATCGAGTGCGGGCTAGCACCCACGAAGTCTTCGGCACGCCCGCGCTACCGGCGGATGCCACACTTTTCTACCAAGGAAACGACAGTGAACTCGGACAACTCACCAAATACGCGCGGCTGCGACACGTTGGCCATTCAGAGTGAGACGATAGAGCTGCCGGTGAACGGGGATACCATCTGCGCGACGCTGGTCAGCCCGGGCAGCAAAATCCCCGGCATCCTGTTCGTCCACGGCTGGGGCGGCAGCCAGCAGCGTGACCTTGCCAGAGCGCGACACATCACAGGACTTGGCTGCGTCTGCATGACCTTCGATCTGCGCGGCCACGAGAAAACCCAAAGTCAGCGACTGACGGTAACGCGAGAGCAGAATCTGCAGGATCTGCTAACAGCCTACGATCAGCTCATTAGCCACCCCACTGTGGACCCCAACGCCATCGCCGTGATCGGCAGCAGCTACGGCGGCTACCTGGCTACCTTGTTGACCTCGATGCGCCCGGTCCGCTGGCTGGCCCTGCGGGTACCGGCCATGTACTGGGACGAAGAGTGGAATACGCCCAAGCAGTCCCTGGACCGACAACGGCTCAATGACTATCGCCGTCGCCCCTTGGCGCCGTCTGACAACCGTGCTCTGGCCGCCTGCGCCGAGTTTACCGGCGATGTTCTGCTGGTCGAATCCGAGCATGATGACTACGTACCCCACAGCACGCTGATGAATTACCGATCAGCCTTCGGCAGTGCCCACTCGCTCACCCACCGGATTGTCGACGGCGCCGACCACGGCCTGTCCACCGAAGAGAGCCAGAAGGCCTACAGTGCGCTGCTGGCGGCATGGATCAGCGAAATGGTCATTGGTGCTCGCCTGGACCGCTATCCCCACTACGCACCCTGGTACGCGTGAAGCTCACTCCACCTGACAGTACAACGCTCCGTCTGGATGGCGAGCCAGACACCGCAGGGCCGTGAAAGCAGCAAAGTTCACGGCGCTGGCGTGATACTGCTGGAGGAGACCCAGAAACGAACCGTCCAGCACTTGCTCGATAGCCGCCTCACAGGCCTCCCGGTTGGTCCACTGCAGCGACTGAAGCAGACAATTGCCATCTTCGCTCACCTGAACGCTGACCGCCCGGAGGTCTTCAAAGCGCGCTGCCAGTGACTCACTGCGCTGCATCAATGCCTGGGCCAATGCTTGCTGAAAGACGACGGCGACCCGATATTCGATCATCTGGTTGTACCAAATGGCTGAGACACTTCCTGACATCGACAACCTCCTGACAGGGGATACACATCGCAATGCCCGGAAGGTTAAAACCTCAACCAATCTCGAGGTCAAGAGGGTCGCTACGCCATGCACCCCGATCCTCAGGCATTGAAGTCACGCCCTGCCGTCGAAATGCACTGGGGGTGATGCCTGTGGCGCGCTGAAATACCTTGCGAAACGCACCGGGGTCGCGATAACCGACATCCCAAGCGATCTGGTCGACTGTCCTGCGTGTGAACTCAAGCAAACGTGCTGCCCGGCATACTCTGATCTGCTGACAGTACTCGGTGGGGCGCAAGCCTGTAGCCAAGCGAAATCGCCTCAAAAACGTGCGCGGCTCCAGGCTGGCGCACGCTGCCATCGCTGCGAGGCCCGCCGTCCGCGCGCCCGTAGCCTGCAACCAGTGCTGTACCTTCAGGACCGCTTCATCGCCATGATCAAGCAACGGGTTGAGGCAAGTGCCGGGCAAAGCGGCAGGTATCGGATCTACCGCCAGAAAGTTCGCGGTTTCAGCGGCAACGGTATTGCCCATAAATCGCTGCACCAAACTCAGGCCCAGACTGGTCCAGGCCATCAGGCCAGCGGAGCTGACGATATCGCCGTCGTCGAGCAACACCTGTTGAGCCTCAGCCCTGAGGTGCGGGTAACGCGCCTTCAGTAGCTGCACATGATTGCGATGGGCGCATGCGGTGCGTCCATCCAGCAGACCGCAGTCGGCTATGAAGAAAACCCCGATGCACACCGAGGCCAGAACGGTGCCTTCCTGGTGCAATCGGCACAAAGCCGAGCGATGGCGAGCCAGGCAGGCATCGTGGGGAACGGCGTGCAAACTTGGCGGGATGATCAGAACACGCAGTCTCGCATCACTGTCATCCCCTGAAGGAGCCTCAGGCAGCAGTTCTTCCTCTGCACCCACACCCCATACGCTGATACGCACACGAGGCGCTTGGGCCGCACCCAACCCGTCAGCCATACGGTTAGCCACGTCGAACAGGTCGTGCAGGCCGTGGATCGCTGCCTCCTGCGCATCGGGATAGCGAAGCAGGCCAATCTCGATAAAACGAGCCATGTCAGTTTTGCCCCGCATAGTGTCTTTCGCGCCGATTCACCCCTATCACGCGACAGCCTATAACTAAGCAACAGTCAAAACCACTACCCCCGGAGGCAACATGAACACTCACGCACTGATCATCATCGACATCCAGAATGACTATTTCGTAGGCGGCAAATGGCCTCTAGAAGGTGTCGAGCGCGCCGCTGAAAATGCGGCCCGCCTGCTCCAGGCTGCCCGCGACGCGAACGACCTCATCGTGCATGTACGCCACGAGTTCGACAGCGCCGACGCCCCCTTTTTTGCTCCAGGCTCTTCGGGCGCAGCCATTCACCCAAGTGTTCAGCCGATGCCTGGAGAGACTGTGATTCTCAAACACAAGGTCAACGCTTTTCTCTCGACCGATCTTGCGCCGACGCTCGAGCGCCAGGGCATCAGGTCGCTGACTGTCGTGGGCAGCATGAGCCACATGTGCATCGATGCAGCGGTGCGCGCAGCAGCTGACCTCGGGTACGAAGTCACGGTCGCCCATGATGCCTGCGCCACGCTGGCCCTGGAGTTCAACGGCAACAGGGTACCTGCTGCACAGGTGCATGAGGCATCGATGGCTGCACTGGCGTTCGCCTATGCCTCGGTGCGCAGCACCGATGCATTGCTCCAAGAGGCTGCTGGCCACGCCTGATCGCCACTTTAGATCACTACATTGCGTACAAACTTCACTGCGACCGCGCCATCGTTGCGATAGGCGTAACGGCAATTGCTGGCGAATACGTGAAAGCGTCCCTGCTCGAGTCGGTGCTCGACACCCTCGATAATCAGCGTTAGTACACCTTCGACCACGTAGATCTGCTCGCTCCAGCCTTCGGCATCTGCCTCGCTGCGATAGTGTTCGCCGACCGCCAGCGTCCATTCCCACAGCTCAACTTCGCGACGGGCCATGCTGCTTGCCAGCAGGATGGCCCGGCTTTGCGGATGCTCACCCGCCCAGGCCAGCTCTTCGATACGACCAGGGTTACGCTGGTCAGGCGCCTGGATCAATGTGCTGAACGCCACCCCGAGTGCCTCGGCGATGAGGTCGAGCGTGGTGAGGCTGACATTTTTCTCGCCAGCCTCAATCGCCACCAGCATGCGACGGCTGACACCTGAACGCTCGGCCAAGGTTGCCTGGCTGATGCCAGCAGCGTTGCGCAGACTGCGAACATTCAAGCTCACGTGTTGCAGCACCGAAGCACGATGCGAGGCGTCGTTGTGCACTATATTGCTCACCCCTAGTTATTGCGCAGTATACTGCCCACTTTGCGCCGATTGTGCGCCCTGTCCTACGAGCCTGCAACCGCATGAATAAGTCACGCCCGCAACGTCCCACCTTTTCGTTCCGTCTTAGCAAAGCCGAGTGGGTACTGGTGTTCATCACCATGTTATGGGGCGGTACATTCCTGCTGGTGCACAACGTGATGGCCGTCAGTGGCCCCATGTTTTTCGTGGGCTTGCGCTTCGCCGCGGCTGCCCTGTTCGTCGGCATGGTCTCGGCCCGCGCCTTGCCAGGGTTAACCCTTGTCGAATTCAAGGCAGGCCTGTCGATTGGCGTATTGATCATGTTGGGCTACGGCCTGCAGACCATGGGCCTGCAGACGATCAGCAGCAGCCAGTCGGCGTTCATCACGGCGCTCTACGTGCCCTTCGTACCCTTACTGCAGTGGCTGGTGCTGGGTCGGCGCCCGGGCCTGATGCCCAGCCTTGGGATCGGCCTGGCATTCGTTGGGTTGGTCCTGCTCGCCGGGCCGCAGGCCGGTAGCCTGCACATGAGCGAAGGCGAGGTAGTGACATTGGTGAGCGCCGTCGCCATCGCCGGCGAAATCATTCTGATCAGCCGCTTTGCCGGGCGCGTCGACGTTCGCCGCGTTACTGTGGTGCAACTGGCAACGGCCTCGGCACTGGCATTCATGGTGATGCTGCCTACCCAGGAATCGGTACCCGATTTCTCTTGGCTTTTGCTGAGCAGTGCGATTGGCTTGGGTCTGATGAGCGCGATCATCCAGGTGGCGATGAACTGGGCACAAAAATCGGTATCACCCACCCGGGCCACGTTGATCTATGCCGGTGAGCCAGTGTGGGCCGGCCTCGTCGGACGGCTAGCGGGAGAGCGCCTGCCAGGGTTGGCATTGTTGGGCGGCCTGCTGATCGTCATCGCCGTGGTCATCAGCGAGTTGCGCGTGCGCCGCAGGCCAGAATCTGTTGGTACTGAACTTGCACAGAATGAACGTCAACTCAAGACCGGTCTCTAAAGCTCCGACTATCCTCTGTAAAAAACTGTTATAAAAAAACATCCTGTCACAGCCCTTTTGTAGGATTCTGCGACAGGTTGTGTGTTGGTCGATGACCCGTTCGGCACGTATGATCCTTGGAAAACCTCTCAGAATAGAACTCTATGTCTTTGATAGTGCTATTGCTTCTGCCGTTCGTGGGCAGTTTGCTGGCAGCCGCGCTGCCGCACAACGCACGTAACGCCGAGTCCATACTCGCCGGGCTCGTGGCCTTGGTCGGCACCGTCCAGGTAGCACTTCTCTATCCACAGGTGGCCCACGGTGGGGTCATTCGTGAAGAATTCCTGTGGCTACCTAGCCTTGGGCTCAACTTCGTACTGCGCATGGACGGCTTTGCCTGGCTGTTCTCACTGCTGGTGCTGGGCATCGGTACGTTGGTGTCTCTGTACGCGCGCTACTACATGTCGCCACAAGACCCAGTGCCGCGATTCTTTGCCTTCTTCCTTGCATTCATGGGCGCCATGCTCGGGCTGGTGTTGTCGGGCAACGTTCTGCAACTGGTGTTTTTCTGGGAGCTCACCAGCCTCTTCTCCTTCCTCTTGATTGGCTACTGGCATCACCGGGCCGACGCGCGCCGTGGCGCCTACATGGCGCTGATGGTCACTGGTGCCGGTGGCTTGTGCCTGCTGGTAGGGGCGCTGCTGCTCGGCCATGTGGTGGGCAGCTACGACCTGGACAAGGTCCTGGCTGCAGGTGACACCATACGCCAGCACGCACTTTACCCAGTGCTGTTGCCGCTTATCCTGATCGGCGCCCTGAGCAAGAGCGCGCAATTTCCCTTCCACTTCTGGCTGCCCCATGCCATGGCGGCGCCCACGCCGGTGTCGGCGTACCTGCACTCGGCAACCATGGTCAAGGCCGGCGTATTTTTGCTGGCGCGCCTATGGCCAGTGCTGTCGGGCACCGACGAATGGTTCTGGATAGTCGGTGGTGCTGGCGCGCTGACGCTACTGCTCGGTGCCTTCGCAGCGATGTTCCAGAATGACCTCAAGGGCCTTCTGGCCTATTCGACCATCAGCCACCTGGGCCTCATCACGCTGTTGTTGGGGCTGAACAGCTCGTTGGCCGCCGTGGCGGCGGTCTTTCACATTCTCAATCACGCGACCTTCAAGGCATCGCTGTTCATGGCCGCCGGCATTATCGACCACGAAAGTGGTACGCGTGACATCCGGCGCCTGAGCGGCTTGGTCCGACTGGTTCCCTACACGGCCACCCTAGCCATGGTCGCCAGCGCCTCCATGGCGGGGGTGCCGCTAATGAACGGCTTCCTGTCCAAGGAAATGTTCTTCGCCGAAACCGTGTTCATCACCTCCAGCGCCTGGGTCGAGGCCATGCTTCCGGTGATCGCCACCCTGGCCGGCACATTCAGCGTGGCCTATGCGCTGCGCTTCACGGTCGATGTGTTTTTCGGCCCCACTGCCCAGGACCTGCCGCATACACCCCACGAACCCCCGCGCTGGATGCGCGCGCCGGTCGAGCTGCTGGTGCTGACATGCCTGGTGGTCGGCATTTTCCCCGCCCAGTCCGTAGGCCCCTTGCTAGCCGCTGCGGCACTGCCGGTGGTAGGGGGTACGCTACCCGAGTACAGCCTGGCCATCTGGCACGGCTGGAATGCGCCCTTGATCATGAGCCTGGTGGCCATGAGTGGTGGCGTGGTCCTGTACCTGCTGTTGCGCAAGCAACTGCGACGTGGCCGCTTCCCCTGCCCTCCCGTGATGGGCCGATTCGATGGCAAGCGTCTCTTTGAGTATGGCCAGGTGCAGTTGATGCTGATGGCGCGACGTATCGAGCACCTGCTTACCAGCCGGCGCCTGCAGGCGCAGTTGTTCATGCTGGTGGTGGCCGCCTTCCTCGCGGGCCTGACACCCATGCTCCACAGTGGCCTGACTTGGGGCGAGCGGCCGAAGATCCCAGGTTCAGGGGTGTTCGTCGCACTCTGGATGATCGCCATTGCCTGCGCGATCGGCGCGGCCTACCAAGCCAAGTACCACCGCCTGGCGGCCCTGACCATGGTCAGTGTGTGCGGCTTGATGACCTGTATCACGTTTGTGTGGTTTTCCGCACCTGATCTTGCCCTGACCCAGTTGGTCGTCGAAGTGGTGACCACTGTCCTGATCCTTCTTGGCCTGCGTTGGCTTCCACGTCGTATCGAGGGTGTATCCCCTCTGCCTGGCAGGTTCGACCGCGCCCGCGTGCGTCGCCTGCGCGACCTGCTACTGGCGGTGCTGGTGGGTGCCGGCATGGCCGTGCTGTCCTACGCCATGCTGACCCGCCCTACGCCTAATGACATCTCTTCGTTCTACCTGAGCCGTGCGCTGCCCCAAGGTGGTGGCACCAATGTGGTCAACGTGATGCTGGTGGATTTCCGCGGCTTCGATACCCTGGGCGAAATCACCGTGCTGGTCGCGGTGGGGTTGACCGTTTTCGCGCTTCTGCGTCGCTTCCGCCCACCCAAGGAAAGCATGCAATTGCCGACCCAGCAGCGCCAACTGGCACCTGATGTCGTCACCGACCTGATCAACCCGCGCCATGCTGCAGATACCGCTCTGGGCTTCATGATGGTGCCCGCCGTGCTGGTGCGCCTGTTGCTGCCTATCGCGCTGCTGGTATCGATGTACCTGTTCATGCGTGGTCATAATCAGCCGGGCGGCGGCTTCGTCGCCGGGTTGGTGACTTCGGTGGCGTTCATTCTCCAATACATGGTCGCAGGCACCCAGTGGGTCGAAGCGCAGATGCGCCTGCGGCCCTTGCGCTGGATGGGCACCGGTCTGCTCTGTGCAACCTTGACCGGTGGCGGCGCCATCGTGCTCGGTTACCCGTTCCTGACCACCCATACGGCGCACCTGCATCTTCCTCTGCTCGGAGACATCCATCTGGCAAGCGCATTGTTCTTCGACGTCGGTGTGTTCACCGTGGTCGTCGGATCGACCCTTTTGATACTCACGGCCCTGGCCCACCAGTCGGTACGTGCCTATCGCCCGGCCATTCCAGGCAAGACCCGTAAAGCAGGAGCCGCCTGATGGAAGAAGTGATCGCAGTGGCCATTGGCGTGCTTGCTGCCTCCGGAGTCTGGTTGGTGCTGCGCCCTCGCACATACCAGGTGATCATGGGCTTGTGCCTGCTTTCCTATGGGGTCAACCTCTTCATTTTCAGCATGGGCAGCCTGTTCATCGGCAAGGAGCCCATCATCAAGGAAGGCGTTACCCAGGACCTGTTGCACTACACCGATCCGCTGCCACAGGCCTTGGTACTCACGGCAATCGTCATCAGCTTCGCCATGACCGCCCTGTTTCTCGTGGTACTGCTGGCATCGCGCGGCCTGACCGGTACCGACCACGTAGATGGCCGGGAGCGTGAGGAATGAGCGGCATGAGCCAACTGATCGTTGCCCCTATCCTGCTGCCGTTGATTACAGCGGCAGTCATGTTGCTGCTGGGCGAAAAGCGTCGATTGATCAAGGCACGGCTGAACCTGCTGTCGACCTTCGCCGGTCTTGGCATTGCCATCAGCCTGCTGCTTTGGGTCCGTACCCAGGGCCAGGCAGAATCGATCGGCGTCTACCTGCCGGGCAACTGGCCAGCCCCGTTTGGCATCGTGCTGGTGGTGGACCACCTGTCGGCGCTGATGCTGACCCTGACCGGCGTCATCGGGCTAAGCGCCCTGCTGTTCGCACGGGCACGCTGGGATGGCGCCGGTGCAAGTTTTCATGCGCTGTTCCAGATTCAGCTGATGGGCCTGTACGGCGCATTCCTGACGGCAGACCTGTTCAATCTGTTCGTGTTCTTCGAAGTACTGTTGGCAGCTTCATACGGCCTTCTGCTGCACGGATCCGGCCGCGCACGTGTGCGAGCCGGCCTGCACTACATCGCCGTCAACCTTTTCGCCTCCTCGTTGTTCCTGATTGGCGCGGCAATGCTGTATGGCGTGACCGGTACGCTGAGCCTTGCGGACCTTGCCCTGAAGATTCCGCTGGTACCCGAGGCCGACCGCGGCCTGCTGCATGCAGGCGCAGCGATTCTGGCCATGGCGTTCCTGGTCAAAGCGGGCATCTGGCCCCTGAACTTCTGGCTGGTACCAGCCTATGCGTCTGCCAGCGCGCCCGTGGCTGCCCTCTTTGCAATCATGACCAAGGTGGGGCTGTATGCGGTGCTGCGGGTGTGGACGCTGCTCTTCTCCGGGCAAGCAGGGGCATCGGCACACTTCGGGGGAGATTGGCTGGTCTACGGAGGCTTGGCGACCCTGGCCATGGCAGCGGTGTCGATCTTGGCAGCGCAGCGCCTGGAACGCATGGCGGCGTTGAGTATCCTGGTATCGGCTGGCACCTTGCTGGGGGCGGTGGGCTTTGCGCAATTAGCGTTGACTGGAGCCGCGCTGTTCTACCTCGTGAATTCTACCCTGGCCTTGTGCGCATTGTTCCTGTTGGCCGAACTCATCGAGCGCTCGCGATCTGCCAATGAGTTGCCTTTGGACGAGGAAGAAGACGCCATGCCGGCCTTACTGGAATCACTTCACCCTCCAAAAGGGATCAACCTCGATGATGACCAGAAGGCCGTCATCGGTCAGGTCATTCCTTGGACCATGGCATTCCTGGGCTTGAGCTTCATCGCCTGCGCCTTGTTGATCATCGGCATGCCACCCCTTTCAGGCTTCGTCGCCAAGCTCAACCTCATCAGTGCCTTGTTCAACCCCAACGGCCTGGGCGTTCCGAGCCAATACACCCTCGGTGCCGCTGGCTGGGGCCTTGTGGCCCTGCTTGTACTGTCGGGAATGGCATCGCTGATCGCGTTCGGACGCGTTGGCATCCAACGTTTCTGGAAACCCGAAGAGCGACCCTCTCCGGTGCTCAGGCGTTTTGAATGCCTTCCGATCGTGATCCTGCTGGGCCTGTGCATGCTGCTCAGCTTCAAGGCCGAGCCGCTGCTGCGCTACAGCCTGGACACAGCTGCCAGCCTTCAGGCGCCTGATGCCTACATCGATGCAGTCATGGCAGCGCAGCCAAAACCTGGTCCTACCTCGCTCGACGTTCAGGGGCAGCCATGAGCCGACTATTTCCCGCTCCTCTGCTATCGGCATGCCTGTTCGGCCTGTGGCTGTTGCTCAACCTGTCGCTGAGTCCGGGTAACCTCATCCTCGCCGCCGTACTAGGGATACTGGCTCCGCTGCTGATGGCACCCTTGCGGCCGCAACATGCCCATGTCCGACGCCCCCTGGTCATCGTCAAGCTGATAGGCCGGGTTGGCGTGGACGTCATCCTGTCCAACTTGCAGGTCGCTCGCGGCGTGCTGGGTGCTGGGGCGCGGCCGCCACGCTCAGTCTTCGTTCATATCCCCCTGGACCTGCGTGAACCCCATGGGCTTGCAGCGCTGTCCATGATCACGACGGTGATCCCTGGAACCATCTGGTCGGAACTGGCCCTGGACCGTAGCGTGCTACTGCTGCACGTATTCGATCTGGATGATGAAGCGGCGTTCGTCCAGCATTTCAAGGACGTCTATGAGCGTCCCTTGATGGAGATTTTTCAATGAGTGGACTGCTCGCCAACGCTGTTCTTGTCAGCTTGTTCATCTTTGCGCTGGCTATGTGCCTAACCCTGCTTCGGCTATTCCGAGGGCCTTCGGCGCAAGACAGGGTTTTGGCTCTAGATTACCTGTACATTCTAGCAATGCTGACCATGCTGGTGCTGGGCATCAGGTATGCCAGTGACACGTATTTCGAAGGGGCGTTGCTCATTGCGTTGTTTGGCTTCGTGGGCTCCTTCGCCTTGGCCAAGTTCCTGCTGCGTGGAGAGGTGATCGAATGACCGAGACACTCAATCTACCGTTCTGGCTCGAAATGATCACAGCCATACTGCTGGTAGCTGGTAGCCTTTTTGCGCTGATCGGTGCGATTGGCCTACTGCGCCTGAAAGACTATTTCCAACGCATGCATCCCCCGGCGCTGGCCTCGACCATAGGGGCCTGGTGCGTCGCGCTTGGCTCGATTATCTATTTTTCGTGGTTGAAGGAGTCGCTGGTGCTGCATGCATGGCTGATTCCCGTGCTGCTATCGATCACGGTGCCAGTGACTACCTTGTTACTGGCCCGCGCAGGGCTGTTTCGCAAGCGTCAGGCCAAAGAGCCGGTACCCGAGGAGGTCAGCAGCGGCCTGGATCGTGGTAACTGACCGCGCTTAGCCTGGCTGCTTACTCAGCCGCTGCAGTGCTCGCCTGACCATGGCCACGTAATGGGGCGGGCCCTGGGTATACAACTCGGCGGCTACCCAACCCAACCATCGCCCGCCCACCGCTTCACGTGCTGCGAGCAGCCGCTGCGCCTCGGCCATGGCGCGCGCCTGGTGCTCACGGTGATAGTGTTCCCGTGATCCAGGCGCTTGCGCTGGCAGCGTCACTCGCTTGCCTTGAACGTCGTCAGCTCACCCTTGCGCCATTTCGCAACCTTGCCGGTTACAGCCTTCAACAGCTTGCCTAGCCCTTCCTGAATTTGCTGCTCGGCGGCAAACACCAGCATCACGCTATGGCCTTCCCGCAATACGATCCCCTCGCCTTCCTGAACCGATACGAACGCGTAGTCGCCAACGCCGTAGACATTGAGCTTGATGTCGCGAAAACGCATTTCCAGCTTGCCGCCTTCGCGGCTGGGCAGCACGGCGGCACGAAAATGGTCGCCGACTTTCAATTCAAGGCGCTGCTTGTCATCAACCACAAGCGCATTTTGCGTGTCGATCTCGGCCATGTAGAGGCCATCAGGGTTTTGCTCGGTGACATAGACGAATCGACCCTGGAACAACTGGGCCAGTTTCCCACGCAAATCGCCAAGGGCGAACAACGCGTGTGTATCAAGAGTGCTGACTGCCAATGAAGTAATCCTCAACCGTTTACAACCCGCCCTCGCAGGAGCTCGCGAAGCACGGCCATTTCAAATCGATAGGCAATGAGATTAATAAAACGCTGGGCGACATGTCTGTGCCCGCTGACGATGCAGCGTGCAGGATTTTTCACTCTAACGGCCGGCGTTGCTGTCGCTTGCATACCCTTGGGCAATGCCCAAGCGCTACCGGCGTAACGTCTGACATTGCACGTCCATGAAAATGCGATTCCGGATGGGTGCGTGGTCTTGGCGCCTGATGGCGACTCGCACACTGTTGTCGGTGGGGATATCCGAAGACAGTGAAATCCATGAGAGACGCCCTGTTTTAACAGGCTTGCCGGTTATTGCGCAACTGCTCCGGGCAAATTGCATGGGTCGTTGCGGCTTGATTTGCGAAATGCAAAAAGCCCCACGAATCGCTCCATGGGGCTTGGCAACCTGACCGGCTCAGGCCTGACGCTGATGGCGATCAAGCTGCTCGTGGCGCTCTTGTGCTTCGATGCAGTACTTGGTGGTTGGACTGATCAGCAAGCGCTTAAGACCAATTGGTTCACCGCTGTCGTCGCACCAGCCGAAGCTCTCGTCGGCAATACGGTCAAGCGCCATCTCCAGTTGCGGGAGCAGGCGCTGATCGCGATCGATGGCATTCACCAGCCAGCTACGCTCTTCTTCGACCGATGCCACATCGGCAGGATCCGAGGGGGTATCCAGGCCTTCGATGGTGGCACGGCTCAGCTCGATGCGTTCATGGGTCTCGACTTTCATCGCTTGCAGCAGCTGAGTGAAGAAGCTCAGCTGTTCAGCGTTCATGTAGTCATCGGCCGGCATGGCCAGCAACTGTTCCTTGGTCATCGATTTCTCTATGAAAATAGGTGCATTTGGGCGATTCGTTTGCCGCCGATGCTTTGGCATCGGCAGCGGAAATTTTTCGAGCGCCGGTCGGCACTCTTTAACAAGGGGCGGCAGTCTAAGGCGCAGCGTCGCCTTGAGCAACAGCAAAATGGGGTGGCGTTGGCATTCGCTGCTTACGATCCGCCGGCCGGTGCTTGCATTTGAAGGTATAAGCGCGAGTTTGAGCAGTGCGGGTAGATTCGGCGGCATGTTTACTGCAATGCAGGAGTAACGTTGAAAATTATGATGCCTTGGAACCTCGATAACGCTATAGGGGAGCGCTTCGCACTCCATCGCGGGACAAGCCCGCTCCTACAGAGGGAGCTTTAAACATATACACATTAAAAGATTCACTGTAATAAATAGGTACGAGGCAGCAGCTACTGAGCGCATCGCAAACTTCTTTAAACTTCAGATCAACATATATAGCTAATTCCTGCTCTTGCTCTTGCTCTTGCTCTTGCTCTTGCTCTTGCTCTTGCTCTTGCTCTTGCTCTTGCTCTTGCTCTTGCTTTGGCTTTTGATCTGGCTTTTGATCTTCGCGACTTCAGAAGGCCGAACGCAGGTCTTGCGGAGGGAGGTGACAGGCATGGATGCCTGTCAAG
>NZ_VEJN01000025.1:0-15576 GCF_007678615.1 Pseudomonas sp. DE0157
ATCGCAATGGAAGACGGTCTGCGCTTCGCTATCCGTGAAGGCGGTCGTACCGTCGGCGCCGGCGTCGTAGCCAAAATTATTGAATAAGTAGTTGATTTACTTGATTGGGCCGGTATAATAGCCGGCCTGATACAGCGTTACAGGTCAGTAGCTCAATTGGCAGAGCGACGGTCTCCAAAACCGTAGGTTGGGGGTTCGATTCCCTCCTGACCTGCCATTTCACCTCGGTGTGATGGCTTTCTTCTTACAGGATCCTCCTCGATGACCCCCAAAACTGAAGCCCAAGAATCGCGTTTTGATCTGTTCAAGTGGCTGGCTGTAGTGGCTTTGGTGGTTGTTGGTGTAGTGGGTAATCAGTATTACTCTGCTGCTCCAATTCTGTACCGCGTACTCGCACTTCTTGCTCTGGCTGCTGTTGCTGGCTTTGTTGCCTTGCAGACCGCGAAGGGTAAGTCGTTCTTTACGCTGGCCAAGGAAGCGCGTACCGAGATTCGTAAAGTCGTATGGCCGACCCGCCAAGAAACCACCCAGACCACGCTGATTGTTGTGGCTGTCGTGCTGGTTATGGCTCTGCTGCTGTGGGGGCTCGATTCCCTGCTCGGCTGGGCGGTCTCCTTGATCGTAGGCTAAAGGTGCCCCGTGGCTAAGCGTTGGTATGTTGTGCATGCTTACTCGGGTTACGAGAAGCATGTGATGCGCTCCTTGATCGAGCGCGTCAAGCTGGCTGGCATGGAAGACGGTTTCGGCGAGATCCTGGTTCCGACCGAAGAAGTCGTTGAAATGCGTAACGGCCAGAAGCGCAAGAGTGAACGCAAGTTCTTCCCGGGCTACGTGTTGGTTCAGATGGAAATGAACGAAGGGACTTGGCACTTGGTCAAGGATACCCCGCGCGTGATGGGCTTTATCGGTGGTACAGCGGACAAGCCCGCACCCATCACTGATAAAGAAGCTGAGGCAATCCTGCGTCGCGTCGCCGACGGCAGTGACAAGCCGAAGCCCAAGACTCTGTTCGAGCCTGGTGAAGTGGTTCGAGTCATTGATGGTCCGTTCGCAGACTTCAATGGTAGTGTCGAAGAGGTTAACTACGAAAAGAGCCGCCTGCAGGTTGCAGTGCTTATTTTCGGTCGCTCTACGCCCGTGGAGCTCGAGTTCAGCCAGGTCGAAAAGGTCTAGGCGGACGAAGCATCCCATACCCCGCAGCCCTGTGTGCTGCGGGGTTTTGTCGTCACTGGGATAAAACGCAAGTCATCCGGGGAGCCAATAGGCGTTCGTACCCGATATTGGAGTAGCTCATGGCTAAGAAGATTCAGGCTTACATCAAGCTGCAAGTTAAGGCCGGCCAGGCCAACCCAAGCCCACCCGTTGGTCCAGCACTGGGCCAACATGGTGTGAACATCATGGAATTCTGCAAGGCCTTCAACGCCCGTACCCAGGGTCAAGAAGCCGGCCTGCCGACTCCAGTGATCATCACTGTATACAGCGACCGTAGCTTCACCTTCGAGACCAAGAGCACTCCTGCCTCGGTTCTGCTGAAGAAAGCTGCTGGCCTGACCAGTGGTTCGGCTCGCCCGAACACCGTTAAAGTCGGTACCGTTACCCGCGCTCAGCTGGAAGAAATCGCCAAGGCTAAACAAGCCGACCTGACTTCTGCTGACCTGGACGCAGCTGTACGCACCATCGCTGGCTCTGCCCGCAGCATGGGCTTGAACGTGGAGGGTGTGTAATGGCTAAGCTGACCAAGCGCCAAAAGGCAATCGCCGAAAAAATCGAAGCAGGCAAGGCCTATAACTTCGAAGAAGCGGCAACTCTGCTGGCTTCGCTGCCGGCTGCCAAGTTCGTCGAATCGTACGACATCGCGGTAAACCTCGGTGTTGACCCACGTAAATCCGACCAGGTTGTTCGTAGCGCTACCGTGCTGCCACACGGCACTGGCAAGACTGTACGTGTTGCTGTCTTCACCCAGGGTCCAGCTGCTGAAGCCGCTCTGGCTGCCGGCGCTGACCGCGTAGGTATGGACGATCTGGCTGCTGAAATGAAAGGCGGCGACCTGAACTATGACGTTGTCATCGCATCGCCTGATGCCATGCGTGTCGTAGGTCAGCTGGGTCAGGTTCTGGGCCCACGTGGCCTGATGCCTAACCCGAAGGTTGGTACCGTAACCCCAGACGTAGCCACTGCCGTGAAAAACGCCAAGGCTGGTCAGGTTCGCTACCGTACCGACAAGAACGGTATCATTCACACTTCCGTAGGCAAAATCGGCTTCGAAGCCGGCAAGCTGAAGGAAAACGTTGAAGCGCTGATCGCTGACCTCAAGCGTATCAAGCCAGCTTCTTCGAAAGGTATCTACGTCAAGCGCGTTACCCTGAGCACCACCATGGGCCCAGGTCTGGTCATCGACCAGAGCTCGCTGGACGTGTAAGAACATGGTGGTGTGACCTGTCACGCCACCAGCAAAAATTGGGGTCCCTGCCTGGCGGGGGCTATCCAAGACCGTAGGCGGCGCAAGCCTTAAAACACCAGCCCACGCAGATGGTGCTCCCGATTCGTTACCGAATCAGACACCAAAACGACATCCGGCTTCGGCCAGATGAAACGGTAAAAACCAGGAGTAAACCCGTGGCAATTAAACTCGAAGACAAGAAGGCCATCGTCGCTGAAGTCAACGAGGCTGCCAAAGTCGCTCTGTCCGCTGTCGTGGCCGATGCCCGTGGTGTGACTGTAAGCGCAATGACCGGACTCCGTAAAGAGGCCCGCGAAGCTGGCGTATACGTGCGTGTCGTACGTAACACCCTGCTCAAGCGCGCTGTTGAAGGCACCGAATTTTCGATCCTCAACGATGCGTTCAAAGGCCCGACCCTGATTGCTTTCTCCAACGAACACCCGGGCGCTGCTGCCCGTCTGTTCAAAGAGTTCGCCAAGGGTCAGGACAAGTTCGAGATCAAGGCAGCTGCGTTTGACGGCAATTTCATTGCAGCGAACCAGATCGACGTGTTGGCTACCCTGCCGACCCGCGACGAAGCTATTGCGAAACTGATGAGCGTGATCCAAGGCGCTACCAGCAAGCTGGCTCGTACTCTGGCAGCCATTCGCGACCAGAAAGAAGCTACCGCTGCCTAAGGCAAGCGAAACTCTTTCAAAATCATTCGTTTAATTTGATGGCTGCGTAGGCTGTCACCCCAATACAGGATTTAAGTCATGTCCCTGACTAACGAGCAAATCATCGAAGCAATCGGCCAGAAAACCGTTCTGGAAGTTGTTGAGCTGATCAAAGCTATGGAAGAAACCTTCGGCGTTACCGCTGCTGTTGCCGCTGCTGGCCCAGCTGCTGCTGCTGCCGTTGTTGAAGAGCAGACCGAGTTCAACGTTGTTCTGGTTGAAGCTGGCGACAAGAAAGTGAACGTGATCAAGGCCGTTCGCGAACTGACCGGTCTGGGCCTGAAAGAAGCCAAAGAGAAAGTCGATGGCGCTCCTCAGGTTGTAGCTGAAGGCGTTTCGAAAGAAGCCGCTGAAGACGCTAAGAAGAAGCTGGAAGAAGCAGGCGCTAAAGTCGAGCTGAAGTAATCTCGACCTTGCGACGCCAGTCCGAGCGTTGAGCAAAGGGCTGATGGCTGGTGGCTTATGCCACCGGCCTTTTTCCGTTATTGGCGGTCGGTCAGGCCGGCCCCGATAACAAGCTGCAAGACACCCATGTGGGTGGCGCAAACCAAGGGTTTGCACGATTTTCTGGCTGCTCCCGCCGGGAGAAGCCAAACAAGCAGGTGACCAAGCTGGGGAACGCTGATGGCTTACTCATACACTGAGAAAAAACGTATCCGCAAGGACTTTAGCAAGTTGCCGGACGTGATGGATGTGCCTTACCTCCTGGCCATCCAGCTGGATTCGTATCGCGAATTCCTGCAAGCGGGAGCATCCAAGGATCAGTTCCGCGACGTCGGTCTGCATGCGGCCTTCAAATCGGTATTCCCGATCATCAGCTACTCCGGCAATGCTGCCTTGGAGTACGTAGGCTATCGCCTGGGCGAACCCGCCTTCGATGTGAAGGAATGTGTCCTGCGTGGCGTGACCTTCGCGGTCCCACTGCGGGTCAAGGTGCGCCTGATCATCTTCGACAAGGAATCGTCGAACAAAGCGATCAAGGACATCAAAGAGCAAGAAGTCTACATGGGTGAAATCCCCCTGATGACTGAGAACGGTACCTTCGTAATCAACGGTACCGAGCGTGTGATCGTTTCCCAGCTGCACCGCTCGCCGGGTGTATTCTTCGACCACGACCGTGGCAAGACTCACAGCTCGGGCAAGCTGCTGTACTCCGCTCGCATCATTCCATACCGCGGCTCCTGGTTGGACTTCGAGTTCGATCCTAAGGACTGCGTATTCGTGCGTATCGACCGTCGCCGCAAACTGCCGGCTTCGGTCCTGCTGCGCGCGCTGGGCTACAGCACTGAAGAAGTGCTGAACACCTTCTACACCACCAACGTGTTCCATGTTTCCGGCGAGAACCTCAGCCTTGAACTGGTGCCACAGCGTCTGCGTGGTGAAGTCGCGGTCATGGACATCCATGACGAGAATGGCAAGGTCATCGTCGAGCAAGGCCGCCGCATCACTGCGCGCCATATCAATCAGCTCGAAAAAGCCGGTGTCAAACAGCTCGACGTGCCAATGGAATACGTCCTGGGCCGTACGACTGCCAAGGCCATCGTGCACCCTGCAACCGGCGAGATCATTGCCGAGTGCAACACCGAGCTGACGACCGAACTGCTGGTCAAAGTCGCCAAGGCACAGGTTGTCCGTATCGAGACCCTGTACACCAACGACATCGATTGCGGTCCGTTCATCTCCGATACCTTGAAGATAGACACCACCAGCAACCAATTGGAAGCTCTGGTCGAAATCTATCGCATGATGCGTCCAGGTGAGCCGCCGACCAAGGATGCTGCCGAAACCCTGTTCAACAACCTGTTCTTCAGCGCCGAGCGTTACGACCTGTCCGCCGTCGGCCGCATGAAGTTCAACCGTCGTATCGGTCGCACCGAAATCGAAGGCTCGGGCGTGCTGAGCAAGGAAGATATCGTCGAGGTTCTGAAGACTCTCGTCGATATCCGTAACGGCAAAGGCATCGTCGACGACATCGACCACCTGGGTAACCGTCGCGTACGTTGCGTTGGTGAAATGGCCGAGAACCAGTTCCGTGTAGGCCTGGTGCGTGTCGAGCGCGCGGTCAAGGAACGTCTGTCGATGGCTGAAAGCGAAGGCCTGATGCCTCAGGACCTGATCAACGCCAAGCCGGTAGCGGCGGCGGTGAAAGAGTTCTTCGGTTCCAGCCAGCTTTCGCAGTTCATGGACCAGAACAACCCGCTCTCCGAGATCACCCACAAGCGCCGTGTTTCCGCACTCGGCCCTGGCGGTCTGACCCGTGAGCGTGCTGGCTTCGAGGTGCGTGACGTACACCCGACCCACTACGGCCGCGTGTGCCCGATCGAAACCCCTGAAGGTCCGAACATCGGTCTGATCAACTCCCTGGCTGCGTATGCTCGCACCAACCAGTACGGCTTCCTGGAAAGCCCGTACCGTGTGGTGAAGGAAGGCGTTGTCAGCGACGACATCGTATTCCTGTCTGCCATCGAAGAGGCCGATCACGTGATCGCCCAGGCTTCGGCCGCGATGAACGACAAGAAGCAGCTGATCGATGAGCTGGTCGCTGTGCGCCACCTGAACGAATTCACCGTCAAGGCGCCGGAAGACGTCACCCTGATGGACGTTTCGCCCAAGCAGGTAGTTTCGGTCGCTGCGTCGCTGATCCCATTCCTGGAGCACGACGACGCCAACCGTGCACTGATGGGCTCGAACATGCAGCGTCAGGCTGTACCAACCCTGCGTGCCGACAAGCCGCTGGTAGGTACCGGCATGGAGCGCAACGTTGCCCGTGACTCCGGTGTCTGCGTGGTTGCTCGCCGCGGTGGCGTGATCGACTCGGTCGACGCCAGCCGTATCGTGGTCCGTGTAGCGGATGACGAAGTGGAAACCGGCGAGGCAGGTGTAGATATCTACAACCTGACCAAGTACACCCGTTCGAACCAGAACACCTGCATCAACCAGCGTCCGCTGGTGAGCAAGGGTGACATGGTACAGCGCGGCGATATCATGGCCGATGGCCCGTCCACCGACATGGGTGAGCTGGCGCTGGGTCAGAACATGCGCATCGCGTTCATGGCATGGAACGGCTTCAACTTCGAAGACTCCATCTGCCTCTCCGAGCGCGTCGTTCAGGAGGATCGCTTCACCACGATCCACATCCAGGAACTGACCTGTGTGGCCCGTGACACCAAGCTTGGCCCAGAAGAGATCACTGCAGACATCCCGAACGTGGGTGAGGCTGCGCTGAACAAGCTGGACGAAGCCGGTATCGTTTACGTCGGTGCTGAAGTTGGCGCTGGCGATATTCTGGTCGGCAAGGTAACGCCAAAAGGCGAAACCCAGCTCACCCCTGAAGAAAAACTGCTGCGCGCGATCTTTGGCGAAAAAGCCAGCGACGTTAAGGACACTTCCCTGCGCGTACCGACCGGTACCAAGGGTACTGTCATCGACGTTCAGGTCTTCACCCGTGATGGCGTCGAGCGTGACAGCCGTGCGCTGGCCATCGAGAAGATGCAGCTCGACGAGATCCGCAAGGACCTCAACGAGGAATTCCGCATCGTCGAAGGCGCAACCTTCGAGCGTCTGCGCTCTGCGTTGGATGGTCAGGTGGTCGACGGTGGTGCAGGCCTGAAGAAAGGCACTGTCATCACTGATGAAGTCCTCGCCGGTCTGGAGCACGGTCAGTGGTTCAAGCTGCGCATGGCCGAAGATGCACTGAACGAGCAGCTGGAAAAGGCTCAGCAGTACATCGTCGACCGTCGCCGACTGCTGGACGACAAGTTCGAAGACAAGAAGCGCAAGCTGCAACAGGGCGATGACCTGGCACCAGGCGTTCTGAAGATCGTCAAGGTCTACCTGGCAATCCGCCGTCGCATCCAGCCGGGTGACAAGATGGCCGGTCGTCACGGTAACAAAGGTGTTGTCTCGGTGATCATGCCGGTCGAAGACATGCCGCATGACGCCAACGGCACGCCGGTCGATGTCGTACTGAACCCGCTGGGTGTACCTTCGCGTATGAACGTGGGTCAGATTCTGGAAACCCACCTGGGCCTCGCGGCCAAGGGTCTGGGTGAAAAGATCGATCGCATGATCGAGGAGCAGCGCAAAGCCGCAGAGCTGCGCGTGTTCCTGACCGAGGTCTACAACGAGATCGGTGGTCGTCAGGAAAGCCTCGACGAGTTCAGCGATGAAGAAATTCTCGCCCTGGCTCATAACCTGAAGAAAGGCGTGCCAATGGCAACGCCCGTGTTCGACGGTGCGAAAGAGAGCGAGATCAAGGCCATGCTGAAGCTGGCCGACCTGCCTGAGAGCGGCCAGATGGTGCTGTTCGATGGCCGTACCGGCAACAAGTTCGAGCGTCCTGTGACCGTTGGTTACATGTACATGCTGAAGCTGAACCACTTGGTGGACGACAAGATGCACGCGCGTTCCACTGGTTCTTACAGCCTGGTTACCCAGCAGCCGCTGGGTGGTAAGGCACAGTTCGGTGGTCAGCGTTTCGGGGAGATGGAAGTGTGGGCGCTGGAAGCATACGGCGCGGCATACACCCTGCAAGAAATGCTCACAGTGAAGTCGGACGACGTGAACGGCCGTACCAAGATGTACAAGAACATCGTGGATGGCGATCACCGTATGGAGCCGGGCATGCCCGAGTCCTTCAACGTGTTGATCAAAGAGATCCGTTCGCTCGGTATCGATATCGATCTGGAAACCGAATAACACGTGACGTGAAGGGGAGTGGGGCAGGCAGTGCCCGCTCCCTGCTCCGCCAGGAGGAAAGGCCTTGAAAGACCTACTGAATTTGCTGAAAAACCAGGGTCAAGTCGAAGAGTTCGACGCCATCCGCATCGGTCTGGCGTCACCAGAGATGATCCGTTCGTGGTCGTTCGGTGAAGTTAAGAAGCCGGAAACCATCAACTACCGTACGTTCAAACCAGAACGTGACGGCCTGTTCTGCGCCAAGATCTTTGGCCCAGTCAAGGACTACGAGTGCCTGTGCGGTAAGTACAAGCGGCTCAAGCATCGCGGCGTTATCTGCGAGAAGTGCGGTGTTGAAGTTGCCCTCGCCAAGGTCCGTCGTGAGCGCATGGCTCACATCGAGCTGGCTTCGCCGGTCGCACACATCTGGTTCCTGAAGTCGCTGCCGTCCCGTATCGGCTTGCTGATGGACATGACCCTGCGTGATATCGAGCGCGTGCTCTACTTCGAGAGCTACGTCGTAATCGACCCAGGCATGACTACGCTTGAAAAAGGCCAGTTGCTCAACGACGAGCAGTACTTCGAAGCGCTGGAAGAGTTCGGTGACGATTTCGACGCCCGCATGGGTGCCGAGGCTGTCCGCGAGCTGCTGCACGCTATCGACCTGGAGCACGAGATCGGCCGCCTGCGTGAAGAGATTCCGCAGACCAACTCGGAAACCAAGATCAAGAAGCTGTCCAAGCGCCTGAAGCTCATGGAAGCCTTCCAGGGCTCCGGCAACCTGCCTGAGTGGATGGTCCTGACCGTCCTGCCAGTGCTGCCGCCGGACCTGCGCCCGCTGGTACCGTTGGATGGCGGCCGCTTCGCGACCTCCGACCTGAACGACCTGTACCGTCGGGTGATCAACCGTAACAACCGTCTCAAGCGCCTGCTGGATCTGTCGGCGCCGGACATCATCGTGCGCAACGAAAAGCGCATGCTGCAGGAAGCGGTCGACGCCCTGCTGGACAACGGTCGTCGTGGTCGCGCCATCACTGGTTCGAACAAGCGTCCGCTGAAGTCCCTGGCCGACATGATCAAAGGTAAGCAAGGTCGCTTCCGTCAGAACTTGCTCGGTAAGCGTGTGGACTACTCCGGCCGTTCGGTAATTACCGTAGGCCCGACCCTGCGTCTGCACCAGTGCGGTCTGCCGAAGAAGATGGCCCTCGAGCTGTTCAAGCCGTTCATTTTCGGCAAGCTGGAAATGCGTGGTCTGGCGACCACCATCAAGGCTGCCAAAAAGATGGTCGAGCGCGAACTGCCAGAGGTGTGGGACGTTCTCGCCGAAGTGATTCGCGAACACCCCGTGCTGCTCAACCGTGCACCGACCCTGCACCGTCTGGGTATCCAGGCCTTTGAGCCGGTACTGATCGAAGGTAAGGCCATCCAGCTGCACCCGCTGGTCTGCGCCGCGTACAACGCCGACTTCGACGGTGACCAGATGGCCGTTCACGTGCCGCTGACGCTGGAAGCCCAGCTCGAAGCGCGTGCACTGATGATGTCGACCAACAACATCCTGTCGCCAGCCAACGGTGAGCCAATCATCGTTCCGTCGCAGGACGTCGTGTTGGGTCTGTATTACATGACCCGTGAGGCCATCAACGCCAAGGGCGAGGGTCGTGTGTTTGCCGACCTGCAGGAAGTCGACCGCGTATTCCGCGCCGGCGAAGCTGCCCTGCACGCGAAAATCAAGGTTCGTATCAACGAGACCGTGAAAGAACGTGATGGCAGCGTCACCAAGAACACCCGTATCGTCGACACCACTGTTGGCCGTGCGCTGCTGTTCCAGGTTGTACCTGCTGGCCTGCCTTACGATGTCGTCAACCAGCCAATGAAGAAAAAGGCGATCTCCAAGCTGATCAACCAGTGCTACCGCGTGGTTGGTCTGAAAGAGACCGTCATCTTCGCTGACCAGCTGATGTACACCGGTTTCGCCTACTCGACCATTTCCGGTGTTTCCATCGGTGTGAACGACTTCGTCATCCCGGATGAGAAGGCCCGCATCATCGGTACTGCTACCGATGAAGTGAAGGAAATCGAAAGTCAGTACGCCTCCGGCCTGGTAACCCAGGGCGAGAAGTACAACAAGGTCATCGACTTGTGGTCCAAGGCGAACGACGAAGTGTCCAAGGCGATGATGGCCAACCTCTCGAAAGAGAAGGTCATTGATCGCGAGGGCAATGAAGTCGACCAGGAATCGTTCAACTCGATGTACATGATGGCTGACTCGGGTGCGCGTGGTTCTGCAGCCCAGATCCGTCAGCTGGCCGGTATGCGTGGCCTGATGGCCAAGCCGGATGGCTCCATCATCGAGACGCCTATCACCGCGAACTTCCGTGAAGGTCTGAGCGTACTTCAGTACTTCATCTCGACTCACGGTGCTCGTAAGGGTCTGGCGGATACCGCACTGAAGACTGCTAACTCCGGTTACCTGACGCGTCGTCTGGTAGACGTGGCGCAGGACCTGGTGGTGACCGAGATCGACTGCGGTACCGACCAAGGTCTGGTCATGACCCCGCACATCGAAGGCGGCGACGTTGTCGAGCCGCTGGGTGAGCGTGTTCTGGGCCGTGTGATCGCCCGTGACGTGTTCAAGCCAGGCACCGAGGACGTCATCGTTCCTGCCGGTACGCTGGTAGACGAGAAGTGGGTCGAGTTCATCGAGCTGAACAGCATCGACGAAGTGGTCGTGCGTTCGCCGATCAGCTGCGAAACCCGCTTCGGTATCTGCGCCAAGTGTTACGGCCGTGACCTGGCGCGCGGTCATCAGGTGAACATCGGTGAAGCGGTCGGCGTCATTGCCGCCCAGTCCATCGGTGAGCCTGGTACCCAGCTGACCATGCGTACGTTCCACATCGGTGGTGCTGCAAGCCGGACCTCGGCTGCTGACAGCGTTCAGGTGAAGAATGGCGGTATGGTACGTCTGCATAACCTGAAGCAGGTTGAGCGCGCAGATGGTAACCTGGTTGCCGTATCGCGTTCGGGCGAGTTGGCCATTGCCGACGAATTCGGTCGTGAGCGTGAGCGTTACAAGCTGCCGTACGGCGCTGTGATTTCGGTCAAGGAAGGTGACAAGGTCGAAGCTGGCGCCATCGTCGCCAAGTGGGACCCGCACACCCACCCGATCGTGACCGAGCTCAAAGGTACCGTGACCTTCGTGGGCATGGAAGAAAACATTACCATCAAGCGTCAGACCGATGAGCTCACCGGCCTGACCAACATTGAAGTGCTGGACGTCAAGGATCGCCCTGCCGCAGGCAAGGAAATCCGTCCGGCCATCAAGATGGTGGATGCCTCTGGCAAGGACCTGTACCTGCCGGGTACCGATGTACCTGCCCAGTACTTCCTGCCGGCCAATGCCCTGGTTGGCGTAGCCGACGGTGCCCAGATCGGTGTCGGTGACGTTATTGCGCGTATCCCGCAAGAAACGTCCAAGACCCGTGACATCACCGGTGGTCTGCCACGTGTTGCCGACTTGTTCGAAGCGCGTCGTCCGAAGGAAGCGTCGATTCTGGCTGAAGTCAGCGGTACCATTGCCTTCGGTAAAGAGACCAAGGGCAAGCGTCGCCTGGTGATCACGCCGACCGACGGTAGCGATCCGTACGAAGAGCTGATTCCGAAGTGGCGTCACCTGAACGTCTTCGAGGGTGAGCAGGTGAACCGCGGCGAAGTTATCTCCGACGGCCCGAGCGATCCGCACGACATCCTGCGTCTATTGGGTGTCAGCGCACTCGCCAAGTACATCGTCAACGAGATTCAGGACGTTTACCGTCTGCAAGGCGTTAAGATCAACGACAAGCACATCGAGACCATCCTGCGCCAGATGCTGCGCAAGGTCGAGATTTCCGAGTCGGGCGATTCCAGCTTCATCAAGGGCGACCAGATGGAACTGACTCAGGTACTGGTAGAGAACGAGCGTCTCGCCGGCGAGGACAAGTTCATCTCCAAGTTTACCCGTGTGCTGCTGGGTATCACCAAGGCGTCGCTGTCGACCGAGTCGTTTATTTCCGCGGCTTCCTTCCAGGAAACTACACGCGTATTGACCGAAGCGGCCGTAACTGGCAAGCGCGACTACCTGCGTGGTCTGAAAGAAAACGTGGTCGTGGGTCGTTTGATCCCGGCCGGTACCGGTCTGGCTTACCACAGCGAGCGCAAGCGTCGCCGTGATGCAGACAAGCCGCTGCGTGTGAGCGCCAGTGAGGTGGAAGCCGCACTGACCGAAGCACTGAACTCCAGCGGTAACTGAGTACAGGGCAGGGCCCCGGTTGACCCCGAATGGTCGTCGGCGACATGAAATGTTGCCGATGATCGGGCGGGGAGGGCCGGGGCCTTGTCTTGACTGGGTGCAAGATCCTCTTTAGACTTTTGTACCCTTAAATTTGGTGAGGCTCCGTCTCGCCAATTTTTGGCTTTCTTGCAAGACAATAGAGTCGCAAGACAATCAGTGGAGCTAGTAGATGGCAACTATCAACCAGCTGGTACGTCAGCCGCGTAAGCGTTCGGTCGAAAAGTCCGACGTTCCTGCGCTGCAGAACTGCCCGCAACGTCGTGGCGTGTGCACCCGCGTGTACACCACTACGCCGAAAAAACCTAACTCGGCACTGCGTAAAGTATGCCGTGTGCGTCTGACCAACGGTTTCGAGGTTTCCTCGTACATCGGTGGTGAAGGCCACAACCTGCAAGAGCACAGCGTCGTCCTGATCCGTGGCGGCCGTGTAAAAGACTTGCCAGGTGTTCGTTACCACACCGTTCGCGGCTCTCTGGATACTTCGGGCGTTAAAGGCCGTAACCAGGGTCGTTCGAAGTACGGTACCAAGCGTCCGAAGTAATCGGCCGTTTGCAGACATCCATTTTTTTGAGTCGATAAGAGTAAGGTCGGGCGGGGGTCGTAGACCCAGGTCCCGGGCTAACCTGAAGACCGTTTGAGGGCTTATCATGCCAAGACGTCGTGTAGCAGCAAAACGTGAGATCCTTGACGATCCTAAGTACGGATCGCAGATTCTCGCCAAGTTCATGAACCACGTGATGGAAAGCGGCAAAAAGGCCGTAGCCGAGCGCATCGTTTATGGTGCCCTGGATACCGTCAAAGCACGCAAGAACAGCGACCCCCTGGAAATCTTCGAGAAAGCTCTCGACGCCATCGCTCCGCTGGTCGAAGTAAAGTCCCGTCGTGTCGGCGGTGCCACTTACCAGGTCCCGGTTGAAGTTCGTCCATCCCGTCGTAACGCTCTGGCCATGCGCTGGCTCGTAGACTACGCCCGCAAGCGCGGCGAGAAGTCGATGGCTCTGCGCCTGGCTGGCGAGCTGCTGGATGCTGCCGAAGGCAAGGGTGCTGCAGTCAAGAAGCGTGAAGACGTGCACCGTATGGCTGAAGCCAACAAAGCGTTCTCGCACTACCGCTTCTAATTCAAGCATCAATTACTTTGCGAGGGCTTTATGGCTCGTACTACAGCAATTAACCGCTACCGTAACATTGGTATCTGTGCCCACGTTGACGCGGGCAAGACCACCACTACCGAGCGGATCCTGTTCTACACAGGTCTGAGCCACAAGATGGGCGAGGTGCATGATGGCGCCGCGACCACCGACTGGATGGTGCAGGAGCAGGAGCGCGGTATCACCATTACCTCCGCTGCCGTTACCACCTTCTGGAAAGGTTCCGTTGGTCAGTACGACAACTACCGCGTAAACGTCATCGATACCCCCGGCCACGTTGACTTCACCATTGAAGTAGAACGTTCGCTGCGCGTACTCGACGGCGCGGTCGTTGTGTTCTGCGGCACCTCCGGTGTCGAGCCTCAGTCCGAAACCGTATGGCGTCAGGCCAACAAGTACGGTGTTCCACGTGTTGTTTACGTGAACAAGATGGACCGTGCCGGTGCCAACTTCCTGCGTGTCGTAGGTCAGATCAAGAACCGTCTGGGCCACACCCCGGTTCCGGTTCAGCTGGCCATCGGTTCGGAAGATAACTTCCAGGGTCAGGTCGACCTGATCAAGATGAAGGCTATCTACTGGAACGACGACGACAAGGGCACCACCTACCGCGAGGAAGAAATTCCTGCGGACATGCTTGAGCTGGCTCAAGAGTGGCGCAACAACATGGTTGAAGCTGCTGCTGAAGCCAACGAAGAGTTGATGAACAAGTACCTGGAAGGCGGTGAGCTCACCGTTGACGAGATCAAGGCAGGCCTGCGCGCGCGCACCCTGGCCAGCGAGATCGTTCCAGCTGTTTGCGGTTCGTCGTTCAAGAACAAGGGTGTTCCCCTGGTTCTCGACGCCGTCATCGACTACCTGCCTGCTCCTACCGAGATTCCTGCCATCCAGGGTATCAACCCGGACGACAAGGATCTGGACAAGGAAGACCCGGCTGTTCGTAAAGACGAGCGTCACGCTGACGACAACGAACCCTTCTCGGCCCTGGCGTTCAAGA
Organism: Pseudomonas sp. DE0157; assembly: GCF_007678615.1. Taxonomy (NCBI): domain Bacteria; kingdom Pseudomonadati; phylum Pseudomonadota; class Gammaproteobacteria; order Pseudomonadales; family Pseudomonadaceae; genus Pseudomonas; species Pseudomonas sp. DE0157. The sequence goes on from NZ_VEJN01000025.1 coordinate 14,303, forward strand.
TCGCGACCGACCCGTTCGTAGGTACTCTGACCTTCGTTCGTGTCTACTCGGGTGTTCTGAGCTCCGGCGACTCCGTGATCAACTCGGTCAAAGGCAAGAAAGAGCGCGTTGGTCGTATGGTGCAGATGCACGCCAACCAGCGTGAAGAGATCAAGGAAGTGCGCGCTGGTGACATCGCCGCCCTGATCGGTATGAAAGACGTGACCACCGGTGAAACCCTGTGCAACGCCGATCATCCAATCATCCTTGAGCGTATGGACTTCCCTGAGCCGGTAATCTCCCTGTCCGTCGAGCCGAAAACCAAGGCCGACCAGGAGAAGATGGGTATCGCACTGGGCAAGCTGGCCCAGGAAGACCCGTCGTTCCGCGTCAAGACCGACGAAGAAACCGGCCAGACCATCATCTCCGGTATGGGTGAGCTGCACCTGGACATCCTCGTTGACCGCATGAAGCGCGAATTCAACGTCGAAGCCAACATCGGTAAGCCTCAGGTTTCGTACCGCGAGAAGATCACCAAGTCCAACGTCGAGATCGAAGGCAAGTTCGTTCGTCAGTCGGGTGGTCGTGGTCAGTTCGGTCACTGCTGGATCCGTTTCTCGGAGCCGGAAGTGGACGAAAAAGGCAATATCACCGAAGGTCTGGTGTTTACCAACGAAGTCGTTGGTGGTGTGATTCCGAAGGAGTTCATCGCCCCGATCCAGAAGGGTATCGAAGAGCAGATGAAGAACGGCGTTGTTGCCGGCTATCCTCTGATCGGCCTGAAGGCCACGGTATTCGACGGTTCGTACCACGACGTCGACTCCAACGAAATGGCGTTCAAGATCGCTGCATCGATGGCAACCAAGCAGCTGGCCCAGAAGGGTGGCGGCGTGGTTCTCGAGCCGATCATGAAGGTCGAAGTTGTAACCCCGGAAGACTACCTGGGTGACGTGATGGGTGACCTGAACCGTCGTCGTGGTCTGGTACAGGGTATGGATGAGTCGGTCTCTGGCCGCGTCGTCCGCGCTGAAGTTCCGCTCGGGGAAATGTTCGGTTACGCGACCGACGTTCGTTCCATGTCTCAGGGTCGCGCAAGCTACTCCATGGAATTCTCCAAGTACGCTGAAGCTCCGTCGAACATCGTCGAAGCTCTCATTAAAAAACAAGGCTGATTCAGCCCCTTTAGGCTAGGAGTTCACTGTCGTGGCTAAAGAAAAATTTGATCGTACCCTTCCCCACGTTAACGTCGGCACTATCGGCCACGTTGACCACGGTAAGACCACTCTGACCGCAGC